>JAAZVP010000015.1 GCA_018623495.1 Halothiobacillus sp. | reverse complement strand
TTTAAAGAGGTACGCGAGCTGGGTTTAGAACGTCGTGAGACAGTTCGGTCCCTATCTGCCGTGGGCGTTGGAGGATTGAGGGAAGCTGCTCCTAGTACGAGAGGACCGGAGTGGACGCACCTCTGGTGTTCCGGTTGTCACGCCAGTGGCATTGCCGGGTAGCTAAGTGCGGACGGGATAACCGCTGAAAGCATCTAAGCGGGAAGCCCCTCCCAAGATGAGTCCTCCCCGAGACCTCGAGTCTCCTGAAGGTCCGTCGTAGACCACGACGTTGATAGGCAGGGTGTGGAAGCGCAGCAATGCGTGAAGCTAACCTGTACTAATGGACCGTGCGGCTTGACCATATAACACCCAAATGGTCTGCCAATCGCTCGATCGCCTAAGCATTCACGTATTGTCGAACGCCTCGACAAACCGCTTTTCCTGGCGGCCATAGCGAGTCGGAACCACCTGATCCCATCCCGAACTCAGAAGTGAAACGGCTCAGCGCCGATGATAGTGTGGGGCCTCCCCATGCGAAAGTAGGTCACCGCCAGGTCATACCACGAAGCCCCAGTCTGGAAACAGGCTGGGGCTTTTCCTTTTGCGGCACGGGGAGGCCGCGAAGCGGCCCGTCAGCTCCGCCGCCATGGCGCCTGCCCGGTCACCGGGCCGCGGCCTGCTACCGGCACGCCGGTTCTCGTTCACCCCCCGGGCGAGCCGGCGGTCACCGCCGTTGTCTTTCCGGGCGAGGCCCGGCCCCCTCGATCTCCCCTTGCACCACGCGCGCGTGGTTTCGAGCTTCCGGCTTCGAGCTCAAGTCATAAGCCCGCACCCCGGAATGATCTCCAGCCCCGCCACGCTCTGGGTACTACGTACTACGTACTACGTACTGCGACCTGCGACTTTCGTCCTGCGCACTCAGCGAAGCGGGGGACCTATAAGCCACGTAACAGGGATTTCGCGCACCTTTGGCGCCGGTGTTCTTCCTCTCCGTTTGTTGCCGGGTGCGCGAGGCACTTTCTATTGCTTGCCCAATAGAAAGTGCCCAAAGACAAGGGCACCCCGGCGCCTTGGCCCTTCGGGCAAACCTCGTCGCCGGGGGCTTGCTGTCGGGCACGGCCCGAGGGGCCCCGGGGTGCAACGATCAAGTACCTGAGAAGACCGAACCAACGGTCGATGGCCTGGGGCGCCTTGCCCCTTGCGTCCTTGGTGCCTCGGCGAGAGACATGATCCTCTGCCGTGGCCTGGTGAGAGAGGTCACGCCAAATTGCGGAGGCCCTTTTCATTTTGGGGTAGAGGGGCCGCCAACCGCGCCGCCAAGGCGCCTGCCCGGTCACCGGGCCGCGCCCTGCCACCGGCACGCGGGTTCTCGTTCACTCCCAGGCGAGCCGGCGGTTACCGCTCAGAGGAGACTTGTCCCTCGTTTTTCGCATCGGTTTGGGGCTCTTTGGTCCGGGCTTGCTCGGCCGCCCCGTCCCGCTGCTGCTCGGCCCCGGTCACGGCCGGGGCGAGCAGCGCCTCACGCGCCGCCGCCTCGATCAGCGGCTTTGCAACAAAGGAGGCGAGGCGGAAGTACTCGGGGCGGCTGGAGACCTTGAGGGTATACGCCTCCTTCTCCGGCGCCTTGCCCAGCCGGTAACGGATCGTCTCCCCCTCCTTGCGTGTGACTTCCAGCTCCAGCAGCGGCTGCTCCAGGCCGTATTCCGGTTTGGGCTCTTTGCCCAGCACTTTTTCGAAGCGCAGATCGGCCAGCCGGCGGACAAGCTTGTCGGCGGCCTCCACCTTCAGGCGTTTGCCTTCCGGGAGCGGGCTCGCCGTCCAGGCGGGTTCCTCGTCCGTGCCCTCGCTTTGCTCATCCCCCGCCTTTCCGGCGCGCTCGATGCGCAGGCCGTCGATCTCAATGGCGGCGATCTCCGATGACGGCAGGCTGAGCAGGGCCTTGTCGCGCCAGTCATCGGCGCTCACCGGCACCTGGTAGGCGGCCAGCTCCACCACGTGGATGGCCTCCTGATCTCCGGTCCGGGCGTGGATGCGCTTCATCCCGGGCGAGCTGCCCAGGTACAGCGTGGCCAGCGTCTGGTCCCCCCGGGCCAGGGTGATGCGCCGCTCGAAGGCCTCCTCCCCGACCTTGAAGCGGCGCCGCGCCTCATCACTGGTGGCCACCGGTGTGCCTGCCTGGAGACCGCTCAGGCGGTCGATGAGCCGTCGGACGCGATCGCCATCGGCGGGGAAGCCGCCGGCGTCGGGCAGTTGCCAGCGGCCGTCCTTGTTCGCCAGAACCACCTTGGCTCCGTCGGGGCCCTCCAGCGTGATGCGGTCGACCTTCTCCCCGTCCACCTCGAGCAGCGGACCGGTCTGGCTACCGGCGGAGAGCCCCCGGTCGGTCAGGCCCAATCCGACCGCCGCCAACATCTGGAGCACAAGTAGCGCGGTGAGCAGTTTGATGCTCTTTTCCATGGATCACACCTCCGCAAGAACCTGGTCGTAGCGTTTACGGTCGGCCGCTGCCACCCGGCGGCGCCAGCCCCAGACGGCGACGAGGCCGAACAGGGCCAGGGCGTAGTTGAGCGACTCCCACAGCCGCCGCTCGCCGTCACGCAGGGGTTCGAGGGTGCGCGCCAGCTGCGTCTGCCCGCGCAGGGCGAGCAGCTCGCGATCCTCCAGCGACCAGTCGATGGCGTTCTGCAGGAAGGCCAGCGGCTTGCTGTAGCGGGTGTTGAGCGCCTGGGAGGCGAGGTCCAGCGCCGCGTCGGAGGCGAAGCTGTTGCTCGCGACCAGGATCAGGCGCGACGACGCCGGCGAACGGTCGATGACGCCGGTGATCCGGGGCGTCTCCTTCTCGTCCTTCGCGCCGTTCTCGTCGTCCTTCTCGCCGGCCTCACCGGCCTCACCGGCCTTATCGGCCTTATCGGCCTGCTCGGCCTTGGCCAAGGGGGACTCCTTGCCCTGATAGAACGAATCGAAGCGCCCCTCGACCGCCACCGCCAGCAGGCGCGGCTTGCGCTCGCCCCCGGCGGCGAAGCCGGTGTCGGGATGGGCGCGGTAATCGGGCACCA
Source organism: Halothiobacillus sp. (assembly GCA_018623495.1). Classification (GTDB taxonomy): domain Bacteria; phylum Pseudomonadota; class Gammaproteobacteria; order JAAZVP01; family JAAZVP01; genus JAAZVP01. Next base: position 49,731 of record JAAZVP010000015.1, on the reverse strand, counting down.
GGTCGAGGCTGTCCGACACCCAGCTCTGCGGTGAACTGTGCAGCAGCTCGATCACCTTGCGTCCCTTGTTCTTCTCCGCGTCCACCGTCACCGGCGAGGCCCAGTTGAGGGTGAGCTGCCCGAGCGAGGCGGTGATGGGGTTCTCCTGGTTGAGCCGCCCGCCGCGCAGGTCCGGGAAGTGGGGATAGGGCAACATGCGGTACTCGCGGAACGTCAGACCGCCGACGCGGCGCTCCACCGGCACCGGCAGGGCGGTGTTCTGCGGATCGAGCACCATGGTCTTGACGATCTCGATGCCGTGGTGGCCGAGCCACTCCCGGAGCCCGGAGGCCTGCTTGCTCGCGCTGAGGCTGTTCCCCACCTGCACGTCGAAGGGCGAGGTGGCGAGCACCACGCTGCCGCCGCGCATCAGGAACTGGTCGATGGCGAAGCGCTGCTTGTCGTCCAGCTCCCGGGGAGCGAGGACCAGCAGCAGGTCGGCCTCGGCCGGCACCCGGCCGCTCTTCAGGTCGGTCTCCTCGATGCGCAGGTTCTCGCCCAACACCTTCTCCAGTTCGCTGTAGCGGTGGCCGCCGGGCCCAAAGGGCTTCGGTTTGACCAGCGCGACGGTATCCAGTGCCCCGGGGACGAGCCGCTGCAGGGCGGCGTCGATGCTGCGTTTCAGGGCCGCCTTGTCCAGCGTCTTGGGCAGGGGCACCTGCACCGTCTCGCCGCCGCTCTCCAGCACCATGTGGAACCAGAACGGCGTCGGGTCGAGCAGGCCGGCGATCTGCGGGCCGAAGCCGTACTTGCGCTCGAGCTCGGCGGCGAGCTCGCCATCCCCTGCGTCCGGATCCTGGATACGCACCTTCAGCTTGTCGTCGGCCTGCCGGTCCAGCTCGTCGAGCACTTTCTCCAGCTCGCCGCGCAGGTCGCGCAGGCTCTCCGGCAGCTTCTCCTTCGGCGAAATATAGCCCTTGAAGGTGACCGGCTCGGCGATCCGTTCGAAGGGGTTGCCGCCCGCCGCCCAGGCGCTGGTCACCTTGCGGATGGCGCGGGTGATGGCGTATTCGGGGTTCTTCAAAACCACGTCGAGGTCGCCCTCGCCACGCGTCTTCACCTCGATGAGATCACGGAAACCGAGTTTCTCGTACTGGTCGCCGTAGGCGATGACCAGGTCGAAGTAGGAGCTGACCACCGAGGATTGATAGCGGTCGGCGGTCTGGAAGGGCACGGGTTGGATACCGTAGCGCGCCGCGGCCTCCTCCTCGGCCTCGCGGTCGCGGGTGGGATCGACGAATTCCACCCGCAGGCGATCGCCACCGGCCACCGAATACTCCTCCAGCAGGTTCCGGATCTTCGGCACCAGCGGCGCCAGCAGCGGATGGGTCTTGGCCGAGAAGTAGCCACGGATCAGCAGCGGCTCCTGCAGCCGCGCCAGCTGCGCCTCGGTCGCCGCGGAGAGGGAGTACTGGTTGCCGGCGGTGATGTCGGCCCGCGCCCAGCCGATGGGGGCCAGCCACAGGTTGGCGGCGATGAAATTGGCCGCCGCCAGCCCCGCGGCCCAGCCCCACAGCCGGTGACGGCGGCCAACGGGGTTGCCGGCCCAGCGCAGCCGCTCCAGCGTGAAGCGGTTGAGGGTGAGGAACACCCCGACGATGGAGAGGTAGTAGTAGAGATCGCGCAGGTCGAGCACGCCGCGGGTGATCGACTCGAAGCGGGTGCCGGTGCCGAGCAGCGCCAGCACGCCGCCGATCTCGTGGCCGAACAGGGTGGTCAGGGTGGGCGAGCCGATCAGGTAGAACAGGCCGCAGACCACCGCCGTCAGGATCAGGGCGACAATGGGATTGTCGGTGCGTGCACTCATGTAAAGGCCGATGGCCACGTAGGCGGCGGCCAGGAACAGCGTCGCCACGTAGCCGCCGACCACCGGCCCCCAGTCCAGCGGCCCCAGCAGGGAGACTGTCACTGGCAGCGGCAGGGTGAGCGCCAGGGCCAGCGCCACCAGCCCCAGGGCGGCGGCGAACTTGCCGAGGATCAGCGCCAGGGGGCTGACCGGCGCGGTGAGCAGGCTCTCCAGGGTGCCGGCGCGGCGCTCCTCGGACCAGGCGCGCATGGTCAGCGCCGCCACCAGGAAGATCAGCAGCAGCGGCAGCCACTGGAACAGCGGCCGCACGTCGGCGATGTTGCGGGCGAAGAAGGTCTCCACCCAGAAGAAGACGAACAGCGTCGCCGCCAGGAAGGCGCCGAGGAACAGATAGGCCGCTGGCGTGGCGAAGAAGGCGCGGAACTCCTTGCGGGCGACGCGTCCAATGATGGTCGGCAGGTCACGCATGGGCCACCTCCTCGTTCACCTGGGCGAAGATGCTCTCCAGATCGCGGCGCTCGCCGCTCAGCTCGTGCAGGGGGAGATTGGCCCCCGCCAGCGCCCGGGCCACGCGCGGCGCCGCCTCCGGTGCGGCGGCGAGGCGGTAGCGGTGGCACCCGTCCCCGGCGGCCTCGATCTCCTCCACGGCGGCCACGCCCTCCACCTGCGCCAACGTGGAGCGGGCATCACCGCCGACCGCCACCCGCAGGGCGGGGCTCTGCTGCAGCGCGTCGAGGCGCTCATCGACCACCAGCCGCCCGGCGCGCAGGATCAACACCCGCTCGCACACCGCCTGCACCTCCTGCAGGATGTGGGTGGAGACGATCACCGTGGCGCTCTCGGCCAGCTCGCGGATGAGGTCGCGCATCTCGCGGATCTGGGTGGGGTCGAGGCCGTTGGTGGGTTCGTCGAGGATGACGATCTCCGGGTCGTGCAGGATCGCCTGGGCCACGCCGACGCGCTGACGGTAGCCGCGCGAGAGGGTATGGATGGGCGCGGCGGCCTTCTCCTCCAGCGACGTGCGGCGGATCGCCCGGGCGACGGCCGCCGTGCGCCGCGCCTCGGGGATGCCGTGCAGCGCCGCCTGGTAGTCGAGGTAGTCGATCACCGTCATCTCCGGCCACACCGGGCAGTTCTCCGGCAGGTAGCCGATGCGCGCCTGGATGGCGGCGGTGTCCGGGCCGACCGTGAGATCGTCGATGCGGATGGTGCCGGCCGTTGGCTCCAGGTAGCCGGTCAGCATCTTCATGATGGTGGTCTTGCCGGCGCCGTTGTGACCCAGCAGCCCCACCACCTCGCCGCGGCCGATGGTGAAGCTCACGTCATCCACCGCCAGGGTGTCACCATAGCTTCTTCGCAGTGACTCGACTCGGATCATTACGGTTGCTCCTGATGGATCAATGCTCCTCGAAAGTGGTGAATCGCACGCTTGGTTTTTCAAGGCAAAGGGCGTTGGGGTTTGATAACGAGAAGCAGCGCCCCGTTCTCCCCCGATATGTGCAGCAGCCCGGCGTCTGAGACATCGTCCATGGCCTGGCGGGCATTCTGGATGCCACCCATATCGCGGCGCCTGATGATGTCGATTGCATCCCCCTAAGTGCAGTCCGCCCTGGGCGGCCGGGCTGCCGGGTTCGAGCTCGGCCACGATGACGCCATCGACCTCATCCTTTGCGGGTTGGTCGGCGGGCAGCGCCGCCAGCCCGGCAACCGGCAGGGGCTCAGGGCACCTCCTGCCGCACGTCGCATCCGGACCGTGGAACGCGCGGAAAGTTCCGTGCCAATGTGTCGTGGCTTGCCGTCATGGATAAGATTGGGCGCCTCTCCCCTGTCCAGGTCAATGCCCGCTGGACCGGATCGCCTGTCAGCAAATACCCGAGTAGCAGATTGGAGCAATCTGCGCGGTATTCATCCAAACGCAAAGAGGCAGTGATCCAGAAGATGCTGCCATTGGCGAACAAGACCATTGCGGCACTGGCCGCCGAGGAGGGGCCTCTCCGAGGCCCCGCGGTACAACCGGCGCCGCGACGCCCACCGTCGGGGCCGGCTGTTGCCGGACAGCGATACGATGCCGGAAGGCTGGTCGGCCCGAGACAAGGTTGCGGCGGTGGTCGAGGCTGCGCTACTGAGCGAGACCGAGTATTGCCGACAACGGGGACTCTACTGAGTTGTCAGTCTGAGGCCTGGGCAGGTTGTCGTCCCGCGGCAAGCCGGCGAGGGTGAGCACCGGGCCTCCGGGGCGATCTGCTACCGGGGCCTTCGCGCTCGAGGCATCCCGGCAGCGTCCCGGCAAGATCCCCAGCCCCGCTGCGCTCCGCGTACTACAGGCTAGGAGCGACATACCGCATGCGAAGTTCTCGGCTCTGAGCCCCCGTCATTCATCCGGGAGGGCCTGCTCCAGGGCCTCGAGGCATTCCGGGTCGATGGCCTTGCCGGCTTCTCCGTGCATGATGGAAAGAGCCCGGTCCCGCGGCATCGGCCCCCGGTAGGGGCGGTCTGCCGTGAGCGCATCGAAGATGTCGGCCGTCGTGAGGATTCGGGTTTCCCGGCTGATGGCGTCGGCCTTCAATCCCCACGGGTAACCGTGGCCGTCGAGCCTTTCGTGGTGGGCCGCGGCCATCCGGGCAAAGTCGTCCATGCCCCCGATTCGCGTGAGGATGCGATAGGTGTGGAGGGGATGGCGCTTGATGGATTCCCATTCGGCCCGGGTCGGTTTTCCGGGCTTGTCGAGGATGGCGTTGCTCACGCCGAGTTTGCCGATGTCGTGGAGCAGCGCGCCCCGCTCCAGCCAGCGTCGGCGATGGGCAGGGAGCCCGAGTCGCTCGGCGGTGAGACGGGTGTACTCGGTCACCCTTTCGGAATGACCCGCGGTATAGGGGCTCTTGGCATCCACCACCTGGGCAAAGGCGCTGGCGATGGAGTCGAGGTAATCCTCGTCCATGGGCATGGCCGCCGGGCAAGGCTCGAGGGCCCATACGCGCGCGGTGAGATCCGGCGATTCGAGCGTGGTCCAGAAGGCCTCGCCGGTGGCGATGCTGCTGAAGGCGTCGACGAGGGCGGGGTCGAACCAGCTGCCCTTGCGGTTTTGCAACTCCTCGAGCGCTACCGTTCCGTCATGGGTCGTGTGGAAGACGTCGGCGACCTGGGCGAGAAGGGCGATGCGGGAGGCGAGGGGGATGTGATCCCCGGCCGTGCCGTGGGGTTGGCCATGGCCGTCGTAGTGCTCGTCGAGCGAATAGATGCCGGCGGCAACGCCTTCGGGGAAGCGAAGTTCCCTGGCGATCGCAGAGCCCCGTTCGCATCGTGTCTGGATGAGCTCGTGCATGTGTTCTCCCCCGTGGCGGACGGCATCGACGATGCTCGCGAGCCGACGGCCGAGGGGTTGGCCGAGTCCGGTGTGGCGAAGGAGGAAGGGCATGATCCGGGTGACGGAATCGTCCACCTGCTTGAAGCCGCGCTTGAAGGCGTGATCGTCGGTGGCATAGAGCCGGGTGATCCGGGCGGCGTTCGAGCTGCAGCCCAGGTCCTTGAGCAGGAGCGTGTAATAGAGCTCCTGGAGTTCGGATTGTCCCAGGTGCAGGGCGTGGCCGAGTTGCATGCCGAGCCAGCAGCAGCGGACGCAGTGGCCGGCAGGCTGGCCCTCGGTGAGGTCGAGGGCGTGACTCAGCGCACTCAGGATCTCGGCGCGTTGAAGTTGGCCGTCGGGCAGGCGGTCCGTTGTATCCATGGGTTCGGGTCCCGGTAAGTTCAGAAAGGACAGTAGTCGAACGGGCCGGAGGCTGCCGGCGATTGGGTTCGGGCACGAAAAAGCCCCGCCGGATGGCGGGGCTCTGTCCTCGGTCGCGACGGTGTGGACCGATCAGGTGACGTTGCCGTACTCGGGGTTGAGACCCGGGTTGCCCTTGACGCCCTTGAGCTTGGGCTCGTTGGGCTGGACGTTGGAAATGACCTTCTTGTCGGTCAGGTAGTCCTCCATCAGGTCCCAGATGCGCACCCCGGTGTCGCCCGGGATGTTGTCCGGGTCGGCCACGGAGGCCCAGCCGGCAACGCGGTACTTCTTCTTGGGATCCACGGGCTTGCCGTTGAATTCCATCTCGGAAATCCGGTTGCCGATCGTGCCGTTGGGCTCGACGGCGTACTTGAGACCGCCCACGCGAACCATGTCGCCGCCCTGCTGGTAGTAGGGGTCCTTGTTGAAGATGTTGTCGCAGACGTCCTCGAGGATGCCCTTGATCTGCTCCCCGGTGAACTCGTTGACGGTCACGTTGGGGTAGGTCAGGGCGCACTCGGTCATCATGTCCTCGTAGGTGATGTCGGAGCCCGGGACCAGGGAGGTGCCCCAGCGAACGCCCGGCGAGAAGGACATGTCGGAGTCGGTCTGCTCGATGAGCGCGTCACAGATGACCTGGTCCCAGGTGCCGGTGAAGTTGCCGCGACGATAGAGCAGGGAGTCGGTCTTGGCCAGCACCTTGTTGAGGCGCTCTTCCATGACGAAGCTCTCGCCGTTGCGCTTGCCGTAGATCCGCTCGTTGTCGAGGGTGATCTTGCGCTTGCGGGAGTTGTCGATGAAGGACTGCATCTCCGCGTCCGGCTCGATGAAGTTCGAGAAGACCGGCAGCATGGTGTAGTTGTAGTCGGCCACCTTGCCGTTCTTGATGTCGAGGTCGAGAACGGACAGGAACTTGCTGTTGGAGCCGGAGTTGCAGACCAGGGTCTTGCCGCTCTTGTTGGAGACGACGGTGGGCTGCGGGACGGCGTCGTGGGTATGGCCGCCCATGATGGCGTCGATGCCGGTGACCTGGCTGGCCATCTTGATGTCCACGTCCATGCCGTTGTGAGACAGGACGATGACCGCCTCCGCGCCTTCACCGCGGGCCTTGTCGACCGTCTTCTGCATCTCCTCGTCGCGGATGCCGAAGCTCCAGTCGGAGACCATCCAGGAAGGGTTGGCGATCGGCGTATAGGGGAAGGCCTGGCCGATGAAGGCGACCTTGTGACCGTTCATCTCGCGGATGACGTAGGGCTTGAAGACCCGCTCGCCCCACATGTTGTCGAAGACGTTCTGGGCGACGAAGTCGAGGCCGTTGTCCTCGAGCTCCTGGATGCCTTCCATCATCCGCTCGGCGGTGTAGGTGGCCTCCCAGTGGGAGGTGAAGATGTCCGAGCCGAGCAGTTTCTGCGCCTCGATCATTTCCTGCGCGTCGGTCCACAGGGCGCTGGCGCTGCCCTGCCAGGTGTCGCCACCGTCGAGCAGCAGCGCGCCCGGGCGCTGGTCCTTCATGTGCTTGACCAGCGTGCGCAGGTGGGCGAAGCCGCCGACCTTGCCGTATTTCTCGGCGGCCTCGGCGAAATCGAGGTAGGTGTAGGCATGCGCCCCGGGGGTGTTGGGCTTGACGCCGAAGTGCTTGAGGAACGCCTCGCCGACCAGGTGCGGCGGGTTGCCCTTCATCGAGCCGATGCCCAGGTTGACCGAAGGCTCGCGGAAGTACACCGGGTTCAGCTGGGCGTGGCAGTCGGTGTAATGAAGGATGTGGACGTTGCCGGTTTTCGGCACCTCGTACATGTTCGAGGAGGCGCTGTTGGCCTTGACCGAGCTGGCCACCTTCTGGTTCGAGCTGCCGGCCTGGGCGGTGCCCAGGTTGATGCCGGCGGCACTCGCCACGGCGAGCATCTGCAGGAATTCTCGGCGTGAAAGACTCATGCGTTCGTACTCCGGTTTTTGCCCGTTTTGGGATTCACCGTCGAAGAAAATCGACGGCATACTGGATAAGCACAGCTTATGCGTTGTAATCCGGTGCGGCGCCGGAAGGTGGCCGACCGAAATTGACCCCGCAGTATAATGAAAAAATCCGGCCTGTCGCCAGACCGGATTTTTTATTGCCCTTCAAGACCGTTTTAGTCGGTCGGGATCACTCGCGCGAGCTCGGCGCGTTGATCTCCAGGCCGTTGCTCATGTAGGCCTGGAAGTACTCCAGTGCACGGTACTCGGCACTCTGGGCGGGCAGCGGCTTGGCGCGAATGTTGCGGTTACAGCCGCCGTAGCGACGGTGCAGTGTACCCAGTCCGCCCCACTTCTTGCGGTGTACCGGGAAGTGGGTCGGGTGACCCAGGGCCGGGCTCAGGACGTTCGCGCGTGCCCGCTGGCCAGAATGGTACTGGTGGCAGTCGGCGCAGGCGATGTTGAGCTGGCCGCGCTTGGAGTAGAAGTGGTTCTTGCCCCGCTCGTACCACTTCTCGGCTTCCTCGTTGGGGATCTCGACATCGATTTTCTTGCCGCGGGCCTGGTAGCCGAGATAGGCAGAGATCTTGGCGATGTCGCCCTTTTTCCAGCGCAGAGGCTCGGCGCCGTTGGCTTCGCGGCACTCGTTGATGGCGAGCTCGAGGGTCACGACTTCACCGCGGTCGGTATCGAAGTAGGGATACTGCGGGCGGATGTTGTCGACCGGCTCGTCGAAGCAGTCGGCGTAGCTCTTGCCGTTGGGGAAGGTGGTGTTGTTGAACAGGTCACCGCCTTCGTCCACGGCGAACTCGTAGGGGGGGAACTCCTCGTTGGCTTCCCACTGTTCGCGGCGACCCTCGTCCACGGCGTTGACGCCGTTCTTGAATTCCTGGAAGGGGACGTCAGGAAAGCGGTCCTGGAAGTACTTGACGAATTCCTGGCGGTCCTGTTCCGGGCTTGCCTGGCTGATCGCCGGCAGGGATGCGAAGCCCAGAGCCGCGGTGGCTGCAATAAGAATCTTCTTCATGGTTTACCCGTCCTCATTTGTCGCTTGGCTGGTCGGCCTCGAATCTCTACGCGTCGATCACAGGGTGTAGATGAACTCGACGACCTTCTCGATCTCCTCTTCGGTGAGGATCTCGTGAGGACCGAAAGGCGGCATGATGGTGTGCGGGTTCTTGACGCGCGCGTCCCAGATCTGGTCGTACAGCTTCTGCTTGTCGGGGTAGCGCATCTTCATGGCCACCAGGGGCGGCCCGATGGTGCCGGCAAGTTCGCCGCCCTCGATGGCGTGGCACGCCAGGCAGTTGCCCTTCTTGCGTGCGAAGGCGATTTCCTTGCCCTGCTCCACGATCGACTTCGCACCCTCCTCCTCGGCTGCAAGGGCCGGGCTCGCCAGGCTGACGCTGCCCAGCAGTGCGGCGACGGAAGCGGCAGTCGAAATCAAGCTCGCTTTTTTCCGCATCGTTACCTCCTAGGGTCTACTTCTGCTCGGCCGGTCGTTCTCGGACGCCGAGCGGCTTTGTTTTTTGTATGACATCGCATCGGATGTGGGTTCAGGATAAATGAGGGTCTCGCGAACGCAATAAAAATATATTTATCCGCTCATGCCGTTGTTTTTCTATTAGCTAATGCTTGTATAAGCCTCTCTTATCATGGGTGCGGGTGCTTTAATTTCTCGCTTGACGCACGGTCTCTTCGATGCGGGTCCGCATGGCCTCGACGCGATCGTGGCAGACGCTGGCGGCCGGGCAATGGCGGGCGGCCCGTTCGAGCTCGTCGAGCGCCTCGTGGGGTCGGCCGCGGGCGAGGAAGTGGCTGGCGAGGGCCTCGTGTTCCAGGGCGGGGCGGCCGGCGGCCGCGGCCGCGCGCGAGAGCAGGCGGTAACTCTCGGCGGGGGCGCCGGGTCGAGTGACGATGGGTTCGAGGCGCTCGATGGCGGCCAGGGGGGCGTGGTCGAGCTCGAGCTCGGCGAGTTGCAGGGTGAGCGCCTGGTTGTCCGGGTAGAGCGCGAGGCTGGCCTCGAGGGTGCGCCGGGCCTCGGTCCCCCGGTCCAGGTGGGTGAGGGCGCGCGCCTCGAGCAGGGCGAACCAGGGGTTGGCGCGCTGGTCGTCGGTGTCGGCAAGGGCATCGAGTGCCGCTTTTGGCCGGCCTTCTTCCATCTGGCGCAGCGCGTGTGCATAGCTGTTCGCCAGGGGCGAGGCGCCCTCGGCGGCAGGCGGGGCGGGAGCATCACCGAACAGTACGGCCAGCCGGGCGTGGGCCAGGTCGTAGTCGAGGCTCCGTTCGGCGGGGGGATGGGGCAGGCGTTCGGCCCGCTGGCGTGCCTCGGCGATGCGGGTGGGGTTGACCGGGTGGGTCCGCAGCAGCTCGATCTGGGTATCCGAGGCGTAGCGGTCGCGCTCTTGCATGGTCTGGAAGAAGTCCGCCATGGCCCGGGGGTCGAAGCCCGCCCCCGCGAGGATGTCGATGCCGATGCGATCGGCCTCGTGTTCATGCTGGCGGGTATAGTTCAGTTGCCGTTGCGCGCTGGCGGCCATGCCGGCGTAGAGCGAGGCCTCGGTGGCCTCGCCGGAGCTGCCCGAGAGGGCCATGGCGGCCAGCAGCGAGGCCAGGGTGATCAGGCTGGTCTGGCGGCCGGCCTCGAGGCGGCGCGCGATGTGGCGCTGGGTGACGTGGGCGACCTCGTGGGCGATCACCGCGGCCAGCTCGTCCTCCGACCGGGTGGCCAAAAACAGCCCCGAGTGCACGGCGATGAAGCCGCCCGGCGCGGCGAAGGCGTTGATCGTGTCATCGGCGACCAGGAAGAAGCGGAAGGGGAAGGGCCGCGGTGGCGCGGCCGAGGCGATTCGGGTGCCGATCGCCTGCAGGTATTCCCGCAGCAGGGGGTCTTCGATGATCTGCGCGCGCGAGCGCAGCTGGCGCATGAAGGCCTCGCCCAGGGCGTACTCCTCGTCGTCGGTGAGCGTCTGGCTGGTCGGATCGCCGAGCGCGGGCAGCTCTGCACCGGCAGGGCCGGCCAGCGTCGAGAGGAGGAGGGCTAGGGGGATGGTCCTGCGCATCGCGGTCGCAACTCCGGGCGGGATGTGGATAATTGTCGGGCGCCGCCCGTCGGCTGCGCCTACGGGGGTATGATGTTACCCGCCCCGCCGGGTTCCTGCCGGCGGGGTCGAACCATTGCCGAGGTGATTCCGGGATGCTGTCCGTTGCCAACCTGTCTGTCGAGGCGCTGAGCCGAGGTTCGCGGCCCCGACCGGTCCTGATCGATGTGCGCACCGAGGCCGAGACCCGGGGCGGCATCATCCCGGGGGCGCGCTGCCTGCCCCTGCACCTCCTGCCCAACGAGCTCGATCGTCTGCGCGCTCTCGTCGGCGACCACCGGGAACTCGTGGTCTACTGCCAGAGCGGGGCCCGCTCCGCCCAGGCCTGCCGGTTTCTCCAGTCCCAGGGGATCGAGCGCTGCAGCAACCTCGAAGGCGGGGTGATGGCCTGGCTGCAGTCCGGGCGCCGGCTTTCCGCCGACACCGAACAGGCCTCGCTGGTCGCGGAGGGCGGGACATGAGCGAGCCCCGGCAGCTGGACCTGGCGGGCCTGGCCTGCCCGTTGCCCCTGCTCAAGACCAAGAAGGCCCTGGTCGGGATGGCGCCGGGTGAGCAGGTGGAGGTGCGTGCCACGGACCCCGGCGCCCGCGAGGATTTCGCCGCCTTCTGCCGCCAGACCGGCCACCGTCTCCTGTCCCTGGAAGAGGAGGGTGACGTGCTGGTGATTCGCCTGCAGAAGGCCGAGGAGGCCTGATCATGCCCAGAAAACTCGCCATCGTCGCCAGCCGGGCGACCATCGACGGTGCCTACTCGCCCTTCGTGCTCGCCTCGACCTCGGCGACCATGGATTTCGATTGCCGGCTCTTCTTCACCTTCGGCGGCCTCGAGTTGATCAAGCGCGAGCCTCGCCTGGAGGGCGAGATGCCGACTGCCGGCGAAGGCGTGATGTCGTTCACCGAGCTGCGCTCGGCCTGCGTGGAGGCCGGGGTGGGGCTGATCGCCTGCCGCATGAGCATGGAACTGCTCGGGATCGGCGAGGACGCGCTGATCGACGGGGTGGACTACGCCGGCGCCGCCGCCTGGCTGGAGTTCGCCGCCGACGCCGACATCGCCCTCTACATCTGAACGACGCCCGCCCGGGGCGAGGCGGGTTCTCTCCTGCGGCCCTCCCGCACCCGTTCCCGGCCCTCCCTCGGCCCGGGCACCTTGTCGGGGGCGCTCATCCCCGGGGTTTTTCGCTTCTTCATCAAACCCGCTGTTATCCGATAAAAATCAGTATTTTCGAATATCTTGTAATCATTTTATTAGGGGTTTTTTACATTTAATTGACTCGCCCCGTTGCCTCTGTCAAGTTCCTCGGCGTCGGGCGCGAAAGTCCGCCATAACAAGGCCTGATGGCCAAAAAACCGACGGGAACAAGCAGCAGAGGGAGAATCAATGAGAACGATCTGCAAACAATCGGTACTCGCCGTCTCCGTAGCGGCCGGTCTGGGTTTTTCCGGCGTGGCGAGTGCCACCAACGGGATGTCGATGGAGGGCTACGGCGCCCGGGCCGGTGCCATGGGTGGTGCCGGCATGGCCTACGACGCGGGCAACTCCAACGTCATGAACAACCCCGCGGCCTTCGGCCTGCGCAAGGACGGCACGGTTTTCGGGGCCGGTATTACCGTTCTGGGTCCGGATGTCGAATCCACGGGCCCGGCGAGCTTCGGCAGTCCCAGCACGGAATCCGACGGCACGTCCTACCTGATGCCGTCGATTTCCCTGATGCAGACCAAGGGCCGGTTCACCTACGGCGCGGCCATCCTCGCCCAGGGCGGCATGGGGACCGAGTACGGCAAGGCGGGCATGGGTGACCTGTTCGCGGGCGGCATGAGCGCCATGGGCCAGCAGGTGCCGCTCAGTGGCCGCGAGATCCGTTCCGAGGTCGGTTTCGGCCGCCTGATGGCGCCGCTGGCCTACCGCGTCAACGACAAGCTGTCCGTGGCGGCCCAGCTCGACCTGATCTGGGTCGGCATGGACATCCAGATGGACATCGACGGTGCCACCTTCGCCAGCATGATGCCGGGTAGGTCCCAGAAACTCGGGTCCGCCTCCGGCAGCATGGTCGACACCTTCGGTGGCGCGATGCAGCAGGGGATGGTCCAGGACATCAACTGGGGCCGCTTCGACTTCTCCAACGACAGCGACTTCACCGGCGAGGCCTTCGGTTTCGGCTTCGGCGGCAAGCTGGGTGTCCACTACCGCGTCAACGACAAGCTGATGATCGGTGCCTCCTATCACACCGAGAGTGACATCGACGATCCCGACACCCAGGATGCCACGGTGTCGTTCAACGTCGATGCGGCCAATCCCAGCAACCCCAGCCAGTCCGCCCCCACGACGGTCGACGTCAAGGGCGAGATCGAGGTGATCGACTTCCAGTGGCCCGCCCAGTTCGGCCTCGGTGCGGCCTACGAGGTCAACGACCGTTTCATGCTCGCCGGTGATCTGAAGGTCATCCAGTGGTCCAACGTCCTCGAGGACTTCACCATGAAGTTCACCGCCGATTCCGACCAGAGCGGAGCGGCGGCCCAGTTCGGTCTCGGGGGCAAGGATCTCACCGCCTCGCTCAAGCAGGAATGGGACGATCAGACCGTGATCTCCCTGGGTGGCCAGTTCAAGGCCACCGACAAGCTGACCCTGCGTGCGGGCGTCAACCTCGCCGACAACCCGGTGCCCGACGAGTACCTCAACGCGCTGTTCCCGGCGATCATCGAGAACCACGTGACCGCCGGCCTGGGGTATGCCTTCAACCCGAAGAACAAGATCGGCCTGGCCATGGCCTATGCTCCGGAGGTGGACGCCACCAACGACATGGGCGTGACCTCCAGCCACAGCCAGCTGACCTGGCGGGCCAACTACGTCCATCGCTTCTGATCTCCGCGGTGACGTGATCGAGTGAAGCAAGGGGCGGCCATGGGCCGCCCTTTTTCGTCTGGGAGCAAGGTTATGAGAGAACAAACCAGGATTATCGGCCTGCTCGCGGCTCTGCTGGTCATCCCCTGGGCCTGGACGGCCGTTCCGGCAAGGGCGGCCGAGGGCCTGCAGCCCTATGTCCTCGCCCAGCAGGCCCCGGGAAACCCCGGCGAGCGGGTGGTCGAAGTGAGCGATGCACTCGCCGATGCCGGTTTCCGGTTGCTGGGCCGCTATTCGCCCTACGCCGGTGCCTCGGTGGTGGTCGCCACCCGCGACGACCTGCTGCGCGCGGCATCGGCCACCGAGCGCGGGGCCTATGCCGCGGTGGTCCGGGTGGGGGTTACCCAGGGCCCCGAGGGGGTCCAGGTGACCTACGTCAACCCGGCCTACCTGGCCCAGGCCTACCGGCTCGAGGATGACCTGTCCGGGGTGAGCCGCGACCTGGCCGAAGCGCTGGGGCAGCGGGAGACCTTCGGCGGCGAGCCGATGACGGCCGAGGAGCTGCGCGGCTACCACTACGGCTTCGGCATGGAGTATTTCGACGACCCCTACCGGCTGGCCGACCATGGTTCGCACGCCGAGGCCCTGGCCGCCGTGGAGGAGGGGCTCGAGGACAGTGCCGGGGGTGCCGTGGAGGTCTATCGCCTGGCCATTCCGGGCCGCGAGCAGGTGCTGTTCGGCGTGGCCTTCAAGGCCGCGCGCGGGGCCGCGGAGTATGCCGCCGAGTCCACCCAGATGGGGGTGGTGGACTTCCGCCCGCTCAAGCGCACTGCCTACCTGCCCTACGAGCTGCTGGTGAACGGGACCGAGGTGGAGGCGTTGCACATGCGTTTCCGCATGGCCGTGCACTTTCCCGATCTCAACATGATGGGCGATCACAGCTTCATGGAGCTGCGCGAAGCGCCCCGGGCCATGGAAGAGGCCCTGTTGACCCTCGTCGGCCGCCCGCCCGCCGAGGAGGCCGACCCCCTCGCCGACTACGACCTCTGAACCGTCCCGGCGGCCCTCGTGCGGCCGGGCATTCCGCCGTTCCCGCCCGGGTTGAGCGCTCCGGGCGACGTGATATCCTCGCGCAAAAGATTTATCCTTGGTCCCTTTCCCTCGACGAAAATCGGCCGTCCTGGCGCGTGTCGGGGGAGCGGGTCGGAGATCGGAGGCGAGGAGTTGAGTTCAGTGAATCTGTCCGGTGCCGAAATCATCGTCGAGAGCCTGGCGAATGAGGGTGTCGATTACCTGTTCGGCTACCCGGGTGGGGCCGTGCTGCACATCTACGACGCGCTCGACCAGCAGCAGAAGGTGGAGCACGTGCTCGTGCGCCACGAGCAGGGCGCGGTGCACGCCGCCGACGGCTATGCCCGTTCCACCGGCAAGCCGGGCGTGGTGCTGGTCACCTCCGGCCCGGGGGCGACCAACGCCGTCACCGGCATCGCCACGGCCCACCTGGACTCGATCCCCATGGTGGTACTCACCGGCCAGGTGCATTCCAACCTGATCGGCAACGACGCCTTCCAGGAAGTGGACAGCGTGGGCATCACCCGCCCGTGCGTGAAGCACAACTTCCTGGTCAAGAACGTCGAGGACCTCGCCGAGACCCTGAAAAAGGCTTTCTATATTGCCACCACGGGGCGCCCCGGCCCGGTGGTGGTGGACATTCCCAAGGACGTCACCGATCCCAACGTCAAGATCCCCTTCGAGTACCCGGAGCACATCGATATGCGCTCCTACAATCCGACGCGCAAGGGGCATCCGGGCCAGATCCGGCGGGCGGTGGAGATGATGCTCTCGGCCCGGCGGCCGATGATCTACACCGGCGGTGGCGTGGTGCTCGGCCGGGCGGCGGAATCGCTCACCGAGCTCACGCGCAAGCTCGGCTACCCCATCACCAACACCCTGATGGGGCTGGGCGGCTATCCCGCCGACGATCACCAGTTCCTCGGCATGCTGGGCATGCACGGCACCTATGAAGCCAACATGGGGATGCACCATGCCGACGTGCTGATCGCCATCGGGGCGCGCTTCGACGACCGCGTCACGGGCAACCTGGAGAAGTTCTGCCCCAATGCCCGGATCGTGCATGTCGACGTCGACCCCTCGTCGATCTCCAAGAACGTCAAGGTGGACGTGCCCATCGTGGGCGAGGTGGACGACGTCCTGCGGGACATGCTGCGGGTGCTCGACGAGACCGGCGGCGAGCCGGACCGCGAGTCCCTGGACGCCTGGTGGAAGCAGATCGAGGAATGGCGCAGCGCCGACTGCCTCAGCTACAAGGGCAGCGACGAGGTGATCAAGCCCCAGTTCGTCCTGGAAAAGGCCTACGAGATCACCCGCGGCGAGGCCTTCGTCACCTCGGACGTGGGCCAGCACCAGATGTGGGCGGCCCAGTACTACCGGTTCAACAAGCCCTATCGCTGGATCAACTCCGGCGGCCTGGGCACCATGGGCTTCGGCCTGCCGGCCGCCATGGGGGCGCAGCTGGGCAATCCCGGCGCGGACGTGATGTGCGTGACCGGCGAGGGCAGCATCCAGATGAATATCCAGGAGCTGTCCACCTGCCTGCAGTACGGCCTGCCGGTGAAGATCGTCTGCCTCAACAACCGGTACCTGGGCATGGTGCGCCAGTGGCAGGAGTTCTTCTACCAGGGGCGCTATGCCATGTCCTACATGGAGGCCCTGCCGGACTTCGTCAAGCTGGCGGAGTCCTACGGCCACGTGGGCATGCGCATCGAGAAGCCCGGGGAGGTCGAAGGCGCCCTGAAAGAGGCCTTCGCGATGAAGGACCGGCTGGTGTTTCTCGACTTCGTCACCGACGAGACCGAGAACGTCTATCCCATGATCCCGGCCGGTGCCGGTCAGAACGAGATGATCCTGGTCTGATCCCGGCGGTTCACAGGCATTCGAGAGGCATTGATGCGACACATCATCTCGGTACTGATGGAAAACGAGGCGGGGGCCCTTTCCCGGGTGGCCGGCCTGTTCTCGGCGCGTGGCTACAACATCGAGTCGCTGACCGTGGCGCCCACCAATGACGAGACGCTCTCGCGCATGACGCTGGTCACCCGCGGGGACGACCAGATCATCGAGCAGATCCAGAAGCAGCTCAACAAGCTGATCGACGTGGTCAAGGTGACCGACCTGTCCGAGGCCCGCCACATCGAGCGCGAGATCGCCCTGGTCAAGGTCGAGACCCGGGGTGGCGACCGCGAGGAGGTCAAACGCATGGCCGACATCTTCCGCGGGCGGATCATCGACGTCACCGACAGCACCTACACCATCGAACTCACCGGCAACGGCGAGAAGATCGACGCCTTCCTGGAGGCCATGGGCAGCATGCCCGTGACCGAGGTGGTGCGTTCCGGTGCCCTGGGCATCGGCCGCGGCGCCCGCAGCCTCCAGGCATGAGATCGGAAACCCCGTCAACCATTCGGAGTATGGAAATGCAGGTCTATTACGATAAGGACGCCGACCTTTCCCTGATCCAGGGCAAGAAGGTCAGCATCATCGGCTACGGCTCCCAGGGCCACGCGCACGCCAACAACCTCAAGGAATCCGGTGTCGACGTCACCGTCGGCCTGCGCCCGGGTTCCGGTTCCGCCGAGAAGGCGCGCAACGCCGGTCTCGACGTCGCCTCCATCGAGGACGCCGTCGCCGGTGCCGACGTGGTCATGATCCTCGCTCCCGACGAGCACCAGGCGGCGCTGTACCGGGACCAGGTCGAGCCCAACATCAAGGAAGGCGCCGCGCTGGCCTTCGCCCACGGCTTCAACATCCACTTCCAGCAGATCGAGCCGCGTGCCGACCTGGACGTGATCATGATCGCGCCCAAGGGCCCGGGCCACACCGTGCGTTCCACCTACGTCGAGGGTGGCGGCGTGCCGACCCTGATCGCCATCTACCAGGACGCCTCCGGCTCGGCCAAGGATATCGCCCTGTCCTATGCCTCCGCCAACGGCGGCGGCCGCGCCGGCATCATCGAGACCAGCTTCCGCGAGGAGACCGAGACCGACCTGTTCGGCGAGCAGGCCGTGCTCTGCGGCGGTGCCTCCGCCCTGGTCCAGGCCGGCTTCGAGACCCTGGTCGAGGCGGGCTACGCCCCCGAGATGGCCTACTTCGAGTGCCTCCACGAGCTCAAGCTGATCGTCGACCTGATGTACGAGGGCGGCTTGGCCAACATGCGTTACTCCATCTCCAACACCGCGGAGTACGGCGACTACGTGACCGGCCCCAACGTCATCAACGACGAGAGCAAGAAGGCCATGCGGGCCGCGCTCGAACGCATCCAGAACGGCGAGTTCGCCCGCGACTTCACCCTCGAGAACCAGGCCGGCCAGGCCACCATCAAGGCCAAGCGCCGCCTGTCCGCCGAGCACCCGATCGAGGAAGTGGGTGAACGCCTGCGGGGCATGATGCCCTGGATCCACGAGAACCGCCTGGTGGACAAGAGCAAGAACTGATCCGCGCGGCGCGTTCCACGCTCCACGAGGCCGCCCCCCGGGCGGCCTTTTTAATGGCAGGTGGTTTCCCCCCTCGCCCGCGACCGCCTGATAGACTCTTCCCAGCCATCACCCCACTCCGACGAGGAGAGCCATGCCGGAGGAATCCGCCCAGCGTCCCGGGCGCAAGGGCATCTACCTGCTGCCCAACCTGTTCACCACCGCCGCGCTGTTTTCCGGCTTCTACGCCATCGTCGCGGCCATGAACGGCGACTTCGCGCCGGCCGCCGTGGCCATCTTCGTGGCCATGGTCCTCGACGGACTGGACGGCCGCGTGGCCCGCATGACCAACACCCAGAGCCCGTTCGGCGGGGAGTACGACAGCCTCGCCGACGTGATTTCCTTCGGCCTGGCGCCGGCGCTGGTGGTCTACCAGTGGGCCCTGATCCACCTCGCCGGCCAGGGCTGGTTTCTCAGCAAGCTGGGCTGGCTGGCGGCGTTCATGTTCGTGGCCTCCGCGGCCCTGCGCCTGGCACGCTTCAATGTCGAGACCGGCAAGGCCGATCGGCGATTCTTCTGCGGCCTGGCCAGCCCGGCCGCCGCCGCGGTGCTCATGGGCATGGTCTGGGTGGGGGCCGACATGGGCGTGCCCGGTCGCGAGATGGCCCTCGCGGCACTGGCGCTCACCGTGCTCACCGCGCTGCTGATGGTCTCCTCGATTCCCTATTATTCCTTCAAGGACATCGATTTCCGTCGCAGCGTGCCCTTCATCACCATCTTCCTGGTGGTGCTGGGTTTCGTGCTCGCCTCCATCGACCCGCCCAAGGTCCTGTTCACGGGGGCGCTGGTCTACGCGGCTTCGGGGCCGGCGATCTGGGTGTTGCGCCGGTTGCGGCGTCGCCGGTCGGCCGCCTGAACGGCGACGCCGGCCGGTTCCGGCGGCCTGTTAAGATAGGGGCAGTCCCGCCCCGTGTGGAGAGAGCGCATGAGCAGCAATGACCGATTGATCATCTTCGACACCACGCTCCGCGACGGTGAGCAGAGCCCCGGGGCGTCCATGACCCGGGACGAGAAGATCCGCATCGCCAAGGCGCTGGAGCGCATGCGCGTGGACGTGATCGAGGCCGGCTTCCCGGTGGCCAGCATGGGCGACTTCGAGGCGGTCAAGGCGGTGGCCGAGACGGTCCGCGAGAGCACCGTCTGCGGCCTGGCCCGGGCACTGGACAAGGACATCGACCGCGCCGGCGAGGCTCTCGCCGGCGCCGAATCGGCGCGTATCCACACCTTCATCGCCACCAGTCCCATCCACATGGAGGCCAAGCTGCGGATGACGCCGGACCAGGTGGTGGAGCAGGCGGTGGCGGCCGTCAGGCGCGCCCGGCGCCACGTCGCCGATGTCGAGTTCTCCGCCGAGGACGCCGGCCGCTCCGAGCCGGAATTCCTCAAGCGCGTCATCGAGGCGGCCATCGACGCCGGGGCCTCCACCATCAACATCCCCGACACGGTGGGCTACAACGTCCCCGAGCAGTTCGGGGCGCTGATCGCCGAGCTGCTCGAGGACATCCCCAACGCCGACAAGGCCACCTTCTCCGTGCACTGCCACAACGATCTCGGCCTGGCCGTGGCCAACTCGCTGTCCGCGGTGCAGAACGGCGCCCGGCAGGTGGAATGCACCATCAACGGCCTGGGCGAGCGGGCCGGCAACGCCGCCCTCGAGGAGGTGGTCATGGCCGTGCGCACCCGCCGAGACGTCTTCCCCTGCGACACCGGCCTGGACACCACCCAGATCGTACCGGCCTCGCGGCTGGTCTCCACCATCACCGGTTTCGTGGTCCAGCCCAACAAGGCCATCGTCGGCGCCAATGCCTTCGCCCACGAGTCGGGCATCCACCAGGACGGCGTGCTCAAGAGCCGCGAAACCTACGAGATCATGCGGGCCGAGGACGTCGGGCTGCGCCAGAACGCCATCGTTCTGGGCAAGCATTCGGGCCGCAACGCCTTTCGCGCGCGGCTGCGCGACCTGGGGATCGACTTCGAGTCCGAGACCGAGCTCAACGAGGCCTTCCGTCGCTTCAAGCTGCTCGCCGATCGCAAGCACGAGATCTTCGACGAGGACCTGCAGGCCCTGGTCTCCGACGTCACCGCCGAGGAGAACGACTTCGTCCATCTCCTCTCCCTGCACGTCTGCTCCGAGACCGGCGAGAAGCCCGAGGCCGACATCGTCCTCCAGCTCGACGGCGAGGAGCGTTCCGCCCGGGCCACCGGCGGCGGCCCGGTGGATGCCGCCCTCAAGGCCATCGAGGCCATCGTCGACAGCGGTGCCAACCTGCGCCTGTACTCGGTGAACAACATCACCAGCGGCACCGATGCCCAGGGGGAGGTCACCGTGCGCCTGGAGAAGGGCGGCCGGGTGGTCAACGGCCAGGGGGCCGACACCGATATCGTGGTGGCCTCGGCCAATGCCTACCTGCATGCCCTCAACCGGCTCCTCCACCCCGCCCGTCGCCACCCCCAGCGTGGTGACGTTTGAGCCGCGCCCGGCCGGCATGAGTCGCGCGCCGCTCGAGGCCCACTTCCGTGCCCTGGGGCTGGCCCGCTACCGGCTCCGTGGCGACGTGGCCCTGCCGGGCCACCCCTCGGCGCCGGACCGGGACGACCCGCCCGGTGGCGCGCCGGTCGACTGCAGGGACTGCCAGGCCGCGGGTCTCGAGGGACCGGCGGTCGACGGCGAGGGGCCGGCCGGTGCCCGCTGGTGTTTCGTCGGCGAGGCCCCCGGTGCCGAAGAGATCGCCGCCGGCCGGCCGTTCGTCGGCCGGGCCGGGCGGTTGCTGGAGAACGTCCTGCGCGCCCTGGGCCTCGAGCGCGGGGAGGTGTTTCTCACCAATGCCGTGCGCTGCCGTCCGCCGGAGAATCGCCGGCCCCGGGCCGAGGAGATCGCCGCCTGCAGCGGGCCGCTGGCCGAGGAGATCGAGGCCGTGCGACCGGCCGTGGTGGTGGCCCTGGGAGAGGTCGCCGCGCACGGGCTGGGCCTCGAGGGCGGAGTGGGCGAACTGCGCGGTCGGGCGCACCGCCTGGAGGGTTGGCCGGCGCCCGTGCTGGTGACCTATCACCCCGCCTACCTGTTGCGTACCCCGGCGGCCAAGCGCGATGCCTGGCGCGACCTGCTGCGGGCCCGTTCCCTGGTCGATGCCTGAGACGGGGCCGACACTGCGGGCCATGACGGCGCAGGACCTCGATGGCGTTGCCGCCATCGAGGCCGCGGCCTACGCCCGCCCCTGGGACCGGCGGATCTTCGCCGACTGCCTGCGCGTCGGCTACCGCTGCCGGGTCGCCGAAGTCGGTGGGCGGGTCGTCGGCTACCTGCTGTTCTCCGTGGTGGCCGACGAGTGCCACATCCTCAACCTGTGCGTGGACCCGGCCGAGCAGGGCGGCGGTATCGGTCGCGCGTTGCTGGTGGCGGGCCTGCAGGAGGCCCGCGATGCCGGTGCCGGGCGGGTCTTTCTGGAGGTGCGCCGGTCCAACCGGGCCGCGCTGGGCCTCTACCGGGGAACGGGCTTCGAGGAATGCGGCCTGCGCCCCGGCTACTACCCCGGGCCGGAGGGCGCCCGCGAGGACGCGCTGGTGCTTGCCCGCGATCTCTGAACCCTCGTCGGCCGTTCCCGGGCGGGGTGCCCCTCGTCGGCGGGGCGAAACGGGCCACGACCCTCCCGCGGCGATGCGGACACAAAAAAACCCCTTCCCGGGGGAAGGGGTTGTCCTGGTGCCCTGGGGCGGGGAATCAGAAGCCGCCGGAGGCCGCCGATTCCATCATGTTCCAGATCGCGTCCCGAACCTTGCCGGCTTCCTTCTTCATCTCGGGCGGAAGCTCGCGGCCACCGTGGATCATCATGTCCATGTCCAGCGAGTACAGCCACAGGTCGCCGTTCTCGTCCTCGGCCACCGCGATCCGGCAGGGCAGGTAGGCCGAGAAGTAGGGGCTGTAGTCGACCATCTTCTCCGCGGTGATCGGGTTGCAGTACTGGTAGATCTTGAGGTACTTGACGTCGTCGCGGCCGGTGCGCGCCTTGATCTCCTCGGAAAGCGGCATCTGGCCGACGTCGAGCAGGCCGGTGCCCACCCGCGCGGATTCCAGGCTCATGGCGATGTCTTCCTTGGTGACGCCTTCCTGGACCTTCATCCGCCAGACGGTGGCCGCGCCGATGTCGCCGCCGCTCTCGATGAAGCGGTCGTAGAGCTTGCCGTAGGTTTCACCCGCCTTGGGGTCCAGGTCGCCCATTACCTTGAGGGTGGAGCAGCCGCTCATCAGCAGCAGCACGGCACCCAGCACGATCAGTCGGCTCATCATTTTCATGGTGTGGTCTTCCCCGAGTTCTCTTTTAGAATTTCGCAACTCCTCCCCGCATCTTTCATGCGGTTGTCACGAATCTACTTCCATCAGAATATTAGCACCAAGTTAAATAACTTAACGCTGATAAAGGCGGTTGATTGTTGGATTTTTATTTCCATTGGTCTTTGTGGGGTCATTGCGGCTAGGCTGATCGGCGCATAAAGAAAAGTTCTCAGGAGGAAGTCGAAAGATGGGATTTTTGCGCAACCTGCTGGCCGCCGTGGGCCTGATCGCCATCGTCGCCGGGGGCGTCATGTGGAGCCAGATGCCCAGCGGCATGCCCAAGCTGGCGTTGTCGATGATGACCTCGCCGGAGATGGAACCGGTGATGGATGCCATGGGCACCCACACGGACGCGATCATCGGCGCGGCCGGCAACCTGGAGTCGGGCGCGGCGGAGACGGCGGCCGACCTGATGAAGCGCTGGGCCGAGGGTGGCGGTGACATCGCCGTGGCCACCACCTGGGCGCGCAAGGTCGACGACGGCATCACGCCCGAGGACATCCAGCTGACGCTCGAATCCAAGGCCGTGGAATGGGGGCTCAAGGGCGTGGGCAGCCTGCCCCTGTCGGACGAGCTCCAGGCGCGCGGCATGGACAGCAAGTACCTCAAGGTCTATTCCTTCTGCAACCCGGTCACCGCCCGGCACATGGTCAGCTACAGCCCGCACATGTCGGCTTTCCTGCCGTGTCGCATCGTGGTGGTGGAGCAGGAGGACGGCCTGTGGCTCTACACCCTCAACATGGACATGATGGTGAAGATGGGTCGCAAGCTGCCGCCGGAGCTCAAGCAGGAGGCGATGAAGGTGCGCGACACCATCTGGGACATGATGGAGTCGGCCGCGACCGGCGGCTTCTGAGGCACTCGCCCGCCCGCGCGCCGGCGGTGCGCGGGTGAACTCGACGTTTCGTCGGGCGTCTGACGCGTTACAATCACGCCTTCCGTGAATCGCATCACGCGCCGGTGCGGCCCGATGGCCGGGCCGGCGCCTTTTCGTTTCGAGTCGATGACACAGCAGACAGACGCCGTCAGCAACCGCCGCACCTTCGCCATCATTTCCCACCCCGACGCGGGCAAGACCACGCTCACCGAGAAGCTGCTGCTCTTCGGCGGCGCGATCCAGCTCGCCGGTGCGGTCAAGGGCCGCAAGGCCGCCCGCCACGCCACCTCCGACTGGATGGAGATGGAGAAGGAACGGGGTATCTCGGTGACCTCGTCGGTGATGCAGTTCCCCTACCGCGAGCGCATCGTCAATCTCCTCGACACCCCCGGCCACGCCGACTTCTCCGAGGACACCTACCGGGTGCTCACCGCGGTGGACTCGGCGCTGATGGTGATCGACGGCGCCAAGGGCGTGGAGGAGCGCACCATCAAGCTGATGGACGTCTGCCGCCTGCGCGACACGCCGATCTACACCTTCGTCAACAAGTTCGACCGCGAGTCGCGCGATCCCATGGAGCTCATGGACGAGATCGAGGACATCCTCAAGATCCGTTGCACCCCGGTCACCTGGCCCATCGGCACCGGCCGGGACTTCCGCGGCGTCTACCACCTGCTCGACGACAGCACCCACCTCTTCGACCCGCACCACGAGGGCAAGATCAAGGAGGGCGAGGCCATCGACGGGCTGGACAACCCGCGTCTCGACGAGGTGCTCGGCGCCGACCGGGCCGGGGCGCTGCGCGAGGAGATCGAGCTGGTGCAGGGGGCGAGCCACGCATTCGATGCCGAGGCCTACCTGCGCGGCGAGCTCACCCCGGTGTTTTTCGGCTCGGCGGTGAACAACTTCGGCATCCGCGAGCTGCTCGACAGCTTCGTCGAACATGCCCCGGCGCCCCAGCCGCGGGCCACGCGCACCCGCGAGGTGGAGCCCACCGAGTCGCGGTTCACCGGCTTCGTGTTCAAGATCCAGGCGAACATGGATCCCCAGCACCGCGACCGCATCGCCTTCATGCGCATCTGCTCGGGCAAGTGGCGCAAGGGCATGAAGTCGCGCCACGTCCGCCTCGGGCGCGACGTGAAGATCAACGACGCGCTCACCTTCATGGCCTCCGAGCGCGGCCAGGCCGAACAGGCCATGCCGGGCGACATCATCGGCGTGCACAACCACGGCACCATTCGCATCGGCGACACCTTCACCGAGGGCGAGGACCTGGTCTTCACCGGCATCCCCAACTTCGCCCCGGAGCTCTTCCGCCGCGCCCGGCTGCGCGACCCGCTGAAGATGAAGGCCCTGACCAAGGGCCTCACCCAGCTCTGCGAGGAGGGCGCCACCCAGCTCTACCGCCCGCTGGAGAACAACGACCTGATCCTGGGCGCGGTGGGCGTGCTGCAGTTCGACGTCGTGGCCCAGCGGCTCCAGGACGAGTACAACGTGGATTGCAGCTTCGAGGCGGTCAACGTCAACACCGCCCGCTGGGTGCTCTGCGACGACGACAAGCTGCTCGCCGAGTTCAAGCGCAAGGCCGCCCAGAATCTCGCCCTCGACCACGCCGGCGACCTGGTCTACATCGCCCCCACGCGGGTGAACCTGCAGATGACCGAGGAGCGCTGGCCCGACATCCGCTTCGTGGCCACCCGCGAGCACGGGGATTATTGAGCGGGAAGCCGGAAGCCGGAAGCCGGAAGCCGGAAGAGGGGGCCGCGTTCGCGGCCCTTTTTCGCAGGAGCGCCGTCCCCGGCGCGAAGGCTTGCACGAGCCACGGCGGCCACGGGGCGCGGGGGTGCGGGACGCAGCCCTCGGTGGCCTTCCCGGCCGGCCTTGCAGGGTCGCGGGGGGCTTTGCGCCCGGCTCGATGGCCCCGTCCGCGTTGCCTCCAGCCCCCGTTCAGCCCTCGCCTGCCTCGTCGCGTCCCTCGACGATGGTGGTCCGCAGCAGCCCGAAATCCCTCGGGGGCACGTACTGGAGGAGTTCGTCGTCCTCGGGGTCCACGAGGATGGCCAGGCCCTTCTCGGGGTAGAGCCAGTGGGCCCGCTTTTCGGGGGCGTCGATGATCTCGGCGGGCTCGCCGAAGTACTTGCGGATCAACGCCTCGGTGAAATCCGCCACGGGCACGAAGGTCAGCGCACCCACGCGGTAGCCCTCGAGGATCTCGAAGGCCTTGTCCTCCAGCTCGCGCTTGATCGCGCCCGAGGGCTGGGGGCGCGGGTTGTGGCTGAGCTTCTCGATGGTGTCGAGTTGCGCCTCGCTGGCGTCGACGATGGACACCAGGCGACCGGTGAGTCCCGAGAGGTTGACGCGGCCGTAGTAGGCCTCGATGCGGCGCTCGCCGTCGGGTTCGAGAAACAGGGCGATGTTGGCCCGCTCGTCGAGCGTGCGCTTGACGTCGAGCAGGGTGTCCCGGGTCAGGTGGATGCCCATGACCGTGGAGCTGCCGTCGGGGTGGACCTCGATCTGCCACGGCAGGTTGTCCGCCGGCTGGCGCTCGCCGGGATCGGAGCAGCCGGCGAGCAGGGCCAGGGGGACGAGGAGCAGGTAGGCCAGCATCGATCTCATGGTTCGCCTCGGTGTTCGGTTTCTGCAAGGCCTGCCATTCTAACCCCGCCGGCCTCAGTCCGTGGGGCAGCGGATCTCGCGGGTGCGCGGCAGGCGCCCGGGGTCCCAGTGGTCGATGGCCCACTGCCAGAATTCCAGCAATGTCCCCTCGAGCAGCTCCAGCGGCGGGTCCTGGGCCAGAAACACCAGGGTCTGGACCAGGTTGGGTAGCGGGTCGTGGTCGGGGATGGGGGGCGCGAGGTTCTGCTTGGAGAGCTTCTGGCCGCCGGCATTGGTCGCCACCGGCAGGTGCAGGTAGCGCGGCGTGGGCAGGCCGAGCAGGAACTGCAGGTAGATCTGGGCCGGCGTGGAGTCGATCAGGTCCACCCCGCGGACCACGTCGGTCACGCCCTGCCAGGCGTCGTCGACCACCACCGCCAGGTGGTAGGCGAAGATGTCGTCGGCGCGGCGGACCACGAAGTCGCCGATCTCGCGGGTCAGCGTCTGGCGGATCTCGCCCTGCAGCCGGTCGGTGAAGCGGATGGTCTCGGCGTGGGTCCTGAGGCGCATGGCCCGGGGCGCCTTGCCGGGCGGCAGGCCGTCACGGCAGGTGCCGGGGTAGACGGGGCCCTGGGGGCCGGCCAGGCCGTGCTCGCGGATCTCTTTGCGGGTGCAGCCGCAGGGGAAGACGTGGCCCGCCTCCAGCAGCTGCTCCAGGGCCTCGGTGTAGGCCGGGGTCCGCTGGCTCTGGTAGACCACCGGCCCGTCCCAGTCGAAGCCGTAGGCGGCCAGGGTGCGCTGGATGTGATCGGCCGCGCCGGGTTCGGCCCGTGGCCGGTCGAGATCGTCGATGCGCAGCTGCCAGCGGCCGCCGTTGGCGCGGGCGTCGAGGTAGCTGCCGGTGGCGGCGATCAGTGAGCCGAAGTGCAATGGGCCGCTGGGGGTGGGGGCGAAGCGGCCGACGTAACCGTTGCCTTGCATGGGGCGCAGTATACACCGGGCCGGCTGTCGCCAGGACCCGGTATGCAGCCCCGTTCCGCGTCGCGGCGCGGTGCACCACGAAAAAGCCGGGCACGGGGCCGGGCTCGGCGGGCAAGACGCGGGCGGGGTTCAGCCCAGCGAGGCGCGCAGCATCCAGAGGGTCTCTTCCAGCTCGGCGATCACGTCCTCGGCCATGGCGACGGTGGTGGAGTCGTCCTGGTCGTCCGCGGCGCCGGCGAGGTCGCGGAACTCGCGCAGGAGGAACTCGTAATCGCCGATCACGCCCTCGAGTACTTCCTGGGGCGTGAAGCTGGTCCCCGTCTCTTCCTCGATGCGGGTGTTCTCCATCAGCTCGCGCTGGGTGATGTAGGGCTGGCCCCCGAGCTGCAGGACCCGTTCGGCGGTGTCGTCGAACAGCTCGGCCATCTTCTCGTACATCGTCTCGGTGCGCTCGTGGATGGCCTGGAACTGCAGTCCCTTCACGTGCCAGTGATAGTTGTGCAGCTTGACGAAGAGCGCGTGGGTGTCGGCCTGCAGTTGCTTGAGTTTCTCGTTGACGGCCATGTGTCCTCCTTTCTCTCGGTTGGGGTCGTCCTGGTTGCGCGTTTTCCGTCTCTTCGGGCCGCGCGGGTCAGTCCTCGCGCGGGGTCTTGAGGGTCAC
Organism: Halothiobacillus sp.; assembly: GCA_018623495.1. GTDB lineage: Bacteria > Pseudomonadota > Gammaproteobacteria > JAAZVP01 > JAAZVP01 > JAAZVP01. The sequence goes on along the minus strand of JAAZVP010000015.1, from coordinate 22,236 downwards.
CAGTTCCTCGGAGCTGGTGGGGTGGATGGCCACGGTGTCGTCGAAGTCGGCCTTGGTCAGGCCGGCCTTCACGGCCACGGCGAAGCCCTGCAGCATCTCGTCCACCGCGTCGCCGATCATGTGCAGGCCCACCACCTTCTCGTCGTCGCCGGCACAGACCAGCTTCATCGCCGTCTCCGGCTTGTGTTCCGCCAGGGCGTAGCGCATCGCCGAAAAGCGGGTCTCGTAGATGGTGACGGCCTGGTCGCCGAAGCGCTCGCGGGCCTCGGGCTCGGTGAGGCCCACGGCGCCCGCCGGCGGGTGGGAGAACACCACGGTGGGGATGTTCTCGTAGTCCAGGTGCCGGTCGGTGCGCTCGGTGAACAGGCGCTCGGCGAGGCGGCGGCCGGCGGCGATGGCCACCGGGGTGAGGGCCGCCTGGCCGGTGATGTCGCCGATGGCGTGCACGCCCGCCACCCCGGTGTCCTGGTAGGCATCCACCGGCACGGTCCCGTCGGCGGCCGTTTCCACCCCGGCGGCGTCCAGGCCCAGCTCGGCGGTCCTGGGCTTGCGGCCCACGGCCCAGATGACCGTGTCGTAGTGGCCCACGCAGCCCTCGTCCGAGCACAGGGCGATGCCGTCGTCGGTCTGCTCGAGCTTCTCCACCTTGCAGGGCAGCTGCAGGTGGACGCCGTCGGCCTCCAGCTGGTGCGTGAGGGTCTCGCTGACGATCGGGTCGAAGCGCGCCAGCGCCCGTTCCTCGATCGCCGCCAGGGTCACCTCGGAACCCAGCGAGCGCAGCATGCCGGCCAGTTCCACGCCGATGTAGCCGGCACCGATCACCGCCACGCGCTCGGGCCGCTCGGTGAGCTCGAAGAAGCCGTCCGAGGTGATGCCCAGGTCGGCGCCCGGGACCGGCGGGACGATGGGCTCGCCGCCCGGGGCGAGGACGATGTGTTCGGCCGTGTAGCGCTGGCCGTTCACCTCGACGGTGTGGGCGTCGGCCATGCGGCCGAAGCCGCGAATGACCTCGATGCCGAGGTTTTCCGCGTGGCCGTTCCAGAAGCGGTTGATGTTGTCGATCATGCCTTCGCGGCGCTCGACCAGGCCGGGCCAGTCGATGCCCTCGAGCCGTGCCTGCACGCCGAAGCCGGGGGCGTCCCGCGTCGCCTGGGCCAGGTTGGCGGCATACCACATGATCTTTTTCGGCACACAGCCGTTGTTGACACAGGTGCCGCCGAGCTCGCCGGCTTCCACGATGGCCGCGCGCCGGCCCAGCTGGGCCGCCTTCTCGGCCACGGCAAGCCCGCCGCTGCCGCCGCCGATCGCGATCAGATCGAAATCCGCCATTGTCTGTAGCTCCTTGTTGGATGGAGCGGCCCTCCGGGCCGCCCCGATTCCCGTTGACGGTCGGGCCGGATCAGCCGCGGTTGGCGGCGACCCACTTGGCCACGGCATCGGAATCCCCGATGTGGCGGCCGTCGATGAAGACCTGCGGCACGGTCTCGGTGCCGGTGGCCGCCCGCAGGCCGCCCAGGGTCACGTCCTCGCCCACCAGGATCTCGGCGAAGTCGATCTCGGCGTCGTGCAGCAGGCCCTTGGCGCGCACGCAGAACGGGCAGCCCTTGCGGGAGAAGATGACCACGTCGTGGGGCTTGTCCGCCTTCGGGTTGATGTACTCGAGCATGGTGTCGGCGTCGGAGATCTCGTAGGGGTCGCCGGGGACCTCGGGCTCGGAGAAGACCTTCTCCACCACGCCGTCCTTGACCAGCATGGAATAGCGCCAGGAGCGCTTGCCGAAGCCCAGGTCGTCCTTGTCCACCAGCATGCCCATGCCGTCGGTGAATTCGCCGTTGCCGTCGGGGATGAAGGTGATCTTGTCGGCGTCCTGGTCGGTGGCCCACTCGTTCATCACGAAGGCATCGTTGACGGACAGGCACACGATCTCGTCCACGCCGTTGGCGAACAGCGCCGGTGCCAGTTGGTTGTAGCGCGGCACGTGGCTCGAGGAGCAGGTGGGCGTGAAGGCGCCGGGCAGGGAAAAGACCACCACGGTCTTGCCGGCGAAGAGGTCCTTGCTGTTCACGTCCACCCATTCGTGGTCCTTGCGGGTGCGGAAAGTCACCTCGGGGATGCGCTGTCCTTCCATCTTGTGGCTCATTCTCGTCTCCGTTGTCGTGGTTTGTCGTTGGTGGTCGTTGGCCAATGCAGCTACGAATATAGCTGCTGACCGGGCATTCATGAAATGAATAATCTGTTATGCGGCGATAGCTATACGCTATTGTAAATTTCCCCCTGCGTCGTCTAGACCCTCGGGAGAGGGTGCTTTTTCGGGAGACGGTCATGAGGCGACAGGTTGCGACGCTCGATCACGGCGGGCACGGACCGGCGTGGCCCGTCTTCGGCAGTCGGCGGGTCCGGGAGCGCGTCGAGAAGCTCCTGGGGCAGGCGGGCATCCGCGTCGGGGGCGAGCGCCCCTGGGACCTGCGGGTCCACCGCGAGGCGTTCTTCCCGCGCGTGCTCGCCGAGGGTTCCCTGGGCCTGGGCGAGTCCTACATGGACGGCTGGTGGGACTGCGACCGGCTCGATCTCTTCTTTCATCGTCTGCTCGAGGCCCGCGTCGACCAGCAGGTGCGACCCCTGGGCCGCCTGCTGGCCTCGCTCTACGGCCGGGTCGTCAACCTCCAGACCCGCGAGCGCGCGCGCCGGGTGGGCGAGCAGCACTACGACGTGGGCAACGACCTCTACCGGCGGATGTTGGGCCGCTGGCTGGTCTATTCCTGCGGCTACTGGCGCGCGGCGGACGACCTCGACGGCGCCCAGGAAGCCAAGCTCGATCTCGCTTGCCGCAAGCTGGGCCTCGAACCCGGCATGCGCGTGCTCGACATCGGCTGCGGCTGGGGCGAGACGGCCCGTTTCATGGCCGAGCGATTCGGCGTCGAGGTCACCGGCGTGACCATCTCCCGCGAGCAGCAGCGCTTCGCCCGGTCGCTGTGCGAGGGTTTGCCGGTGGACATCCGCCTGCAGGACTACCGCGACGTCGAGGGCCGGTTCGATCGCGTCATCTCCATCGGCATGTTCGAGCACGTGGGACGCAAGAACTACCGCCTCTTCATGGACACCGCCCGCCGCCTGCTGGCCGATGACGGGCTGATGCTGCTGCACACCATCGGCGGGGAGCGCTCCGCCCACCGCACGGATCCCTGGATCGAGCGCTACATCTTCCCCAATTCCATGCTGCCCTCGGCGAGGTTGCTGGGCGAGGCGATCGAGGGGCGCTTCGTGATCGAGGACTGGCACAACTTCGGTGCCGACTACGACCGCACGCTGATGGCCTGGTGGGAGAACTTCGAGCGTCACTGGCCCGAGCTGCGCGAGCACTACGGCGAGCGGTTCCGGCGCATGTGGCGCTACTACCTGGCCTCCTGTGCCGCCTCCTTCCGGGCCCGGCGCAACCAGCTCTGGCAGCTGGTGCTCTCGCCCGGCGGCGTGGCCGGTGGCTACCGCGCGCCGCGCTGATTCCCGGGCACCGCCGCCGGTTTCAGTCCAGGCCCGCCAGCCGCCGGACCTCCCGGACGCACTGCCCGGTCTCCCGGAAGTGCAGGGCTTGCAGTCCCCGGCCCCGGGCGCGCTGCACGTGGGCCGCGCCGTCGTCGACGAACAGGGTCTTGCCGGCCCGGCAGCCGAGGGCGGCGATCGTGTCGTCGAACAGCGTCGCGTCACGCTTGCCCTTGCCCAGGTGGTAGCTGTTGAATACCCGGTCGAAATGGCGGGCGAAGCCGTCCCGGGCCTCGAGGTGGTCGAGCCAGTGGGTCTGGTCGGAGAGGATGGCCACGGTCAGGCCGCGCTCGCGGAGGGCATCGGCCAGTTCCAGCATCGCCGGGCGCAGCCGGAAGCCGGCCAGGACCTGCTCGCGGAAATGGTCGCGATCCTCGCCGAGATCGACGTGGCGCCCCAGGCTCTGCCAGAAGTCGGCCTCGCTGCCGCGGCCGAGCACGAAGCCGGAGTCGTAGACGGCGTCCATGGCCTGCCCGAGCAGGCGGCCCGGGTCGAGGCCCCGGCGCCGGGCGGCCGCCTCCAGTGCCCGGCGAAAGCCCTCCTCGGCGATCACCCCGCCGAAATCGAAGAGCACGCACTCGATACGCCGTTGGGCCATCTCGACACCCCCATGAGCTCGCTACACTCGAAGTTACCAGAATCCACAGAGGGGAGTGACGATCATGCGCTTTTCCGATCGCCGGGATGCCGGTCGACGACTGGCCGCGGCACTCGACAAGTACCGGGGCGAGGCCGGGGTGGTCTACGCGTTGCCGCGCGGGGGCGTCCCCCTGGGGGTGGAGATCGCCCGGCGGCTGGGCATGCCGCTTGACCTGCTGGTGCCCCGCAAGATCGGCCACCCCGGCAATCCCGAGTACGCCATCTGCGCCGTGCCCGAGAACGGCGAGCGGGTCTGCAATCCCGCCGAGCAGGCGCGGGTGAGCGCGCAGTGGCTGGACCAGGCCGAGGCGCGCGAGCGGGCCGAGGCCCGGCGCCGCCGGGAGCGCTACCGGGCCGGCGAATCGCCCCCGGTCGCCGGCAGCACCGCGATCATCGTCGACGACGGCATCGCCACCGGCCTGACCATGCGGGCCGCCATCCGCGACGCCCGTGCCCGAGACCCGGCCCGTGTCGTGGTGGCCATTCCCGTCGCCCCCGCCGACACCGCGCAGACCCTGGAGCACGAGGTCGACGAGCTGGTGGCCCTGGACATTCCCGTGCACTACCTGGGCGCGGTGGGCGCCTACTACGATGATTTCGACCAGGTCAGCGACAGCGAGGTGGTGGACATGCTGGCCGCGATGCGGCCGGGGGAGGGGGGCGATGCCGGGCAATGAGACGCGCGAGGTCGGCCTCGTGCTGGACGGAGAGACCCACGAGGGCATCCTCGGTCTGCCGGAGCGCCCCTCGGGGCTGGTGATCTTCGCCCACGGCAGCGGCAGCAGCCGCCTGAGCCCGCGCAATCGCCGGGTGGCCGGCGCGTTGCATGACGCCGGCTTCGCCACCCTGCTGTTCGACCTGCTCACCGAAGCGGAAGACCGCGTCTTCGAGAACCGCTTCGACATCGAGCTGCTCACCCGCCGCCTGGTCGCGGCCGCCGAGTGGGCCGCCCGCCAGCCGGCCCTGGCCGAGTTGCCCCGTGGCTATTTCGGCGCCAGCACCGGGGCGGCCGCGGCGCTCAAGGCCGCCGCCCGTCAGCCCGGGCGAATCGCCGCGGTGGTCTCGCGCGGGGGCCGGCCGGATCTCGCCGGCGCCGAGCTGGAGGCGGTCGAGGCCCCGGTCCTGCTGGTGGTAGGCGGCCACGACCCCGTGGTGATCGACCTCAACCGCCAGGCCCTGGACCACCTGCAGGCCGACAGCGAGCTGGAGATCGTGCCCGGCGCCACCCACCTCTTCCAGGAGCCCGGCAGCCTGGAACAGGTCGCCCGCCTGGCCGGCGACTGGTTCCGGCGCTGGCTGGCGAGGGCCGCTGCCCGGAGCATACCACGGGGCGTGTGACCGGGATCAGCTGCCGGTGAGGAGGGTGTCGCACTCGGCGGGCGTGGCGTCGAAGCCGCGCACGCCGACGTCGGCGACGGGCTCGAAATGTCGATGATCGCCCTTCACCCTACCGGTTATTGGCAGAGCCGGCACGACGCGCAGGACGACGTGCAGGGCGGTGACGGGCCGGGCGCCAGATGGCATAGTGGAGCCATGTTCCCGACCATCACCAACGGAGTCTTCGAACGATGGAACTGCCCCTGCAAGTGACCTTCCGCGACATGGACCCCTCCGCGGCCCTGGAGAACGAGATCCGCGAGCGGGCCGGGCGCCTCGAGCGCTTCTTCGACCGCATCACCAGCTGCCGGGTGATGGTCGAGCCGAGCCACAAGCGCCATCACAAGGGCAACCTCTATCACATCCGCATCGAACTGGGCGTGCCCGGCAAGGAACTGGTGGTGAGCCGCGACCCGCAGGACGACCATTCCCACGAGGATGCCTACGTCGCCGTCAAGGACGCCTTCGAGACGGCCAAGCGTCGCCTCGAGGACTACGCCGGGCGCCAGGCCGAGGTCCGCTAGACTGGAAGGCGCGATCCGGCGTCTCGATCATCGCCGCCAATCTGGCCGAGGAGGGGAATCATGCTCAGCCGTGAACAGCAGCAAGAATTCAAGAAGATCCTCGAGGATCGTTACTACGCGCTGCGCGAGGAGATCCGCCAGGAGCTCCTGCGTTCCGACGACGAGGACTACCAGGCCCTCGCCGGCCGGGTCCACGACCTGGAAGAGGAGTCGGTGGCCGACCTGCTGGTGGACATCAATCTCGCCAGCATCGACCGCCACATCGAGGAGATCCGCGAAATCGACGCCGCGCTGATGCGCATCGCCGAGGGCACCTACGGGATCTGCGAGGACACCGGCGAGGCGATCCCCGTCGAGCGCCTGCGGGCCAACCCGGCCGCCCGCCGTACGCGCGAGGCCCAGGAGGTGTTCGAGCGGACCCACGCCGGCGGTCGCCACCACACCCTCTGAGCGCCGGTTTCGTCGTCCGCCGCGCGTCGAGGGCCCGCCGGAAACGGCGGGCCTTCCTCGTTCCGGGCGGCCCTTCCGGTCGCGCCGGGGAACTCGCCGAACGCCCGGTTGCCGAATAATCTGTACGATATCGATACAAGAGTGGGGAGGCTGGCGATGGCACTGAGCATCCACGACCTCGGCCAGGCACGCGAGGCGGCGGCCGGGGTCCTCGACGACCTGGGCCTGGAGGCCTACGTGTTCGATGTCGAACCGGGCGAGACGGCCTTCCGGGTCCACGTGGAATACCGCACCACCGCGGGCTGGCAGACCCGCGACATGCAGGTTGCGCCGCGCCAGCTGGCCGACGCCGCGGGTGATGCGCGCAGCCGTGCCCGGCTCGCCGAGCAGTGGGGCGACTGGCTGGACCTGCCGGTTCCCGGGGGTGCGGCATGACCCGGCGGCGGCAGGCGCCGATCGTGGCCGCAGGCCTGCTGCTGGCGGCGGGACCGGCGGGGGCCGAGCCGGAATCCTTCGAGGACCGCTGGTTCGACAAGGACATCGAGGCGCTGACCGCCGCGGTCAACGAGGGCGAGCTGGAGTTTCTGGCCGAGCCGCCGGAAAAGGCGGTACACCACCTGGTGAACCGTCTCGAGGTGCGTCCGGGCAGCCTGGACGATGGCTGGCTGGGCCTGCACCAGTGCCACCGCAACCTGGATGCCGTGCCGGCCACGCAGATCGTCTACCGTTACGACGGCATCCGTGACCTGCGGGTGGACAGTCACGCCCACATCGGCCGGGTGTGGGTCGAGGGGCAGAGCGTGCAGCTGGAGGATGTGGAGCGCGGCGGAAGCGTCTGCGTGCGGGCCGATGTGCAGATCCTCGAGCACGAGGACGGCGCCTGGGTGGTCCGCAACGGGCCGTTCCACCGGCGGTTCCTGGACGGCTACTACCCGATGCACGTGACCCTCGAGATCAGCCACCCGGATTCGCTGGTGGTGGACGCCGTGAGCCCCGCCGAGCAGCCGGGGCTGGCCGTGGAACGCCGCTCCGAGCGGCTGACCCTGGATGCCTGGTTCGAGGGGCGGTTGCGTACCGAGGTGCGTTTCAGCGATTGAACCGGGCCGTTGCCGGCCCGCCATCGCCCCGGCACCCCGGTCGTGCACCCGCCCGCGCCTAGCGCGGCCCCGGGTCGCCGATCACCGCCTCGGCGAGCGCATCCTCGCCGTGCAGGTCGATCAGCGCGTCCATCTCGGTGGCCAGGGCCGTCTCCTGGTCGCCGTCGATCTCGCCCTCGCCCTCGAGCTCGGCGACCAGGCCGGCCGCCATCGCATCGCGGACCTCCCCCAGCGTGGCCGGCGGCTCGATGTCCGAGCGGCGGTCGAGCAGGGCGGTGATGACCGCCGACAGGTCCTCGTTGGCCCGGAAGTGGAGGAAACCCGAGGCCGGCTGGTCGGCGCCGTGCTGTTCGATCAGCGCCTCCAGCTCGGCCTCCAGATCGGGTTCGTCGCGCGGGTCGAGAAGCCCCTCGGCGATCAGCCGGTCGCCCAGGCCCTCCGCCCAGGCCTGGCGTACCGTGGCCAGCAGCGCCGGTTCCTCGCGGTCGGGCCGTTCGAGGGTGCGGCGGATGAGCTCGGCGAGCGCCGGGCTGACGAACGGCGAAAGGTCGGCAGCGGTGGTCATTGCGGGTCTCCTCCATGCACAAGCGGCAACCGGATGCCCTCAACGGTTGATCGCGGGGCCCTCGATGCCATGATAGCGTCCATCGCAAAAACCGCACGGAAAACTTCGTCATGAGCCGACTCAAGGCCCTGCTTTTCGACGTCGACGGGACCCTGGCCGACACCGAGCGTGACGGTCACCGGCCCGCCTTCAACGCCGCCTTTCGCGAAGCCGGCCTGGACTGGCACTGGGACGAGGCGACCTACGGCGAATTGCTGGCGGTCACCGGCGGCAAGGAGCGCATCCGCTTCTTCCTGCGGGAATTCATCGAGGGCTTCAACCCGCCGGCGGATCTCGACGGCTTCATCGCCGGCCTGCACCAGGCCAAGACCCGCCATTACCTGGCCATGCTGCAGGAAGGCGGCATCCCCCTGCGCCCCGGCGTGCGCCGGCTGATCGAGGAGGCCCGGCGCACCGGCCTGACCATCGGCATCGCCACCACCACCACGCCGGAAAACGTCAGCTACCTGCTGCGTGCCACGCTGGGGGCGGATGCCCCCGGCTGGTTCTCGGTGATCGCCGCCGGCGACGTGGTGCCGGCCAAGAAGCCCGCACCGGATATCTACCAGTGGGCGCTGCAGCGCCTCGAGCTCGACGCCTCCGACTGCCTGGCGCTGGAGGATTCCGGCAACGGCGTGCGCTCCGCCCGCGATGCCGGCCTGGCCACCGTGGTCACCACCAACGGCTACACCGAGGGCGACGACTTCGACGGCGCCGCGCTGGTGGTCGACCAGTTCGGCGAGCCGGAGTCCCCCTTCCGGGTGCTCGCCGGCAACGCCCACGGCCGCGAGTACTTCGACCTCGACCTCGCCCGCGCCATCCTCGCCTGAGGACCGGAACCGGATCCCCCGCCCCTTCGCGACCGGTAGGTCGCTCCCACGGGGTGAGGCCTGCCGTGGGAGCGGCGTCCCCGCCGCGAAGCTTCCAGGGCGCAAGGCTCGACACCCCCTTCGCGACCGGGAGGTCGCTCCCACGGGGTGAGTCCTGCCGTGGGAGCGGCGTTCCCGCCGCGAACCTTCCGGGACGCAAGGCTCGGCGCCCGCTCCGCGACCGGGAGGTCGCTCCCACGGGGGCGGGCCTGTCGCGGGGGAGTTGGGTCCTACGCGGCCGGCGGGGCCGGGCAGACGCGGTTGCGGCCCGATTCCTTGGCCTCGTAGAGGGCATTGTCGGCCCGCTTGAGCAGGCGCTTGGGGGTGTCTTCCGGGCGCATCTCGCTCACCCCGAAACTCGCCGTCACCCGCCCGACCCCGGGGAAATCGGCCCGCTCCAGCTCGGCACGCAGTTTCTCGGCGATCTCGCAGGCCGCTTCCAGGTCCGCCTCCGGCGAGAGCACCATGAACTCCTCGCCACCCCAGCGCGCCATCTGGTCGGAGGCCCGCAGGTTGTCGCCCACCACCGCGGCCAGTCGCTCGAGGACCGCGTCGCCCGCGTCGTGGCCGAAGCGGTCGTTGACTTGCTTGAACTCGTCGACGTCGAACATGATCAGCGACAGGGTCCGCCGGTAGCGCCGCGCGCGCTCCATCTCCTGCTCGAGCACGTCCTCGAAGCGCAGCCGGTTCATCGCCCCGGTGAGCCGGTCGGTGGTGGCCATCCGCTCGAGCTCCTGCTCCATCTCCACCCGCTCGGTGATGTCCTTGCCGGTGGAGACGTAGCGCACGATGCGCCCGCGGTCGTCGGTGACGGGGGTGATGGTCTGCTCCATGTAGAACCGCTCGCCGCGCTTGTCGCGGTCGACGAAGGTCTCGCGGAAGGCCTCGCCCCGGCCCAGGGTGTCCCAGAGGCGACGATAGAAGCCGGCATCGTGGGCGCCGGAGTTGAGGATGCGGGGGTTCTTGCCCAGCACCTCCTCGCGGTCGTAGCCGGTGTGCTCCTCGAAGGCGCGGTTGACGTAGACGATGTGGCCGTCGACGTCGGTGATCAGGACGTTGTCCGCCGACTCCTCCAGCGCGGTGGAGAGCAGCTCGCGGTCCTGGCGCTGCTGGATGCGGTCGGTGATGTCGCGCTGGACGGAGACGAAATGGGCCACCCTGCCGTGTTCGTCGCGAACCGGGGCGATGTTCCATTCCACGTGGTAGGCCGAGCGGTCCTTGCGGTAGTTCACCGTCTGGCCCTCGAAGGGCTCGCCGTTCTCCAGCGCCCGGCGCATCCGCGCCAGCGTGCGCACGTTGGTCATCGGCCCCTGCAGGATGCGCGGGGTCGCGCCGATGAGTTCCTCGCGGTCGTAGCCGGTCAGATCGACGAAGGCCTGGTTCACGTAGACGATTTCCGGGCCCGGCCGGTCGAGATGGCTGGTGGTGATCACCACGGCGTTGAAGGATTGCTCCACCGCCGCTTCCAGCAGCCGCAGTCTGTCGAGATCGCGCATGGGTTCCCCGGTTGCCGGCCCCGCCCGGGCCGGGTTCCAGTGTAGCGGTTCGCGGGCGCCGGGGGGTCAGCCCCGCAGCATGTTGATGCCGAGAAAGATCAAAAACACCGCGAAGAAGCGCTTGAGCGTCTTCGCCGGCAGGTGATGGGCCAGTCGGGCCCCCAGCGGGGCGAAGACCATGGAGCAGGCGACGATGGAGAGAAACGCCGGCCAGAAGATGTAGCCCGTGGTCCATTCGGGGAGGTTCTCGGCGTTCCAGCCGGTGACGATGTAGCCCAGCGTGCCGGCGATGGACATGGGCAGGCCGATGGCGGCGCTGGTGGCGATGGCCTTCCTGGCCTCGACGTTGCACCAGAGGAAGAAGGGGGTGGTGAGCGCGCCGCCACCCATCCCGAGGATCGCCGAGATGGTGCCGACGATACCGCCGGCGGTGGTGATGCCTGCCGCGCCGGGCAGGCGGCGGTGCGGCTTGGGTTGGCGGCTGAACATGATCTGCAGGGCCAGGAGGATCTCGAAGATGCCGAAGACCCGCTTGAGGGTCTCGGAGGGCAGCAGGTGGGCCACCGCCGAGCCGATCACCGCCCCCAGCACGATCCCCGGCGTGATGCGCGCGAACAGCGGCCACTGAACGGCACCGCGGCGGTGATGGGCACGCACCGAGGCGATGGCCGTGACCACGATGGTGGCCAGCGCGGTGCCGATGGCCAGGTGCATGGTGTGCTCGGCCGAGAGCGCCTGCTGCTCGAAAAGGATGGCGAGCACCGGCACGATGATCAGGCCGCCGCCGATGCCCAGCATCCCCGCCATGGTTCCGGCGAAGGCGCCGAGCAGCGCGTAGAGGACGATAAACTCCATGAATTGCCTGCCGGGGATGACTGATTGGGGGGCGATTATACCGGTCGAGAATCCCCGGGGACACCGCCCGCAACGGCCCCCTGCGTGCAGCAGGCGATTCGCAGTGGCCCGCCGTGGGAGCGGTGTCCCCGCCGCGAACCTTCCAGGGCGCAAGGCTCGACATCCCTTCGCGACCGGGAGGTCGTTCCCACGGGGTGAGTCCTGCCGTGGGAGCGGCGTCCCCGCCGCGAACCTTCCAGGGCGCAAGGCTCGACGCCCCTTCGCGACCGGGAGGTCGCTCCCACGGGGTGAGGCCTGCCGTGGGAGCGGCGTCCCCGCCGCGAATCTTCCAGGGCGCAAGGCTCGATGCCCCTTCGCGACCGGGAGGTCGCTCCCACGGGGTCTGCCGTCTGCCCGGCCATGCCTGGGTCGGCCCCGGATTCGCCATGCGCCGCGGGGCGGAGTCGCGTTAACATGACGGTCATGGGCCGCCGGCGCAGGGAGGGCGGTGTGGGCGAGGACAGCGCCTCCCGGTGGCGGATATCGTTGGGGATGCACGGAGACCCGGCTGTTGGCCCCCTCTGACCAGGAAAACCGCACCACTCCCGCGGAGGCCGCCGCGTCGGCAGCGGGCGAGAGCGACCTGCGCGAGCGCATCGCCCGGCTCGAGACCGAGCTTGCCGAGGCCCGCGAGACCGCTCGCCTCAAGGCGGCCGAGGCCCAGGGCTACTACCGGGCGATGTTTCTCGAGAACACCGCCCCCAAGCTGCTGATCGACCCCGACTCCGGCCGGATCGCCGATGCCAATCCCGCGGCCCTGGCCTTCTACGGCTATTCGCTCGAGGCCATCCGCGAGTGCCGCATCCAGGACATCAACACCCTCGACGCCGATTCCGTGCGCGCGGAGCGGGAACGGGCGCGCGTCGAGGAGCGCCGCTATTTCCGCTTTCGCCACCGCCTGGCCAGCGGCGAGATTCGCGACGTGGAGGTCTATTCCGGGCCCGTGGCGATCCACGGCCGGACCTACCTGCATTCCATCATCCACGACGTCACCGATGCGGTGCGCTACCGCGAGCGCCTCGAGCGCTACAAGACCATCTTCGACACCCTGCCGGTGGGCATCTACGCCAACGGCCCCGACGATGCCGAGCACTTCACCGAGATCAACCCGGCGATGGCGCGCATCTTCGAGGCCGATTCCCCGGAGGCGCTGCTCGGCCACCCCACCTCGGCGCTCTACCAGGATCCCGACGAGCGCGAGGCCTTCGTCCGGGAGCTGATGGACGAAGGCGTTGTCCATGGTCGCGAGCTGCGCCTCGAGACCCTCAAGGGTCGACCGATCCAGGCCGCGATCACCGCGCGGGCCCGGCGCACGGCACGGGGCCGGGTGGTCTTCGAGGGCGTGGTCGAGGACATCACCGAGCGCAAGCGGGTCGAGGCCCGGCTGCACGAGAGCGAGCAGCGCTACCGCTCGATCATCACGGCGATGGCCGAGGGGGTGGTCTTCCACGATGCCTCCGGGGTGATCGTCGACGCCAACCCGGCGGCCCGCGAGATCCTCGGGCTGAGCGATGACGAGCTGCGGGGACGGCATTCGCGCGACCCGCGCTGGGAATCGGTCCGCGCCGACGGCAGTCCCTTCCCCGGCGACCAGCATCCCGCCATGGTCAGCCTGCGCACGGGCGAGGAGGTGCGCGGGGTGGTCATGGGCCTGCGCCACCCCGAGCACGACCTGCGCTGGATCAGCATCAACGCCGAGCCGCTGTTCGACGAGGGGGCGTCCCGTCCCTACGCGGTGGTGGCGACCTTTGCCGACATCACCGCGCGCAAGCAGGCCGAGGATGCCCTGCGGGAAAAGGAGGCCCAGTACCGCGACCTGGTGGAGAACCACCCGCAGTTCGTCGAGCGCTATCGCCCGGACACCACGGTGCTGTTCGTCAACCGTGCGCTGGCCGAGACCGTCGGGGTCTCCGTCGAGCAGGTCGTGGGCAGGCGCTGGATCGACTTGGTGCCCGCGGCCGAGCGCGAGGCCATCCGCCGCCACCTGCGCGAGGACTACACCCCCGAGCAGCCGGTGGGCAGCTTCGAGAACACCGTGACCGACGCCGAGGGCCGCGAGTGCTGGGTGCGCTGGACCAACCGGGCCTTCTTCGACGCGGCCGGCGAGATCCTCGAGTTCCAGTCGGTGGGCATCGACATCACCGAGCGCCGCGAGCTGGAACAGGCGCGCCGGCGGCTGATCGACATCCTCGAGGCCTCCCCGGACTTCATCTCCATGGCCGATGCCGACGGCCGGGTGACCTACGTCAACCGCGGCGGGCGCCGGCTGGTGGGCCTGCCCGAGAAGGGCCCGCTCGATGCCGGGGGGCTGGGCGAGCGCACCGCCGGCGAGTGGGCCCATCCCGGGTGGGCGCGCCGGCTGGTGTCGGAAGAAGGGGTTCCCACCGCGTTGCGCGAGGGCCACTGGGAGGGGGAGACCGCCCTGATCGACGTCCACGGCACGGAGATCCCGGTTTCCCAGCTGATTCTTGCCCACCGGGACGACGATGGACGGGTGCGCCGACTGTCCACGGTGATGCGCGACATCAGCCGCCACAAGCAGCTCGAGCAGACCCTGCAGCGCCGCCAGCGCATCCTCGGGCAACTGCAGACCATCACCGGTGATCCCGAGAGCAGCCTGGAGGACAAGGTCCGCGACCTGCTGCACCTGGGGGCACGGGTCTTCGGCCTGCCACTGGGCATCCTCAGCCGGGTTCGAGGGCGGGACTACCTCGTCCGCCAGGCGGTCAGCCCCGATGGCAGCCTGGCGGCGGGCCAGCACTTCGATCTCGGCCTGACCTACTGCGTGCATACCCTCGCCGCCGGTGGACCCACCGGCTTCCACCACGCCGGCGAGTCCGAGATCCGCGACCACCCGTGTTACCTGAGCCAGGGCCTGGAGGCCTACCTGGGCGTGCCCGTCTACGTGGGTGACGCGGTCTACGGCACGTTGAACTTCTCCGCCCCCGAGGCCCGCGAACCCTTCGGCGATTTCGAGTGGAACCTGCTGCGGCTGATGGGGCAGTGGGTCAGCTACGAGCTGTCCCGGGAGGCCGGCCAGCAGGCGCTGGAAAACGAGCGCAACCTGTTCATCGGCGGTCCCACGGTGGTCCTGCAGTGGGAATGGGCCGAGGGCTGGCCGGTGGCCTATGTCTCGCCCAACGTCGGCAAGGTCTTCGGCCACCGGCCGCTGGATCTCATGGGACAGTCGTTCTTCGACTGGGTCCACCCCGACGATCGCGAGGCGATGGCCGCCGCCACCCGGCGCTTGGAGGCCTCCGGGGGCGAGGGCGTGGAGCGCGAGTACCGCCTGCAGACCCCCGCGGGCGAGTACCGCTGGGTCTACGACTTCGCCGTGCCCGACCGCGAGGCCGACGGCAGCATCGGCCGGTTGCGCGGGTATCTCATCGACATCACCGAGCGGCGTGCGCTGGAGGCCGAGCAGCGGTTGCTGGCCACCGCCTTCCAGACCGGCCAGGCATTGATGATCACCGATGCCGAGGGGCACATCGAACGGGTCAACCGGGCCTTCAGCCAGCTCACGGGCTACCCGGCGGAGGAGGCGGTCGGGCGTCGGCCCACGTTCCTGGGATCGGGCCGGCACGGCCGGGCGTTCTACCGGGAGCTGTGGGCCTCGCTGGAGGAGGACGGCCACTGGGAGGGCGAGATCTGGAACCGGCGCCGCTGCGGCGAGGTGTTTCCCCAGTGGGAGTCGATCTCGGCGGTCCGCGACGAGCGCGGGCGGCTGGAGCACTACGTCGCCGTGTTCCACGACATCAGCGAACAGAAGCGGCTGGAGCGCGAGCTGCAGCACCTGGCCACCCATGATCGCCTGACCGGGATCTTCAACCGGGCCAGGCTCTACGAGCTCCTGGAGGCCGCGGCCGTGGCCTTCGAGCGCTACGGCACGCCGTTCTCGATCGTCATGTTCGATGTCGACCATTTCAAGGCCGTCAACGACCAGCACGGCCACCATGCCGGGGATGCCGTGCTGGTGGAACTGGCCCGGCGGGTGTCCGGGCTGCTGCGCCTGCCCGACCAGTTCGGTCGCTGGGGCGGCGAGGAATTCCTGGTGGTCGCCAGCCACACCGACCGCGAGGGAGGCCGCCGGCTCGCCGAGCGCATCCGCCGGGCGGTGGCCGAGGAGCCCTTCCCGCGGGTGGGCACGGTCACCGTCAGCCTGGGCGTGGCCGAGATGGCGGCCGGAAGCGATGTCGCCGAGCTGGAAGAGGCCGCCGACACGGCCCTCTACGCCGCCAAGGCGGCGGGCCGCAACCGGGTCGAGGTGGCCGCCGGCGGAGGCCCCCTCCCGGAGCTGCCCGGTCCACCCGGCGAGGAGGAGCGCTGAGCCGGCTTGCCCGGCCTTCCCGCCACCCACCAACCGACTCGACCCCTCGATCCCTCGGCGTCTCGACCACTGGGCCCCTCACCGCAGCCCGTGGCGCTTGAGCTTGCGGTAGAGCGTGCGCTCGCTGATTCCCAGGGCATCGGCCACCCGCGCGCGGTGACCGCCGTGCCGGTCGAGCAGGGCGGCGATCTGCTCGGCCTCCAGTTCCTCCAGCGGACGATCTCGCAGCTCGCTCGGAAGGGCATCGCCGGTGTGAGGCGGGGCAGGGGCATGCGCCGGTAGCCCGAGGTCGTCGACCTCGATCCGGCCGTCCTGGCACATGGTGACCGCGCGCTGCAGCAGGTTTTTCAGTTCGCGGATATTGCCAGGGAAGTCGTGATGCTTGAGCCGGGTCACCGCGGCCGGCGACAGTCGGCAGTGCTTGCCCTGCGATTGGCCGAGCCGAAGCAGGAAGGCCTCGGCCAGCGGCAGGATGTCCTCGCGCCGCTCGCGCAGCGGCGGGATGCGGATGGATATGCATGCAAGGCGATAGTACAGGTCTCGGCGGAATCGGCCGCTTTCCGTCCACCGGGCGAGATCGCGGTTGGTCGCTGCCACCACGCGGACATCCGCTGTCAGGGTCTCTCGCCCGCCCAGGCGCCGGAATTCCCCGGTCTCCAGGAAACGCAGCAGCTTGGCCTGCATGGCGGGCGTGAGTTCGCCCACCTCGTCGAAAAAGAGGGTTCCGCCCTCAGCCAGCTCCACCAGCCCCCGGCGTCGTCCCGTGCAGCCGGTGAAGGCGCCGTGCTCGTGGCCGAAGAGTTCGGACTCGAACAGGGGCTCGGTGAGCGTGGTGCAGTCCACGGTGACCATGCGGTGGTCGGCACGGTGGCTGCGATCGTGCAGGAAGCGCGCGCCCAGCTCCTTGCCCACCCCGCTCTCCCCCAGGACCAGGACCCCGGCGTCCCCGGACGCGGCCCGGGCCAACTCGTCCAGCGAGGCCAAAAATCGCGGCGAGTGACCCACCAGGCCCGCCTGTCCCGGGGTCTCGGCATCGAGTTCGGCGATCGGCGACATGGCCTCCCCGAGAAGCAGCTCACCGCTTTCGGCGTGCACGGCGTGCCCCCGGATGCGCACCCGTTCCGGACAGCCCCGCGGATCGTAGTGAGTATGCAGCACCTCGTGGGTCTGGCCGGTCTCGAACACCTGCTGGTGGGGACAGTCCTCGCCGCGGAGGTGACAGGGTGCGTCCTGATGATGGGAGACCTCGTAGCAGTGGCGACCGATGACGGTGTCGGGATCGACGGCGTAGTTGCGACAGTACTGGCGGTTGGCCGCGACAATCCGGTAGTCACGGTCGATCAGGACGAATGGCTGATCCATGGCGTTGATCAGGTCACTGGCAAGGCGGTGCATCTTTCGCATGGGGGCTCCTTTTCCCATCACCTTGGTCAGGTTTAGACGGGTCAGGCTGGTCATGTCAATGACATGACAGTTCTGCCCCAGATGACAGATTGTCATGACAATGCTGTCAGCCATACCGGGGTCCCTGTCCCGAATCGCTCCCAAGTGGCTGAATCAGCGAGGCTGAAACAGCTTGGCCGCGTTCTTGCAAGAAGGCTGGCGAGTCGCTCTAGAGAAAGCGATGTCAACGAAACCAGAGGAGGCGTCATGAGTCATTTGGATCGCAGGGATTTTCTCAAGCTCTCCGGGGTGGCCACCGCGGCCACGGTTGCCGGAGGCCTCTCCGGTTGCGCGAGCACCCAGGCAGCCGTGGCCGGCAAGGGCTCCGCGCCTGTAGTGGGTGCTGATCGCAACATTCCCTTGCCCAAGCCCGGCGGTGATCGGGTGGTCATCGTCGGCGGAGGAGTCTCCGGCCTGACGATCGCCCGCTATCTGCTCAACGAGGATCCCTCGCTGGACGTGGTGTTGCTGGAGCGCAACGCGACCTACCAGTTCTGCCCGATCTCGAATCTCTATCTGGTGGGAGGCATCGACCTGGGCTATTTTGCCCGCAGCTACCAGGAAGCGGCGAAGAATGGTGGCTACATCTATGTCCAGGCCACGGTCACCGACGCCGATCTGGAGAGCCAGGTGGTCTATACCGATCAGGGCAAGGTTGCCTATGACTGGCTGGTGGTGGCTCCGGGCATCGACTACAACTATGGCGCGATCGGGGTGGAGGATCCGGCCGTCATGTACCGGCTTCGCCAGGAGTACCCGGCCGGTTTCATGCCGGGCGGTGAGCATATCGCCTTGCGCAACAAGCTCGCCGGATTCGAGGGCGGCGTCTTTGTCAATACCACGCCCCCCGGTAACTACCGCTGCCTTCCGGCACCCTACGAACGGACCTGCCTGATCGCCGACTACATGAAGAAGCACAAGCTCAAGGGCAAGGTCATCCACCTCGACGCCAACCCCGACATCACGATCAAGAAGGAAGGCTTTCATGCGGCCTTCGAGGAACTCTACGGTGACTACGTGGAATATGTTCCTTCCTTCCAGTTCGATGGCGTGGACGTCGAGAGCAAGACCGTCTACTCCACCTTCGACAAGGTCCAGTTCGACGAGGCCTCGATCTATCCCCGGGTCCGAGCATCCCGATTGCTGGAGGTCATGAACATCGCCAGGACGGACAGTCCACAGAAGGAGGCGGATATCGATCCCTTTACCTATGCGGTCAAGGGTTATGACAACGTGTTCGCCACGGGTGACTCTCGCTGGATGCCCTATTCCAAGAGTGCCAATACCGCCAACTCGGAAGGCCATTTCGTGGCCCAGCTCATTGCCAACCGAGTCAAGGGGAGGGATACCGAGTGGCAAAGTCCGCACACCATCTGTTTCTCCATGGTGACCTATGACCCGGAGGAATCCATCATGGTGGACGCCGAATACGACTTCGAGAAAGGCAAGGGCTTCCACTTTGCCAACGTCAAGCTGGAACAGGACTGGAACCGCTCCCTGGGCGAGGGCACCATTGCCTGGGGCGAGGCCATCCTGAGCGATATCACCGGGGGTGCTGCTCGGGGCTGAAGCGGCGCGCCCTTTCCGAAAACCGGTTTCTCCCGAGCTCTCGTCGGCTCAGTGACCCCGCTCCCGCGGGGTCTTTTTTTGGTTCATCGCACTTTGGCGGGTTGTGTCCCGTCAAGTGTGTAAAAGGTCTGAGTTGCCCACCGCGGGTGTCTCCTCGATTCAGGCTGCCTCGTGCTCGTCGAGCTGGGCCAGGGTCTGCGCCGGGTCGAGCTCGGCGGCGTTGAGCCGCTGCAGGCTCTCCAGGCTGATGTGGCGCCGCCCTGTGGCCCATTCCTCGCTCTGCTCGGTGAGCACCGCCCCGACCAGGCGGGTCACCGCCTCGTCATTGGGGAAGATGCCCACCACGCGGCTCGCGGCGTTTGATCTCCTTGTTGACCCGCTCCAGCGGGTTGGTGGAGGAGATCTTCGACCACACCGCCGCCGGGCAGGCCATGTGGGCGAGCACCTCGTCCTCGGCCTCATCCATCGCCTCGGCAATTTCGGGGAACTGGCACCGCAGCTGCTCGCGGGCCTGGTGCTGCTCCTCCCGGGCGAAGACGGTGCGCACCATCGCCGCGACCATGCCCTGGTGGCGCTTGGCCACATACGAGAGGATGTCGCGCATGAAGTGCACCCGGCAGCGCTGCCAGCTCGCCGCGAGCACCTGGCCAACGGCGCGCTTGCGCCCTTGGTGGGCATCGGAGATGACCCGCTCCACCCCGGCCAGCCCACGCCCGAGGAGCTCACGCAGGAACGGCTTCCAGAAGCCGTGGCTCTCGTTGGGCCCGACCGACAGCCCCAGCACCTCCCGGCGGCCCTCGGTGTTCACGCCCACCGCGATCACGCAGGCCCTGGAGACCATCCGGCCGTGCTCGCGTACCTTCACGTAGGTGGCGTCCCGCCACAGAAATGGCCACCGCCCCATCGAGCCCACCCGCGTGTCCCAGCGCCGAGTGCGATAGCCGTTGCGCTGCTGCTGGCGCTGCTCACTGCGTTCATGGCGCTCGGCGCCGCAGTACTGGCTCACCTCGGCCTCCATGAGCTCGTGAACCACCTCACGCACCCGCTCGCGCAGAAACTCCACGTCACCACCCTTCTCGGCCCTCTCCAACAATGCCATCCTGTTATCGGTCATCGCGGGTTCCCCTCTCGACTGGGGTCCTGCTTGTTGATCAACCCGAATCTTGACGAGACCCGCGGTGGCCTTTCAGCCTCCCTGCCTGACCGCCTCAGCCACCTTCCCAGGCACCGAGTTACACACTTCTGGGGACTCGACTCCGAGGCCACTATTGGGGGCGTCTCTTACCCGCCGATCGGGTGGTGTCGGCCACGGCAAACGGAGATATCCTCTGGGCATGAGAGATGCTGATCTTCCCCTGGTGATTGCTGGCCCAATGCTGCGCCGCGTTGACCAACGGCAGTTGACCCTGACGCTGGTGACATCCGCGTCCGCCGCCATTCATTGGCAACTCGTCCCCGGCGACGGGGAAGGGATCGATACCGACCCCGGCGAGCGAAGTCGTGTCATGCGCCTCGGGCGCCATTGCTTTCTCCATCTGCTGAGCGTCGAGCTGAGCGAACCGTTGCCGGCCGACCAGGTGATCGAATACGACCTGTGGGTGGCGCCGGAGTCCGGGGAGCCGCGGTCGTGGCGGGAATGGGCGCCCGACCTCGCCTTTCCCGGGCGCGCAAGGCCGGGCTTCGTGATCCGCGAGCGGGTGGGGCGCATCCTGCACGGGTCGTGTCGCAAGCCGCACCACGACTCCGGTGATGGTCTGGTCCGAACGGCGAACTGGCTTGGCGAGCGCCTCGACTCGCCGGGGGAGTGGCCTGCCGCGCTGGTGATGAGCGGTGACCAGATCTACGCAGACGATGTCGCCGGCCCGATGCTCGGGGCGGCCCACCAACTGGTCGCGCGGCTGGGTCTGCCGAACGAGCTGCTCGAGGGGGCGACGGTGTCGGACAGCGAGGCGTTGTACAGCGATCACGCCACGTACTATCGCCGTGAGCGCCTGTTGCCGACCTCGCGGGTCAACCGCCGCCTGCGCGAGATCTTCTTCGGCGGCGCGCGCAAGCCGATCTTCACCGCCGACAACGCCCACAACCACCTGATCACCCTGGGCGAGGTGATCGCCATGTACCTGTTGGTGTGGTCGCCGGCTGCCTGGGAAGGCATCGACCTGTCGCCGCCTCCCTGGCTGGACGACGAGCAGCGTGCCCACTGGCAGGAAGAGCAGCCGATCATCGAGGCGTTCCGCGATGGGCTTCCGGACGTCAGGCGGCTGCTCGCCCACTTGCCTGTCGCGATGATGTTCGACGATCACGACATCACCGATGACTGGAACCTCAATATCGGCTGGGAGCAGGCCGCCTACGGTCACCCGTTCTCGCGGCGGATCATCGGCAACGCGCTGATCGGCTATTGCCTGTTCCAGGGCTGGGGCAATGCCCCCGAGCGGTTTTCGTCCGACCTGCTCGACGAGGTGCAGGAAGCCCTCGACTCGCCCGGCACGCCGGCGCATGGAGATGTCCTCGACCGCCTGCTGGCCTTCGATCGGTGGCACTACCAGTGGCCGACCGACCCACCACTGCTGGTGCTCGATACCCGCACCCACCGCTGGCGCTCCGAGCGCGGCGTCGATCGCCCCTCCGGGTTGATGGACTGGGAGGCTCTCACGGATCTGCAAAGCGAGATCCTCGACCGGGATGCCGTGATCCTCGTCTCGCCGGCACCGATGTTCGGGGTCAAGCTGATCGAGGCGATCCAGCAGGTGTTTACCTGGCTCGGCAAGCCCTTGCTGGTCGATGCCGAGAACTGGATGGCCCACCCGGGCGCGGCCTATGCGCTGATGAACCTGTTTCGCCATCCCCGCACGCCTCGGCATTTCGTCATCCTCTCGGGCGACGTCCACTACTCGTTCGTCTACGACGTGGAGCTGCGCGGCCGGGAGCGAGGGCCGGATATCTGGCAGGTGACCAGCAGCGGCTTTCGCAACGAGTTTCCGCCAGGACTGCTGGAGGTCCTCGATCGCCTCAACCGGTGGCTGTATGCCCCCTGGTCGCCGTTGAACTGGTTCACCAAGCGGCGCGGGATGCGGGTGATTCCGCGCAAGCCGACGCCGGCCTCGGCCGGGGAGCGGCTGGTGAACGCCGCCGGGGTCGGGCTCGTCGACCTCGATGCGCAAGGCCGGCCCATTCGCGTCGAGCAGCTGGCCGCGGACGGGCGGGACGTGCGGTTCGAGCTGCACGAGGCCGAAGCACGCTGGGAGTGATCTCGGGCAAGGGTAGCGTCCCGGGAAGTGGTGTAAATCTGGCGGGGTGAGGAGGCCACCGTGGCCCTTCGGTAAAGTTGCAGTCGCAACAACCAGCAACGACGAAGGAGAAACCACGATGACTGACATGAGCATGGCATTGAACGAGCTGCTTGAGAA
>JAAZVP010000045.1 GCA_018623495.1 Halothiobacillus sp. | reverse complement strand
GTTCATGCCGCACATCCGTGTGCGGCACCCTGCGGGCGCCCAAAGGGCGTGCAACCCGGCTTTCCTGCCGGGTTGTGCCCGGTCCTCGACGGGCAACCAGCCCGCCTTCGGCCCGGCGTCTCGATTGCGAACAAACCCGCAAGCCAGAGACGCCATCGATTCGTGCAGAGGTTCCCTAACCCACCCGCTCCAGGGTGACGAAGTCGAAGGCCTGGGCGTGGCGCGCGTCGGCGGGATGGTGCTCGCGCTCGGTCTCGCGCCACTCGCTCGCGGGGATGGCCGGGAACCAGGCATCCCCCTCGAAACGCCCTTGCACCTCGGTGAGGTAGAGACGATCGGCCCGGGGCAGCAGGGCCCGGTAGAGGGTCTCGCCCCCCATGATCATCACCTCCTCGGCCCCGGTGGCCGCGGCCGCCGCCAGGGCGGCGTCGAGATCGCCCACCACGGTCACCCCCGCGGGGGCGAACCCGGGGCTGCGGCTGACCACGATGTTGGTCCGCTCGGGCAGTGGGCGACCGATGGACGCGTACGTCTTGCGCCCCATCACCACCGGCTTGCCGCGGGTGAGGCGCTTGAAGTGGGCCAGGTCGTCCGGCAGCCGCCACGGCAGGTCGTTGTCGCGGCCGATGAGCCGGCCCCGGTCCATGGCGACGATCAGGCTGATGCGCATGCAGACACCCTCGCCGGCGGCCTCAGACCGCCACCGGCGCCTTGATGTGGGGATGGGCCTGGTAGTCCACCAGGCGGAAGTGCTCGTGGCGGAAGGCGAACAGGTCGGTGACCGACGGATCGAGCTCCATGCGCGGCCGGGGGAAGGGCTCGCGTGCGAGCTGCTCGTCGGCCTGCTCGAGGTGGTTGCTGTAGAGGTGGGCGTCGCCCAGCGTGTGCACCAGCTCGCCCGGCTCCAGCTCGCAGACCTGGGCCATCATCATCAGCAGCAGGCTGTAGGAGGCGATGTTGAAGGGCAGGCCGATGAAGATGTCGGCACTGCGCTGGTAGAGCTGCAGCGACAGCCGGCCTTCGGCCACGTAGAACTGGAAGAAGGCGTGGCAGGGCGCCAGCGCCATGCGTCCCTGGTGGACGTTGGCCTGCGGGCTGACACCCTCCTCGGGCAGGTCGGCGACGTTCCAGGCCGACACCAGGATGCGGCGGGAGTCCGGGTTGTGACGGATCTGGTGGATGGCCCGGCGCAGCTGGTCGATGTCCTCGCCGGTGCGCGTGGGCCAGGAACGCCACTGGGCCCCGTAGATGGGCCCCAGGTCGCCATCCTCGTCGGCCCAGGCGTCCCAGATGGAGACCCGGTTCTCCTTGAGGTAGGCGATGTTGGTCTCGCCCCGCAAAAACCACAGGAGCTCGTGGATGATCGAGCGCAGGTGGAGCTTCTTGGTGGTCACCAGCGGAAAGCCCTCGGCGAGGTCGAAACGCATCTGGTGGCCGAAGATGGAACGGGTCCCCGTGCCCGTGCGATCGGACTTGGCGACCCCGTGATCGCGGACGTGGCGCATCAGGTCCAGGTATTCACGCATCTCGCTCTCCCGTGGTCGGTCGGGTTCCGGCATGGAAAAGATAGCCCCAGGCGAGGAAGGCTGCACCGAGCAGGATCATCGGCAGCGACAGCAGCATGCCCATCGACAGCCAGTCGCCGGCGACGAAACCGATGTGGGCGTCCGGCTCGCGGACGAACTCCACCAGGAAGCGGAAGCTGCCGTAGAGCAGCAGGAACAGCCCCGAGACGGCCATCATCGGCGGCCGCGAGCGCGCGTAGAACCACAGCACCGCGAACAGCACCAGCCCCTCCAGGCCGGCCTCGTAGAGCATCGAGGGGTGGCGCGCCTGGTCGTCCACGTGGGGAAAGACCATGCCCCAGGGCAGCTCCGTGGGCCGCCCCCAGAGCTCGCCGTTGATGAAGTTGCCGATGCGCCCGGCGAACAGCCCCAGGGGCACCAGCGGGGCGACGAAATCGGCCACCTGGAAGAAGTGCCGCCCGGTGTGGTGGGCATACCAGCCCATGGCCGCGATCACGCCCAGCAGGCCGCCGTGGAAGGACATGCCCCCCTCCCAGACGCGGAACAGCACCAGCGGGTCGTCGACGAACACCGGGAAATTGTAGAAGAGGGTGTAGCCCACCCGGCCGCCGAGGATCACCCCGAGCGCGACCCAGAAGAGCAGGTCGCCCACCTCCGGCGAACGCCAGCCGGACCCGGGGCGGCGGGCCTGGACCACGCCCAGCCACCAGCCGCCGACGAAGCCCACCAGGTACATCACCCCGTACCAGTGGATGGCCAGCGGGCCGACGTGGGCGAGGACCGGGTCGATGTCGGGATAGGTCAGCATGGCCGGATCACTCCGCCGGCAGCAGCCGGGCGAACAGCACCTTGAGGTAGTCGGTCTCGGGGATGGCCGGGTTCACCGGGTGGTCGGGGCCCGCCGCGCCGGCGGCCAGCAGCTGCAGGTTGCGGTCGATGTGGCGGGCCGCCGAGAGCATCGCGCCCTGCATCCGCTCACGGGGATAGTGGTGCGAGCAGGAGCAGGAGACCAGCAGCCCGTCGCGACCGAGCACCTGCATGGCCTGCTGGTTGAGGCGCCGGTAGGCGGCCGCCCCGGCCCCGGCATCGCGCTTGCGCTTGATGAAGGCGGGTGGGTCGCAGATCACCACGTCGAAGCGCTCGCGCGCGGCGCGCAGGTCGGCGAGCACGTCGAAGACGTCGCCCTGCAGCGCGGCCACGCGCCCTTCCACCCCGTTGAGGGCGGCGTTCTCCGCCACCCGCTCCAGCGCCGGCGCGGAGCCGTCCACGCAGGTCACCTCGGCGGCGCCCGCGAGCGCGGCGCGCACGCCCCAGCCGCCCACGTAGGCGAAGAGGTCGAGCACCCGCGCACCCGCCACCCAGGGCATCAGCCGGTCGCGGTTGGCCCGCTGATCGAAGAACCAGCCGGTCTTCTGCCCGCCGGCCGGGTCGATGCGAAAACGCGCCCCGGCCTCCTCCAGTTCCAGCTCCCCGGGCACCTCGCCGGCGGCCACCGCGACCTCGCGCTCCAGCCCCTCGAGCTCGCGCACCCCGGTGTCGTTGCGCCAGAGGATGCCGGCCGGGGCGAGGACCTTCTCCAGTGCCTCCTGGATGGCGTCGCGCACCGCCTCCATCCCGGCGGTGGTGACCTGGACCACCAGCACGTCGCCGTAGCGGTCGACGATCAGCCCGGGCAGGAAGTCGCCCTCGCCGTGCACCAGGCGGTAGAAGGGCCGGTCGAAGAGGCGCTCGCGCAGCGAGAGCGCCACCTTGAGGCGGTGGACCAGCAGGGAGCGGTCCAGGGGGCGGCCCTCGCGGCTCACCAGCCGGGCGCAGATCAGCGAGTGGGGATTGACGTAGGCGGTGCCCAGGGCCTTGCCCGCGGCCGTCTCCAGGCACACCTGCTCGCCGGGCCGGAACGCGCCCAGCGGCGTGGTACGGCTGTCCACCTCGTTGCTGTATACCCACAGGTGACCGGCACGCAGGCGGCGTTCCTCGTTCTTTTTCAGACGCAATACGGGAGGGCTCATCACACCAGGTCCAGTGCCGGGAAAAGGCGTGCAGAATACCACAGGGCCGATGCCCTTGGCCGCCCTCTCGCGGCCTGCAGACCCGCGCCGACTGTTCCATACTGGGACAGGGAAACGGCCCACGCCGATCGAACGCATCCAGCGAGGGAGATGCCATGGCAAGCAACGCCATCACCCCCCACGAGGGCGACGCCCTGATCGTCGTCGACCTGCAGAACGACTTCCTCCCGGGCGGCGCCCTGGCGGTGCCCGGGGGCGACCGCGTCATCGCCCCGCTGAACCACTACATCGAGCGCTTCCACCGCGCCCATCTGCCGGTGGTCGCCACCCGCGACTGGCATCCCGAGAACCACTGCTCCTTCTTCGAGCAGGGCGGCACCTGGCCGCCGCACTGCATCGCCGGGACCGAGGGGGCGGCCTTCGCCGACACCCTCGAGCTGCCCGCCGACGCCGTGATCGTCTCCAAGGCCGATTCCCCGGAGCGCGATGCCTATTCCGGCTTCCAGGGCACCGACCTGGCCGAGCGCCTGCGCCAGATGGGCGTGCACCGGCTGTTCATCGGTGGCCTCGCCACCGACTACTGCGTGCTCAACACCGTCATGGACGCCCTGCGCGAGGCCTTCGAGGTCTTTCTGCTCACCGACGCCATCGGCGCCGTGGAGGCCGAGTCGGGCGACGGCGAGCAGGCGGTCGAGCAGATGCGCGCGGAGGGCGCCCGGCCCATCACCACGGAGGACCTCTCCTGAATGTCGCTGGAGACCTCGCCGCTGGTCACCGACCTCTACCAGCTCTCCATGCTGCAGGGCTACTTCGAACAGAAGATGTTCGACACCGCGGTGTTCGAGTTCTTCGTCCGCGAACGGCCCGAGGACCGCAACTTCCTGCTCGCCGCCGGGCTGGAGCAGGCGCTGGACTTCCTCGAGGAGCTGCACTTCGAAGACGCCGACCTCGACTACCTCGCCGGCCTGGGGCGCTTCTCCGACAGCTTTCTCGACTGGCTCGGCGGGCTGCGCTTCACCGGCGAGGTCCATGCCATGCCCGAAGGCACGCCGTTCTTCCCCGACGAGCCCATCCTGCGGGTCACCGCGCCCCTGCCCGAGGCCCAGCTGGTGGAGAGCCGCCTGATCAACCTGCTCCACTTCCAGACCCTGATAGCCTCCAAGGCCGCGCGCATGACCCTGGCCGCCCCCGACAAGGCGCTGGTGGACTTCGGCCTGCGCCGCGCCCACGGGGCCGAGGCGGGCCTGCTGGCCGCGCGCGCCAACTATCTCGCCGGATTCTCCGCCACCGCCACGGTGATCGCCGGCCAGCGCTTCGGCATCCCGCTCTCGGGCACCATGGCGCATTCCTTCATCGAGGCCCACGACGACGAGCGCGAGGCCTTCGAGCACTTTGCCCGCGCCCAGCCGGGCAACGTCATCCTGCTGATCGACACCTTCGACACCGAACAGGGCACCCAGCGAGTGGTCGAGCTGGCCCCCCGCCTGGCCCGGGCCGGTATCCCCATCCGCGGGGTCCGCCTCGACAGCGGCGACCTCATCGACGGCGCACGGCGCATCCGCGCCATCCTCGACGCCGGCGGCCTGGAATCGGTCCGGATCTTCGTCAGCGGCAACCTGGACGAGGACGTCATCGCCCGCGCCGAGGCCGAGGGCGCACCCATCGACGGCTACGGGGTGGGCACGCGGCTGGACACCTGCGCCGACCGCCCCTACCTCGACTGCGCCTACAAGCTGGAGGAATACGCCGGCCTCGCCCGGCGCAAGCAGTCCAGCGGCAAGGCCACCCTGCCGGGCCGCAAGCAGGTCTTTCGCCGGTTCGAGAACGGCGTGATGGCCGGCGACACCCTCACCCTGGCCGACGCCGGGGCCGAGGGCACGCCCCTGCTGGAACCGGTGATGCGCGGCGGCCGCCGCCTGGCCGCGCCACCCGGCCTCGAGGCGGTCCGCGAGCATGCCCGGCAGGCCCTCGGCCAACTGCCCCCGCGCCTGCGCGAACCCGGCCCGGCCCGCGACTACCCGGTGACCGTCGCCGCCCCCCTGGCCGAACTGGCCCGCGAGGTGGACCGGCGCATCGACGCCATGTAGGCACGGGCCGGCCATCCCCCCGTGAACCGGCCGTTTTCTTCGCCGGCCGACCCTGTTGGGCTGGCGTTGTCGGCCGCCGATCCCGGAGGACCCCATGACCGAGCCCGTCCGCAACCGCCTGGCGGATGCCGCCAGCCCCTACCTGCGCCAGCACGCGAGCAACCCAGTGGACTGGTACCCCTGGGGCACCGAGGCCCTGGAGCGCGCCCGCGTCGAGGACCGCCCCATCCTGCTCTCCATCGGTTACTCGGCCTGTCACTGGTGCCACGTGATGGCCCGCGAGTCCTTCTCCGACCCGGCCACCGCCGAGCGGATGAACCGCGACTTCATCAACATCAAGGTGGATCGCGAGGAGCGCCCCGACCTCGACCGCATCCACCAGGCCGCCCACCAGCTGCTCACCCGCCAGCCCGGCGGCTGGCCGCTGACCGTCTTCCTCGACCCGCAGGATCTCACGCCCTTCTTTGCCGGCACCTACTTCCCGCCACGGCCCGGCTTCGGCCGCCCCGGCTTTCCCGGATTGCTGGAACGCATCCGCGAGATCTTCGACCGGCAGCGCGGGGCGATCCGCGAACAGGGGGGCTCCCTGCGCGAGGCCCTCGACCGCCTGGCCCGGCCGGAGGCCGGTACCGGCGAACCCGGGCTCGCGCCCGTCACCGGGGCGGGCAAGCGCCTCGCCGAGGTCCTCGACGAGGCCCACGGCGGCCTGCGAGGCGCGCCCAAGTTCCCGCCGGCCCACGCCCTCGATTTCCTCCTGGGCGGCGACGCCGACGACCTGGAGACCGCCGCCACCCACCTGCGTCGGATCGGGCGCAGCGGGCTGTTCGACCACGTGGGCGGTGGCTTTTTCCGCTACTGCGTGGACGCCCGCTGGGAGATCCCCCACTTCGAGAAGATGCTCTCCGACAACGCCCTGCTCCTGCCCCTCTATGCCGAGGCCGCGGCGCGCACCGGCGACGCCGAGCTGGCCGGGATCGCCGCGGCCACCGCCGACTGGGCGCTGGGGGAGATGCGCACCGCCGACGGCGGCTTCGCCACCAGCCTGGACGCCGAGAGCGGCGGCGAGGAAGGCGGTTTCTACACCTGGACGCGCGACGAGCTCGACGCGGCCCTCGAAGGCCGCGGCCGCTCGCTCTGGCTGCGCGCCTACGGCCTGGACCGGCCGGCCAACTTCGCCGGCCGCTGGCACCTGCGCCGGCGGGTCGACACCGCCACCCTGGCCGACGCCTTCGACCTGGCACCCGGGGCCGTCGAGGCACAGCTGCAAGGGGCCCGCGAGCGGCTGGCCGCGCATCGCGCCCGCCGCCCCCGCCCCGGCCGCGACGACAAGCGCCTGACCAGCTGGAACGCCCTGATGATCCGCGGCCTGGCACGGGCCGGCCGCCTGCTGGGCCGGCCCGAGTGGCTGGAGGCCGCGGGGCGGGCCGTGGACGCCCTGCGGACCACCGCCTGGCGCGACGGTCGGCTGATGGCCACCGATGCCGGCCTTCCGGGTTATCTCGACGACCACGTCTTCCTCCTCGACGCCCTGCTGGAATGCCTCCAGGGACGCTGGCGCGGCGCCGACCTCGACTGGGCCCGGGCGCTCGCCGAGGCGATGCGGGTCCATTTCCGCGGCGAGGACGGCGCCTTCCGCCTGACCGCCGACGACCACGAGCGGCTGATCCAGCGCCCCTGCCCGGTGGCCGACGAGGCCGTGCCCGCGGGCAACGCGGTCGCCGTGCGCGCGCTGGCGCGGCTCGGCTGGCTGCTGGGCGAACCGGCGCTGGTGGGGGCCGCCGGCGACACCCTGCGCGCCGTGCAGGGCGATCTCGACCGCGACCCGTTGGGCCACCTCGGCCTGCTCGCCGCCCAGCGCGAATGGCTCGAGCCGCCCACCCAGTCCATCGTGCGCGCCGACGCGGAGACACTCGCCGGACTGCGGCAAGAACCCCTGCCCGCCACCGCCCGCGCGCCGGCCTACCCGGTACCCGCCGGGGTCGACGACCTGCCCGCGGCGCTGGCAGCGAAGGCCGCCGGCGACACCCCCCGGGCCTATCCCTGCCGGGGCAGCGAATGCGCCCCGCCCATCGAGGGCGGCGCCGCGGTGCGCACCTGGCTCACCCGGGGAACGCTCTGAGACCCCGGGCGGTCGTCACAAAGGCTTCAAGGGGGCTTCACCGACGTGAAACCCGGGCCCGTCAGCATCGGCCGGAAGTTCAAATTCCGACGGGACCAGCGATGCTGCGAGACCAGACGATCCGGACGGGCGGCCAGTTCAGCGTGGATCTCGCCCGCGACGCCGAAGAGATCGAAGAGACCCAGCGCCTGCGCTACCAGGTCTTCGTGGAGGAGATGGGCGCCAAGCCCGACACCGCCATCGAGGGCATCGAGCGCGACCATTTCGACGACTATTGCCACCACCTGCTGGTCCGCCACCGGCCCAGCGGGCGGGTGGTCGCCACCACGCGCATTCTCACCGACACCCAGTCGCGGCTGGCGGGCGGCTTCTACTCGGAGAGCGAGTTCGACCTGGGCGACATCCGCGCCCTGCCGGGGCGGATCATGGAGATCGGCCGTACCTGCGTGCACGCCGACTACCGCAACGGCGCCACCATGGCCCGCCTGTGGAGCGGCCTGGCGGACTTCATGGAGAGCTACCGGCTGAGCTATCTGATCGGCTGCTGCTCGATTCCCCTGAACGACTGCGGCGTGCGGCTGAACAACCTCATGGACCGCATCCGTCATCGCCACATGAGCGACGAGTCGCTGCGCGTTCGCCCGCGCCTGGGGCTGCGCGAGCGTCTCGCGGTGGGCTCCAGCGAGATCGAGCCGCCGCCGCTGCTCAAGGCCTATCTGCGCCTGGGGGCCAAGGTCTGCGGCGAGCCCTGCTGGGACCCGGTGTTCAACACCGCCGATTTGTTCATCCTGCTGGATACGGCTAACCTGACCCGCAGGTATCAGCGCCACTTCATCCAGCGACAGCGGAGCCTCCCCGCCCACGAGATGCATGCCCAACATTCTGCGGCCTAGCGCCCGCTTCGCCCTCCTCCTCGTCCATGCCCTCGTCGGCCTCGTCCTGGCGCCCCTCGCCCGGCGCCGGGGCCAGGCCCTCCACTGGCCGCTGATCCACTGGTGGCACCGGCGCGTCCTGCGCATCCTCGGCGTGCAGCTGCGGGTGCACGGGCGTCCCGCCCTCGGGCCGGTGCTGATGGTGGCCAACCACGTCTCCTGGCTCGACATCCCCACCATCGGCAGCCAGGCGCCGGTGGTCTTTCTCTCCAAGGCCGAGGTGGGGCAGTGGTGGCTGGTGGGCCGGCTGGCCCGGCGGGCGGGCACGCTGTTCATCGAGCGCGGCGACCGCCGCCACGGCTCGGCGGGCGCCATCCGCCGGATCGCCGCCAGCCTGCAGGCCGGCCGCTCGGTGATCCTCTTCCCCGAGGCCACCACCACCGACGGCGAGGACGTGCGCCGCTTCCACGCCCGCCTGTTCCAGGCCGCCATCGACGCCGGGGCCGCCGTCCAGCCGGTGGCCCTGCGCTATCCCGGCGACGAAGGCGTCGACCCGCGCATCCCCTTCATCGACGACGACACCCTGGCCGACAGCCTGCGGCGCATGCTTCCCGCCCGCCGGCTGCGCGCCGAGATCCACTTCCTCGAACCCATCGAGACGGCCGGGTCCGACTCGCGTGACGCGCTGGCGGCCGCCGCCCACCAACGCGTCCGCGCGGCCGTGGTCCGGCCGGCCGAGACCCGGGACGCCCACTGAGCGCCTCGCGCCGGCCCGCTCGCCGACGCGCCCCTACCCCCGCTGCCCCACCAGCAGGCTGAGCGCGAACAGCCCGGTGGCCGCCACCACCACCGAGGGACCGGCGGGGGTGTCCCAGTAGAGCGAACCGCCCAGCCCGGCGAGTACCGCGAGCATGCCGGCCACGGCCGCGAACACCGCCATCTGCTCGGGCGAGCGGGCGAAGTGGCGGGCCACCGCCGCGGGAATGATCAGCATGGAGGTCACCAGCAGGATGCCCACGATCTTCATCGACACCGCGATCACCACCGCCAGCAGGAGCATGAAGGCCAGCTCGGTGCGGGCCAGGTTCACGCCCTCCACACGCGCCAGGTCCTCGTGCACCGTCGCCGACAGCAGCGGTCGCCAGAGCAGCGCCAGCAGTCCCAGCACCACCACGCCCCCGGCACCGATGATGCCCACGTCCAGCCAGCTGATGGCGAGGATGTCGCCGAACAGATAGCCCATCAGGTCCAGGCGCAGGTCCTCCATGAAGGCGAGCACCACCAGGCCGAAGGCCAGCGCGCTGTGGGCGAGGATCCCCATCAGCGTGTCACCGGCCAGTCGCTGCTGGCGCCGCAGGGCCACCAGCAAAAGCGAGACCAGCAGGCTCACGCCGATCACCCCGGCGACCACGTGCACGTGCAGGGCGAAGCCCAGCGCCACGCCCAGCAGCGCCGCGTGCGAGAGCGTGGCGCCGAAATAGGCCATCCGCCGCCAGACGACGAAACAGCCCAGGGGGCCGGCGATGGCCG
This sequence comes from Halothiobacillus sp., assembly GCA_018623495.1. Lineage (GTDB taxonomy): Bacteria > Pseudomonadota > Gammaproteobacteria > JAAZVP01 > JAAZVP01 > JAAZVP01. The sequence continues at coordinate 7,973 of JAAZVP010000045.1, read as the reverse complement.
CGACCCCCAGGCCGCCCAGCAGCGCGCGCAGCAGGAAGGCTTCCATCACTGCCCCTCCCCGCCGGTCTCGCAGGCGTCACCGTGGTCGTGGTGGTGGGTATAGACCGCCAACGCCTGGGCACCGGTCCCGAACAGCCGCAGGTACTCGGGATGGCGGCTCACCGCCTCCGGCTGGCCGGAACAGCAGACGTGGCCCGAAAGGCAGATCACCCGGTCGGTGGCCGCCATCACCAGGTGAAGGTCGTGCGAGATCAGCAGCATCCCGCAGCCGAAGCGGCTGCGCAGCCGCTCGATCAGCTCGTAGAGTTCACGCTGGCCACGCACGTCGACCCCCTGCACCGGCTCGTCGAGCACCAGCAGGTCGGGCCGCGGGAGAATCGCCCGCGCCAGCAGCACCCGCTGCATCTCCCCCCCCGACAGGCGACCCAGCGAGGCCTCCAGCAGGTGCTCCGCGCCCACCTCCGCCAGCCGCTCGCGCAGGGTGGCCTCGTTGTAGCGGCCGGCCAGGCGCAGGAAGCGGCGCACGGTCAACGGCAGCGTGGGATCCACCGCGAGCTTCTGCGGCACATAGCCCACCCGCAATCCCGGGCGCAGGTGCACCTGCCCGCCGTCGGGCGCCACCAGCCCCAGGACGATGCGCACGAGGGTGGTCTTGCCCGCCCCGTTGGGGCCGATCAGGGTGAGGATCTCGCCGGGTGCGACGGTCAGCGAGACCCGGTCGAGGATGGTGCGCCCCTGGCGGGCGAAAACCAGCTCGCTGGCCTCCACCAGCGGGCGGTCGGCGTCGTTCGAGGGCATGGCGGCTCGGCGGCTTGGGTGCGGACACATATGTTACATTATAACGATCGTTGGATTTCCCGGAGGACGACACCATGCGGGCAGCCGTCATCTTCATGCTGGTCTGGCTGGCCGGCTTTCTCAACCCGGCGCAGGCCGCCCCCCAGGTCGTGGCGAGCATCAAGCCGGTCCACTCGCTGGTGGCCAGCGTCACCCGGGGCGTGAGCGAGCCACGCCTGCTGATCCCCGCCGGCGCATCGCCGCATACCTACAGCCTGCGGCCCTCCGACGTCGCCGCCCTGCACGATGCCGGGCTGGTGGTCTGGATCGGCGGCAATGCCGAGACCCTGCTGGCCCCCACCATCGCCTCGCTGGCGGACACGCCGGTACTGGAACTCGGCCGGATCGAGGACATGGCCCTGTTGCCCGCCCGGCGCGGCGGAGCCTGGGAGAAGCGCGGCCACGCACACGACCACGACGGGGACCACGGGCAAGGGCCGGAACACGCCGAGCAGGCCATGGACACCCACCTCTGGCTGGACCCGGACAACGCCCGCGCCATCCTCGAGGCCGTCGCCGAGCGGCTGGCCGCGCTGGACCCGGGCAACGCCGAGCGCTACCGGGCCAACGCCGCCGCGGCCGGCGAGCGGCTGGACGCCCTGGAGGCCCGCCTGGAACAGCGGCTGGCCCCCGTCCGCGAGCGCCCCTTCATCGTCTTCCACGATGCCTATCACTACTTCGAGGCCCATTTCGGGCTCAACGGCGTGGGCTCGATCATGGTCAGCCCGGACCAGCCCCCCGGCGCCAGGCGCATGCTCGAGATGCGCGAGGCGATCCGCGAGCGGGGCGCGGTCTGCGTCTTCCGCGAGCCGCAGTTCCGCCCCGGGCTGGTGGACACGCTGGTTGAAGGCACCGATGCCCGGGTGGGCACCCTCGACCCCCTCGGCGCCGACCTCCCCGCCGGCCCGGACGCCTATTTCCGGCTGCTCGACCGCCTGGGCGACGCGCTCGCCGATTGCCTGTTGGGCGAAAATCACCAGAACGGATAGACTGGGCTCCCTGGCGTCGACCGCGCCGCTCCATCCACAGCCCTGGGGACCGCATGCAACCGCCCGCGATTCCCGCCGACGAGACGGCGCGCCTCGAGCAGCTCCACCACCTGGAGCTGCTGGACACCGACCGCGACCCGGCCTTCGACCAGCTCACCGCGCTGGCCGGCGAGCTCTTCGACGTGGAGATGGCCGCCATCTCGCTGGTGGATCGTGACCGCCAGTGGTTCAAGTCCATCCGCGGCACCGACCTCTGCCAGACCTCGCGCGAGGTCTCGCTCTGCGGCCACGTGGTGGCCAGCGGCCGGCCCCTGGTGGTGGAGGATACCGCGGCCGACCCGCGCTTCGCCGACAACCCGCTGGTCACCGGTGACCCCGGCATCGCCTTCTACGCCGGTTTCCCGCTGTTCTCCGATGGCCACGCGGTGGGCACGCTGTGCCTCATGCACTCCCGCCCGGGGTCCTTCGCTGCGCGCGAGCGATGCCACCTGGGCATGCTCGCCGGGCAGGCCGAGGCCACCATCCGCAACCACCTCGACCGCCGGCGGGTGGACCGCGAGCGCCTCCAGAGCCAGCGGGCCCTGGCCCGCTACGGCGCGCTCTTTCGCGAGGCCGCCGCGGGCCTGATCCGCATCGACGCCCGCGGCCGCATCCAGAGCATCAACCCCGCGGCCCTGCGCATGCTCGGCTACACCGAGGCGGAACTGCTGGGCGAGAACGTCAGCCGGCTGATGCCCACGCGCCACGCCGAGCACCACGACGAGTACATGAGCAGCTACCTCGCCGGCCGGCCGCCCTCGATCATCGGCAAGGGGCGAGCGGTGGACGCCCTGCACCGCGACGGCCACGAGATCCCCATCCACCTGGCGGTCTCGCGCATCGACGTCGCCGGCCAGCCCGAGCCCGAGTTCATCGGCATCCTCACCGACCTCTCCGAGCTCAAGGCCGCGCAGGCCTCCCACCAGGCCGAGCGCGCCCTGCTGCGCTCGATCATCGACGCCAGCCCGGACCCCATCTTCGCCCGCGACCTCGACGGGCACTACGTGGTGGTCAACGAGGCCAGCCGCGAACTCGCCGGACCGCTGGTGGAGGGTCCCGCGGCCTTCCGCGAGGCCGGGATCGTCGACGACGACACGCTGGCGCGCTCCGCCGAGGCCGACCGGCGCATCCTCGAGACCGGCCAGTCCGAGGAGCTGCGGATCCACACCCTGGACGGGCGCAGCTTCACCCTGAAGAAGACCCCCATGCGCACCCCCGCGGGCACGATCGCCGGCATCGTCAACATCAGCCACGAGGTGACCTCGGTGGTCGCCGCCAGCCGCAAGATCGAGGCCCAGCAACACCTGCTGAGCGTGCTCCACCGCGGCCTCACCGACTACCAGCGGCTGATGTCCGAGGACGCCCTCTGGCAGTTCTTGCGCGAGGCCCTGCGCGAACTCACCGACAGCGAGTACGCCCTGATCGGCGAGGTGGTCGACGGCGAGGCGGACCGACCGGCGCTCAAGGTCCACGCACTCACCGACCTTTCCTGGAGCGAGGCGTCGCGCTGCCTGATGGAGCGACTGCGTGCCGGCGACATGCTGCTGGACAACCCCGACACCCTGCTGGGCCACAGCTTCGCCGCCGGCGAGGTGGTGATCAGCCGGGACGTCGCCGGCGATTCGCGCCGCGGCGGCTTCCCCGAGGGCCACCCGCCGCTGGAGAACTACCTGGGCGTGCCCATCGAGGACCAGGGCCGGGTGATCGGCATGTTCGCCATCGCCAACAGCGCCAGCCACCTGGACGAGGGCCTGGTGGAACGCCTGCAGCCCTTCACCGCCACCTGTGCCCTGCTGATCAACCTCTACCGGCAGATGGCCGAGCGCGAACGCTTCATGCACGAGCTGGAACGCGCCCGCGACGAGCAGGCCCGTGCCAGCCGGGCCAAGACCGAGTTCCTCTCTTCCATGAGCCACGAGCTGCGCACGCCGCTCAACGCCATCCTCGGCTTCTCCCAGCTGCTTTTGGGCGCGCGCCGTGACCCGCTCCCCGAGCGCCAGCAAAAGCAGGTCCGCCAGATCGAGAAGAGCGGCCGCCACCTGCTCGAACTGATCAACGAGGTGCTCGACCTGGCCCGCATCGAGGCCGGCCGCATCAACCTCTCCATCGAGTCGCTGCACCTGGCCGACGCCATCGACGAGTCGCTGGAGACCGTCGCCGCCATCGCCGACAACCAGGGCATCCGCATCGAAGGCCGTGGCCGCGAGTGCGGGCTGGTGGTGCGCGCCGACTACACCCGGCTCAAGCAGGTGCTGATCAACCTGCTCTCCAACGCCATCAAGTACAACCGCCCCGCCGGGCAGGTGAGCGTGGACTGCCGGCGCGCCGGCGACGACCGCGTCCGGGTCCGCGTGCTCGACACCGGCCACGGCATCCCCCCCGAGCGCCGGGGAGAGCTCTTCCAGCCCTTCAACCGCCTCGGCCAGGAGGACAGCGGCGTCGAGGGCTCTGGGGTGGGGCTGGCCCTCACCCGCCAGCTGGTGGAACAGATGCACGGCGAGATCGGCGTGGACAGCGTCCCCGGCGAGGGCAGCGCGTTCTGGTTCGAGCTGCCCCTCGACGACGGGGGCGTCGTCGGCCCCGCCGGCTCCGACCCGGAGACCGGGCAGGGGCGAACCGGCGCGGTGGCGGAGAAGGTGCGCCACCCGGTGCTCTACATCGAGGACAACCCGGCCAACCAGCGGCTCATGGCCGACATCTTCGAGGACCTCGACCACCTCGACCTGCGCCTCGCCCACGACGCCCAGCGGGGTCTCGAACTCGCCGGCGAGCACCACCCGGCGCTGATCATCATGGACATCGACCTGCCCGGGATCGACGGCTACCAGGCCCTCGAGCGCCTGCGGGCCGAACCGGCCACCCGCGACATCCCGGTCCTGGCACTCTCGGCCAATGCCATGCCCGGCGACGTCCGCCGCGGCGAACGCGCCGGCTTCGCCGCCTATCTCACCAAGCCCATCGACATCGACGCGCTCGTCGAGGCCATCGACCGGCAACTGGAGGGCGAACGACCGTGAACGACCCCCGCCACCCGGACGCCCGCATCCTGGTCGTCGACGACAACCCGGCCAACGTCGAACTCCTCTGCGCGATCCTCGAGGAGGCCGGCTACACCCGCGTGGACGCGATCAGCGACCCCCGCCGGGTGGCCGGCGCGCTGGAGGACGCGCCGCCCGACCTGCTGCTGCTGGACATGCGCATGCCGCATCTCGATGGCGAGGACATCCTCCTGTTGGTGGAAGACCATTTCGTCGAACTGGCGCCCCCGGTGATCGTGCTCACCGCCCAGACCGACGAGGCGACCCGCGAGCGGGCGCTGGCCGCCGGTGCGCTCGACTTTCTCACCAAGCCCTTCGACCAGGTCGAGGTGCTCCAGCGCATCGACAACATCCTCGCCAAGCACCAGCACTCCAAGGCCCAGCGCGAGCACGCCCGCGAACTCGAGGCCCAGGTCGCCGAGCGCACCGCCGAGCTGCGCGAACGCTCCCGCCGCGACCCGCTCACCGACCTGCCCAACCGCCGCGCCCTGATCCTGCACCTGGTCGAGCGCATCGCCCGGGACGCGCCCACCGCCGTGCACTTCGTGGTCATCGATCACCTCGAGGACATCGTCGGCCTGCACGGCTATCCCGTGGCCGAGCAACTGATGCGCGAGCTGGGCGGCCTGCTCACCGCCAGCGCCGTCGCCCGCGACGCGCTGGTGGGCAGCTGGGGCAGCAACGAGTTCGTGATCCTCGCCCACCAGCCGGCCGACGAAGCGCGGCTGGCCGACACCGGCCGACGGATCCTGCGCCTGCTGGACGGCGAGCACCACCTCGACGAGCTCCAGCTCGACATCGGCGTGCGCGTGGGCACCAGCCACAGCGGCGACCCCTTCGACAACGCCGAGCAGCTGCTGCGCCACGCCGCCCTGGCCCTGCCCCGCCCCGACGACGAGCACCGGACCGGGCGCTACCGGGCCGAACTCTCCCGCGCGCTGGAGCAGCGCAGCCGCCTGCGGCGGGCCCTGCGCGCCGCACCGGCGCGCGGCGAACTCGAACTCCACTACCAGCCCAAGGTGTGCCTGCAGCGAGAGCGAACCTGCGGGGCCGAGGCCCTGCTGCGCTGGGAGAGCCCCGAACTCGGGCGCGTCTCCCCGGGCGAGTTCATCCCCCTGGCCGAGGAAACCGGCGACATCCTCGCCCTCAGCGACTGGGTGCTGGAAGCCGCCCTGGCACAAATCGCCGAGTGGCAGACCGACCCGGCCCTCGACGCGACCTTCACCCTGGCCGTCAACGTCTCCACCCGCCAGCTGATGCAGCCCGACTTCGCCGACACGCTCCTGCGCCGCGTGGAGCGCGCCGGCGTGGCACCGGCCCGGCTGCAGGTGGAGGTCACCGAATCCGGCCTGATGAACGACATCGCCCACGCCGGCCGCCAGCTCCGGGCCCTGCGCGAGGCGGGCGTGCACGCGGCCATCGACGACTTCGGCACCGGCTACTCCTCGCTGGCCTACCTCAAGTCCCTGCCGGTCTCGGTCCTCAAGATCGACCGCAGCTTCGTCGACGACATCACCGAAAACCCCCAGGACCGGCGCCTGGCCGAGACCGTGGTCGCCATGGCCCACAACTTCGACTGCACCGTGGTCGCCGAGGGCGTGGAGACTGCCGCCCAGGCCGAACTGCTCGCCGCCATCGGCTGCGAGCACGCCCAGGGATTCCACTACGCCCGGCCCATGGATGCCGGGGCGTTGGCGAAATTCATCGGTGATCGGAGCTGAACGGCACGCAGGTCTCAGAAAGAGTCACCGGAGTCCTCCACTCTTTGGGGGAAGGAAAGGATGAGGGGAACGGCCATCCGCGGCGGGGACGCCGCTCCCACGACACGCTTCCCCGAGACGGCGAAAACCCGCAAGAACCGGACTGCGGCTCAGGGATTCAGGACCTCCACCGATCCGCGACCATTCTCGTTGTAACGCAGACGGCGGTAGCGATCCCCGCCCACGTAATAGTCCCAGCAATAGGTGTAGCTGTTGCTCGAGCAGCTGTTCGCCTTTGTCTCGTGCCAGCCATCCGTAGATGAAGAATCATCCTGGAGTTCGGGCGAGCCGATCATCAGCTCCCAGAGCTGGCGGCTCTGTGTGGAGGTACCGCTCATGCCGGTGGTCCCCACCGGTGCACCGGTCAGATCCGGGTACATGCACACCTGCCCGCCCCGGTAGGCGAAACTCGCCGCGGTGCCCCGACAACCGCCGGTATTCCGGGATACCGCCGCCTTGGCACGAACCAGCGCCACGCTGCTTTCCAGCGTGCCCGCCGTGTGTGCCACCATCCTCGCGCGGGCCTCGTCCGACAGGTCCACGAACTTCGGCACCGCCATCGCGGCGAGCAGCCCCAGCACCACGATCACCACCACCAGCTCGATGAGGGTGAAACCGCCCGGCGCGCCGCCTCCGCGCTTCCATGTACATCCGATCAAGCCTGTCTCCTCCCCGTGGATGATCCGCCCCCCGCCACCCAGGCGCCCAACGGGAACGGCGGGAGCCGCGCGATGCCACGCCGCCCGGCACCCCCGGCTTCGCCGGGACACGGGGTGGACCGTGCGCGCCACGATCCGCCCCGCGGGAGCCCGGCCCGTCCACCCGCCCGCGGGGCATGTCGCGGGCACCGTCGGCGGCGGGACCGGCCGGGCAGATCCCGCCTGTCCCCGAGTGAGCGGGACAGGATAGCGGAGATGGGCGGGGAATGCGGCCGAGTCCCGGGCCCCGGTTTCCGACCGGAAGCGAGCACGCCCAGAACCGCTTCGCAACCGGACAACGGAGCGCCGGGGGAAGTCGGGGTGATGACGCCACGCAAAATGGGTGCAGGAAGGTGGGCAGCCAATTTCTGGCATGAAAAAATCCGTTGCAGAACAACGGCTTGTCTCGAATGATGGCGGAGAGAGAGGGATTCGAACCCTCGAAGGGGGGTTAACCCCTTACTCCCTTAGCAGGGGAGCGCCTTCAGCCACTCGGCCATCTCTCCAGAAACTTGCTCTTTCTCCGGCGCCCTGGAAGCAACAGGCCTCGCGGCCTGTGCAGGGGAGCGCCTTGCTCCGGGCTTCCTGCCCTTCGCCCCTTCGGGGCCGGCC
>JAAZVP010000087.1 GCA_018623495.1 Halothiobacillus sp. | reverse complement strand
GCGTCCACGCGGAAGGAGCCTTCCTGCATGTTGGCATCCGAGATATCGAGGTAGCGCACCAGCGAGTGGATCTTCTTGGCATAGGCCACCGCTTCGGCCGCCGAGCGGATGTCGGGCTCGGAGACGATCTCCAGCAGCGGGGTGCCGGCGCGGTTCAGGTCGATGCCGGACATGCCCTGGAAGTCCTCGTGCAGGGACTTGCCGGCGTCTTCCTCGAGGTGGGCACGGGTGACGCCGATGGTCTTGCTCTCACCGTCCTCGAGCTCGATCTCCACCTTGCCCAGGCCCACGGTGGGCAACTCGTACTGGCTGATCTGGTAGCCCTTGGGGAGATCGGGGTAGAAGTAGTTCTTGCGCGCGAACACCGAACGCGGGGCGATCTCGGCGTCGATGGCCAGGCCGAACTTGACCGCCATGCGCACCGCCGCCTCGTTGAGCACCGGCAACACGCCCGGCATGCCCAGGTCGATGGCGCAGGCCTGGGTGTTGGGCGCCGCGCCGAAGGCCGTGGAGGCCCCGGAGAAGATCTTGGTGTTGGTGGCGAGCTGGGCGTGGATCTCCAGCCCGATGACTGTTTCCCATTCCATGCTTTGAAAACCTCTTGCCGCGTTGGGGGCCGGATCAGGCGATGTTCTCGGGGGCCCGGGTATGCCAGTCGGTGGCCTGCTGGAACTGGTGGGCGACGTTGAGCAGCCGGCCCTCGTCGAAATAGTTGCCGATGATCTGCAGGCCCACGGGGCGGTCGCCCTTGAAACCGGCGGGCACGGACATGCCCGGCAGGCCGGCGAGGTTGACCGACAGGGTGTAGATGTCGGAGAGGTACATGGCCACCGGGTCGTCCTTCTTCTCGCCGCGGTCGAAGGCGACGTTGGGGGCGGTGGGCCCCATGATCACGTCCACCTCCTCGAAGGCGCGGGCGAAGTCGTCAGCGATCAGCCGGCGGATCTGCTGGGCCTTCAGGTAGTAGGCGTCGAAGTAGCCGGCCGACAGCGCGTAGGTGCCGATCATGATCCGCCGCTTGACCTCGTCGCCGAAGCCCTCCCCGCGGGAACGCTTGTAGAGGTCCTCGAGGTCCTGCGGGTCCTCGCAGCGGTGGCCGTAGCGCACGCCGTCGAAGCGCGACAGGTTGCTGGAGGCCTCCGCCGGCGCCACCACGTAGTAGGCGGGCACCGCCAGGTGGGTGTTGGGCAGCGAGATCTCCTTGATCTCGGCACCCAGGCGCTTGTACTCGGCCACCGCCTCGTCGATCACCCGGGCCACGGCGTCGTCGAGACCCTCGGCGAAGTATTCCCTGGGCAGGCCGATCCTCAGCCCCTCCAGGGACTGGCCCAGGCCGACGGTGTAGTCGGGAACCTCGCGCTGGACGCTGGTGGAGTCCCGCTCGTCGAAACCGGCCATGGCGCCCAGCAGAATCGCGCAATCCTCGGCCGTGCGCGCCATGGGCCCGCCCTGGTCCAGCGACGAGGCGAAGGCCACCATGCCCCAGCGCGAGACGCGGCCGTAGGTAGGCTTGATGCCGGTGACGCCGCACATGGCCGCCGGCTGGCGGATGGAGCCGCCGGTGTCGGTGCCGGTGGCCGCCGGCGTCAGCCGGGCCGCCAGGGCCGCCGCCGAACCGCCGGAGGAACCGCCGGGGATCGCCTTCTCGTCCCAGGGGTTGGCCACCGGGCCGTAGAAGCTGGTCTCGTTGGAGGAGCCCATGGCGAACTCGTCCATGTTGAGCTTGCCCAGCATGACCATGCCCGCCGACTGCAGGCGCTCGACCACGCCGGCGTCGTAGGGGGAGACGAAGCTGTCCAGCATCTTCGAGCCGCAGGCGGTCCGCACGCCCCGGGTGCAGAAGATGTCCTTGTGGGCCATGGGGATGCCGGTGAGCGGCCCGGCCCGGCCGGCACGGCGCTCGGCATCGGCGGCCCGGGCCGCCTCCAGCGCAGGCTCCCCGGTGACGGTGACGAAGCTGTTGAAACGGGAGTCGAGGCGCTCGATGCGGTCGAGGTACTCGCGGGTGAGCGCCTCGGAGGTCACCTCGCCGTCGGCGAGGAGACGGGAGAGTTCGGCAACGGTGTGTTCGAACATGGATCGCTATCCGTAGTGGCGTGGGCGTGAACGGGACGGCGGGCGTGCCGCGGGATCACTCGATGACCTTGGGCACGAGGTAGAGCCCCACCTCGGTCTGGGGGGCGAGCTTCTGGAAGGCCTCGCGCTGGTCCTCTTCGATCACCTCGTCGGGCCGCAGGCGCTGGCCGCCCTCGAGTGGATGCGCCATGGGCTCCACGCCCTTGGTGTCGACCTGCTGCATCTGGTCGACCAGCTCCAGGATGCGGGAGAGGTTGTCGGCATGCGCCGGGACGTCCTCGTCGCCGATGGCCAGTCGCGCCAGGTGGGCGATGTTTCTCACCTCGTCCGGTGCCAGTGACATCTTTACAGTTCCCCGTGTCGAGTTCAGGTGGTGTCGGCCCGGGCGGCATCCTGACCGGCCGCCGGGTGCGCAAGCGAACGGCCGGCGCCAGGGCAGGCGCCGGCCGGGATTCCAGGGTCGCCGGCAAGACTGCCGGTGGAATGGTAAATCGTTGAATCTAGCATAATTTGTTTTCTTGCCCCAAACCGGGGCCGTTGCTAGAGTAACCCACTTTTACCACGGACCATTGGCAGACCCATGTTCAAACGCCTGAAGGGCCTCTTCTCCACCGATCTCTCCATCGACCTCGGCACCGCCAACACCCTGATCTACATGCAGGGCCAGGGCATCGTGCTGGACGAACCCTCGGTGGTGGCCATCCGCGAATCGGGCGGACAGAAATCCATCCAGGCCTTCGGCAACGAAGCCAAGCTGATGCTGGGACGCACGCCGCAGAACATCACCGCCATCCGCCCGCTGCGTGACGGCGTCATCGCCGACTTCCACCTCACCGAGAAGATGCTCCAGCACTTCATCCGCAAGGCGCACGAGAGCCACCTGCTGCGTCCCAGCCCGCGGGTGCTGGTCTGCGTGCCGGTGGGGGCCACCCAAGTGGAGCGCCGGGCCATCCGCGAATCGGTGCTCGGCGCCGGGGCACGCAAGGCCTACCTGATCGAGGAGCCCATGGCGGCGGCGCTCGGCGCCGGCATCCCGGTGGACGAACCCAAGGGCTCGATGGTCCTCGACATCGGCGGCGGTACCTCCGAGGTGGCGGTGATCTCGCTCAACGGCATCGTCTACTCCGCGTCCGTGCGCATCGGCGGCGACAAGCTCGACGAGGCCATCATCAACTACGTGCGCCGCAACTACGGCATGCTCATCGGCGAGGCCACCGCCGAGCGCATCAAGCAGGAAGTGGGCTCGGCCTACCCGGGCACCGAGCTGCTGGAGCTCGAGATCAAGGGCCGCAACCTCTCCGAGGGCGTGCCGCGCAGCTTCACCATGAACTCCAACGAGGTCCTCGAGGCCCTGCAGGAGCCGCTCTACGGCATCGTCGGCGCGGTCAAGACGGCGCTGGAGCAGACCCCGCCGGAACTGGGCTCGGACGTCGCCGAACAGGGCATCGTCCTCACCGGCGGCGGCGCGCTCCTGCGCGACCTCGACCGCCTGCTGATGGAGGAGACGGGCCTGCCCGTGCTGGTGGCCGACGAACCGCTGACCTGCGTGGCCCGCGGCGGCGGCAAGGTCCTGGAACTGCTCGACGAGCGCGGCCCGGACATGCTCGCGGTGGAGTGACCCCCGGCCGCGCCCCGTTCCCGGCCGGCGAGGCCGATTCACGCTCGCCGGCCCGGTGGCGGCGCCGCTGATGTAGCATGGAGGCCGCGGGGCCCGCCCGTCATCCGTGGCGGGGCCCGAGACCGCGCATCCGCGCAACGACTCCCGCGCCGCGAGGTCCGCGTGAACCTGAGTTTCCGGCAAGGCCCCTACACCCTGGTCAAGCTGCTGCTGCTGGTCCTGCTCTCGCTGGGCCTGCTGGTGGCCGACCACCGCTTTCGCGCCATGGAACCGGTGCGCGCTGCCCTGGGCACCATCGTCGCCCCCATCCAGTACGTGGTCACCCTCCCCGGCCAGCTCTTCGGCCTGACCAGCGAGACCTTCAAGAGCCACACCACCCTGCTCGAGGAAAACCAGGCCCTGCGCGAGAAGCAGCTGCGCCAGGAGGCCCGGCTGCAGCGGTTGTGGACGCTGGAACAGGAGAACGCGCGGCTGCGCTCGCTCCTCGATGCCTCCCGCCAGGTGGAGGAACAGGTGCGGGTGGCCGAGATCGTGGGCGTGGATCTCGACCCCTTCCGCCAGAAGGTGGTGATCAACCGCGGCGAACCCGACGCCACCTTCGTCGGCCAGCCGGTGATCGACGCCCGCGGGGTGATCGGCCAGGTGGTGCACGTCGGCCCGTTCGCCTCCGAGGTGATGCTGATCTCCGACCCCAGCCACTCGGTGCCCGTGCGCGTGGCCCGCAACGGCCTGCGCTCGGTGGCCTTCGGTAACGGCAAGACCGACCAGCTCGACCTGCGCTTCATCCCCAACAGCGCCGACATCCGCGCCGGCGACATCATCGTCACCTCCGGGCTCGGCGGGCGCTTCCCGCCCGACTACCCGGTGGCGGTGGTCACCCGCTTCGAGCCGCGGCCGGGCCGCCCCTTCGCGGCGGTGAGCGCCTCGCCGCTGGCCGAGCTCAACCACGTCCAGGAGGTGCTGCTGGTCTGGCGCGACCGCGAGTCGCCGGCAGCGCCGGAAACGGCCGCACCGGCGGAGCCGCCCGGGTGATCGCCATCCTGCTGACACTGCTGGCCGCGCTGGCGCTGGAGATCGTCCCCCTGCCGGGGGCGGTGGAATTCGCGCGCCCGGAGTGGATGGCGCTGGTCCTGATCTACTGGGCGATGGCGCTGCCCCACCGGGTGGGCGTGGTGATCGCCTGGCTCGCCGGCCTGCTCACCGACGCGGCCACCGGTTCGCTGCTGGGCCTGCACGCGCTCTCGCTGATGCTGGTGGTGGGGATCATCCTTCTGCTGCACCGGCGGTTGCGGGTATTGCCGCTGGCCCAGCAGGCCATGCTGCTGGTGATCTTTCTCAGCCTCGACCGGCTGCTTTCCTTCTGGATCCGCGGTGCCGCCGGGCAGCCGCCGGAGCTGGGCGTCTACCTGCTGCCGGTGGCCACCAGCATCGTCGTCTGGCCGCTGATCTTTCTCGGGCTGCGCCACGTCCGCCGGCGCTTCGACATCCGCTGAGGCCTAGCCGGCGAGCACCAGGCCCCAGACCAGGGCCGCGTTGACCAGGGCCACGAACACCGCCGCCGAACCCATGTCCTTGGCCCGGCCGGAGAGCTTGTGGCGCTCGG
>JAAZVP010000044.1 GCA_018623495.1 Halothiobacillus sp. | reverse complement strand
CCTGCCAGCGGGTCAGGTGGGGCGGGCGCCGTCGGCCAGGTGCAGGCCCACCACGCCGATCACGATCAAGCCCAGCGAGGCCAGCTTGAGCGCGCCCATGCGTTCGCCGAACAGGCCCCAGCCCACCACCGCCACCAGCACCGTCCCCAGGCCGGCCCAGATGGCATAGGCCACGCCAAGGTCGATGCGGCGCAGCGCCAGGGTCAGGAAATAGAAGGCCAGCCCGTAGCAGACGAAGATCGCCACCGACGGCAGCAGGCGGGTGAAGCCCGCCGAGAGTTTCATGGAGGTGGTGCCCGCCACCTCGAAGACGATCGCCAGCGCAAGCATCAGCCAGTGAGCCATGTCGGGTGCCTCAGACCGGCGACTGGCCGGGCAGCAGCAGGGTGTAGACGCCGAAGGCCACCACCAGCGCACCCGCCCCGCGACGGACCCAGGGGTTGCGCAGCCAGCGGCCCAGCTGGGTGGCGAAAAAGCCCATCAGCAGCAGGTTGGGCAGCGTGCCCAGGCCGAAGCCCAGCAGCAGCAGGGCGCCCTCCATCGCCCCGCCGGCGGCCATCGCCCAGATCAGCACCGAGTAGACCAGCCCGCAGGGCAGCCAGCCCCAGAAGATCCCCAGCTGGAAGGCCTGGAAGGGCGTGCGCACCGGCATCAGCCGGCGCCCAAGGGGCTCGATCCGCCGCCAGAGGACCGCGCCCGCCCGCTCGAGCCGTGCCAGGCCCTGCCACCAGCCGGCGATGTAGAGGCCCAGGGCGATCATGAAGGCGCCGGCCAGCAACTGGAGGATCTTCTGCGCCTCGTGCAGCGAGACCAGGCTGGCCGCCGCCGCGCCCAGGCCGCCGATCAGCGCACCCGCGGCCGTGTAGGAGAGGATGCGCCCGGCGTTGTAGCCGAGCAGGTAGGGCATGGCCTTCGCCGGCCGCGTGCGAACGTCCTCGGAGAGCCCCAGGGTGAGCGCGCCGACGATGCCACCGCACATGCCCACGCAGTGCACGCCGCCCAGCAGGCCGACGAGAAAGGCAGCGATGAACGAGGCTTCGGCGGGCATGGACGACTCCTGAACGTTTCGGCCAATCATTATAAACTTCTATGATTGGGCGGGGGCCAATCGCATTTTCGCCCCCGGGCACGATCACTCGCTGCACCACGCACCGGGCCGGGAACGCCACCACAGATGACGCTTACCGAACTGCGCTACATCGTCGCCGTCGCTCGCGAGCGGCATTTCTCCCGCGCGGCGGAATCCTGCTTCGTCAGCCAGCCCACCCTGAGCGTGGGCGTGCGCAAGCTCGAGGACGAACTGGGCGTGCAGATCTTCGAGCGCGGCAGCAAGAACGAGGTGCGCCCCACGCGGGTCGGCGAACGCATCGTCGAGCAGGCACAGCGGGTGCTGGAGGAATCCGAGCAGATCCGCCAGATCGCCCACCACGGCCAGGACCCGCTGAGCGGGCCCATCCGCCTGGGGGTGATCTACACCATCGGCCCCTACCTCCTGCCGCACCTGATCCCCTGCCTGCACCGACGGGCGCCCAACATGCCGCTGATCATCGAGGAGGGGCTGACCGCCGAGCTCTCCAACAAGCTCAAGCGGGGCGAGCTGGACGTGGTGGTCCTCTCGCTGCCCTTCCGGTCACCGGGCGTGGTCACCCAGACCGTCTACCAGGAACCCTTCGAGGTGGCCATGCCCGCCGAGCACCCCTGGACGCACCTGGAGAGCATCGACCCGGCTTCGCTGGTGGAGACCGACCTGCTGCTGCTGGGGCCCGGGCACTGCTTTCGCGACCAGGTGCTCCAGGCCTGCCCGGAATGCAACCGTACCGCGGCTTCCGGCGGGCTGCAGAAGACCCTGGAGAGCTCGTCGCTGGAGACCATCCGCCACATGGTGGCCAGCGGCGCCGGCGTCACCGTGCTGCCCTGCAGCTCCTCCGACGGCGTGCCCGCCGAGCAGGACCTGCTGGTTCGCCGGCCCTTCACCCGGCCCGCCCCCTCGCGCCTGGTGGCCATCGCCTGGCGCAAGGCCTTCCCCCGGCCGGAGGCCGTCGAGGAGGTCCGCCAGGGCATCCTCTCCGCCGACATGCCCTGCGTGCACATGATGCCCGACGAGCCGATCCTGCCGAGCTGAGTCGGTGCGCCGGACGCCGGCGGGACGGCCCGGGGTTCAGCCGGGCCGCCTCGTCCGCATCGACTCATCCATGCAACAGCCGCTGGTAGATCTCGCGGCAGCGCTCGTCGAAGCAGCAGAAGAGGATCTCGTCGAAGGCCCGCGGGTGGCGGTCGAGCTCGTCGCGGACCGTGGCCACGGCGATAACGGCCGCGCGCTCGGGGGGAAAGCCGTAGACGCCGGTGCTGATGGCGGGGAAGGCCACCGTCCGGTCGCTGTGCTCGCGGGCCAGCGCCAGGCTGCTGCGATAGCAACTGGCCAGCCTGTCGTCCTCGTCCCCCTCGCCCCCTTGCCATACCGGGCCCACGGTATGGATCACGTGGCGGGCCGGCAGCCGGTAGCCGCCGGTGAGGCGGGCCTCGCCGGTGGGGCAGCCACCCAGCGTCCGGCACTCCGCCAGCAGCTCCGGCCCGGCGGCCCGGTGAATGGCCCCGTCCACGCCGCCACCGCCCAGCAGCGAGCGGTTGGCGGCATTGACGATCGCGTCCACTTCCAGGCGGGTGATATCGGCCTGGACGACCCGCAGCGTCGTCTCCTCGGACATGAAGGGCTCCTCGCGGATTGCCATGGGCGTCCTGCGAGGATAGCGGGGCGATGCCCACGCGACTCGGTTACTCGATGGCTCGGGAAAGGATCGGCCGGCGGCGGACGCCGCCGGCGGGGGCGGGATCAGGAAAGGACGGTCACGTCGTCGGCCTGCGGGCCCTTGCGGCCCTCGGTGACGATGAACTCCACCTTCTGGCCGTCGCGCAGGATCCGGCGGCGGTTGCCCTGATCGCGGATGCCGCGGAAGTGGACGAAGATCTCTTCCTCGTCCTGGTCACGGATGATGAAGCCGAAACCCTTCTTGGCATTGAACCACTTGACGGTACCGGTCTCGCGCTTGCCACCGGGCAGCTTGATGCCGCGGCGCCAGACGAGGAGCAGGAACTGGCCCACCAGCAGGGTCACGGCGATGACGATGTAGAGGCCCGCCACGCCCATGGCCTGGGCATCGATGATCAGAGTGGCGGGAAGTGCGGCCAGGATGGCAATGACCAGACTGCGGAAAAAGTCTTTTCGATTCATTGGCTTTCTCGTTGTTGACCGTTCGCCCGGGATGACTCGGGCGGCCCCCAACGACCCCGCATGTTGGTCGCAACGGCACCGCCCGTCTCCGGGTGGGTGAGTGGATGTCAAAGAACGTCGACGCACCCGGCAAGGGCCGGAAACGCGCACGCCCCAGCGAGTGGGGCGAGCGCGTATCTTACACCATGGCAAAACTCGCCGGGTGGGGGCGGCTCAGAGCTCCATGTCGTCCGCCCCGTTGATCCAGGCTCGCCACTGCTCGAAGAGTTCGCCGCTGGCCGCGCAGACCGCCGAGCGCGGTGCGACATCGGCGTGGAAGACCGGCTCGCCGTCGAGGGTGGCGTTGAAACCGCCGGCCTCGGCCAGCACCAGGCTGCCGGCGGCGTAGTCCCAGAGCTTCTGCTTGCCGTGCAGGTAGACGTGGAAGCGCCCGGCGGCCACCCAGCACCAGTCCAGGGCCACCGAGCCGAAACTGCGCTGGGAGGCATAGGGCGGCGCGTGGGCCAGGCGCGCGGCCAGCCCCTCGTCGAGGCGCTTGAAGTCCACGCAGGCCAGGGCATGGGCCAGGCGCGGCACCGTCCGCGGCCGCAGCGGCTGGCCGTTGAGCCAGGCGCCCTCGCCGCGCACGGCGGTGAAGGACTCGTCACGCTCGGGATCATGGACGATGCCCAGCTCGACGCGACCGTCGCGGACCAGGGCCAGCGAGACCGAGTAGAAGGGCAGGCCGGCGGCGAAATTGCTGGTGCCGTCCAGCGGGTCCAGCACCCAGACGCCGTCGCCCGCCTCGGCCAGGGCCCGGGCCTGCTCGCCGGCATCCATCTCCTCGCCGAGAAAGCCGAAGCGCGGCCAGTGGCGGGCCAGCTCGGTCTGCATGCGCGCCTGCATGGCGAGATCCGCCTCGGTGACGATGCTGCCGTCGGACTTGAACGCCCGCTGGCTGTGATCAAAGCGCTCGCAAAGCTCCTCGCGCGCCGCCAGGCGCACCAGCTTCTCCACCTGCCTGATGTCGGGGATCATGACTCGTTCTGCCTTTGGCCTCGGCCGCCATCTTAGCGCAGCAGGAGGGGGGAAGTGTTCATGGCGTGGTGCGCGGCGCCCAGTAAACCATGCCGACCCGCGGCCCCGCGGCGTTCCTGGACGCCCGATCCCGCGCACCGAACGCGCGACCTACGTCCGGCATCGCTCCACCTGCCTGGCCACCCGCTTGGAAGAGACGGGCACGGCGGTCTTGAGCTCCTGGGCGAAGAAGGAGACGCGCAGCTCCTCGAGCATCCAGCGCAGGTGGCGGACTTCCGGGTCGGCGGGGTCGCGCCGGGCGCGCTGCTTGTACTGCTCCCAGAGCGGCTGGATCTCCACGCGGGCCAGGCGATCCTTGTCGGGGGCCTGGTCGAGCTTGTCCATGCGCCGCAGGACGGCCCGGAGGTAGCGCGGGTAGTGGCGCAGCCATGGGTCCGGGGTGGCGAGGATGAAACCGCGAAAGACCAGGGCCTCGAGCTGTTCGCCGATGTCGGCGGCGGCCTCCACCCAGGACAGCGGCAGGCTGCCCTTCAGCCGCCGGCGGGCCCGGTGGTGCAGGTCGAGGATCTCGCCGATCTCGCGGGCCGCGGCCTCGGCGGCCTCCATGAAGCGGCCGCGGCCGGCCTCCAGGCGCTGGCGGAAGGTCGCCTCGTCGCGGATCGCGGCTTCGTCGCCGAGAAAGACCCGCTCGGCGGCCAGGCCCAGCAGCTGGTCGCGCAGCTCGTCGCAGGGCTGGCCGGCCAGCCGCGTGCCCAGGCCCTTGGGCGCCCCGGGCAGCTGGCTGTATTGCAGGCAGAGGGTGTCCATGCCCGGCAGGCGCCCGCGCAGGTATTTCACCGCGTCCGCCTGGCGCAGCAGGAACAGTCGCCGCAGGCCGGCCCGGTGGGAGTCGGCGGCGGCCTCGGGGGATTCCAGGATCTTCACCCCCACGGTGCGGCCCTCGTCCACCAGGGCGGGATAGCCGTCCAGGGTGATGCCCTGCTGCTCGATCTCGACCGACTCGGGCAGTTCGCCGAACACCCAGTCGGTGGCCCCGCTCCGCTCCAGGCCGGCATCGCCGATCTCGGCCAGGCTCTCGCTGGCCTCGTCCTCGAAGCGCTCGCGCAGGGCCCGGAGGTCGCGGCCGGCGGCCAGGGTCTCGCCGCCGGCATCCACCACGCGAAAGCGCATGCGCAGGTGGCGGGGCAGTTCCACGTTCTCCCAGGCCGACTCGGGGACCTCGACGCCGGTCATGCGCCGCAGTTCGCGGGCCAGGGCATCGGTGAGCCCCACCTCGCCGGGGGCCAGGGCCTCGGTGCAGGCCCGGGCGAACTCGGGGGCGGGGACGAAGTTCTTGCGCAGCTGCTTGGGCAGGCCCTTGATCAGGGCGGTGATCTTCTCCTCCAGCAGCCCCGGGACCAGCCACTGGCAGGCGGCGTCGTCCACCTGGGCCAGCGCGGCCACGGGGACCACCAGGGTCACCCCGTCGGCCTCGGAGGCGGGATCGAAGTGGTATTCCACCGGCAGGCGGATGCCGCCCACGTCCAGCCGCTCGGGGTAGCGGCCGCGGGTCACTCCCTCGGCCTCGTGACGCATGAGAAACTCGCGTTTCATGCCCAGGGCGTCACGGTCCTCGGCCTCGGCCCGGCGGCGCCACTTGTGGAAGGCCGGCCCGCTGTGGACGTCGGCCGGCAGGCGCCGGTCGTAGAAGTCGAACAGGGTGTCCTCGTCCACCAGGATGTCGGGGCGACGGGACTTGGCCTCCAGCGCGCGGACCTCCTCGATCAGCTCGCGGTTGTGGCGCAACACCGCGTCGTCGGCGTCCCAGTCGCCGGCCACCAGGGCCTCGCGGATGAAGATCTCGCGCGCCTCGGCGGGCTTCACGCCCCCGTAATCGACCCGGCGCCCGGAGCTCACCACCAGGCCGAACAGGGTGACCTTCTCGAAGGCCGCCACCCGGCCCTCGCGCGGCTGCCAGTGGGGCTCGTTGTACTCGCGCACCACGAGATGCGAGGCCAGCTCCTCCAGCCAGCGGGGGTTGATGGCCGCCACCTGGTGGGCAAAGACCCGCGAGGTCTCCATCATCTCCGCGGCCATGAGCCAGCGCGGCGGGCGCCGGGCCAGGCCCGAGCCGGGGAAGATGGCGAAACGCCGGTTGCGCGCCCCCTGGTACTCGGTGAGCGCCCGGCGGCCCTTCTTGCCCGGCTTCCTTTTCTTCTTGTCGTCGATGCGCAGCCCGATCTGGCCCAGCAGCCCGGTGAGCAGGGCCCGGTGGACCTTGTCGGCCGGCAGGGCCTTGTCCCGCTCGCCGGTCTCGGGATCGAAGGGCCGGATCGGCTCGCCGGCCCCGGTGCCGATGCCCATGTCGTGGAGCATCCCGCGCAGCTGGCGGTGAATCTCGCGCCACTCGCGCATGCGCACGTAGGACACGAAGCCGTCCCGGCAGAGCTTGCGCAGCTTGTTCTGGGAGAGATGCCGCTGGCGGTCGCGGAACCAGTCCCAGAGGTTGACCAGGGTGAGGAAGTCGGAGGTCTCGTCGCGGAAGCGGGCATGGGCCTGGTCGGCGGCCTGCTGCTTGTCCAGCGGCCGCTCGCGGGGGTCCTGGATGGAGAGCGCGGAGACGATCACCAGCACCTCGCGCAGGCAGTCCTCCTCCTCGGCGGCCAGCAGCATCCGCCCCAGCCGCGGGTCGATGGGCAGGCGGGCGATCCGCTGGCCGATCCCGGTCAGCCGGCGGTCGATGTCCACCGCGCCGATCTCGAACAGCAGGTTGTAGCCGTCGCGGATCTGGCGCGACTCGGGCGGCTCGACGAAGGGGAAGTCGGCCACGTCCCCCAGCCGCTGGAGCTCCATCTGCAGGATCACCGAGGCCAGGTTGGTACGCAGGATCTCGGGATCGGTGAATTCCGGCCGGGCGGCGAAGTCCTCCTCGGAGTAGAGGCGGATGCACACCCCCTCGGCCACGCGCCCGCACCGGCCCTTGCGCTGGTTGGCCGAGGCCTGCGAGACCGGCTCGACCTGGAGATGCTGGATCTTGGAGCGCGGGCTGTAGCGGCTGATGCGCGCCGTGCCGGGGTCCACCACGTAGCGGATGCCGGGTACGGTGAGCGAGGTCTCGGCGACATTGGTGGCCAGCACGATCCGCCGCCCGGAATGGGGCGCGAAGACGCGGTTCTGCTCCTTGGCCGACAGCCGCGAGAACAGTGGCAGGACCTCGGTGCCCGGGGGATGATGCTTGCGCAGGGCCTCGGCGGCCTCGCGGATCTCGCGCTCGCCGGAGAGAAACACCAGCACGTCCCCGGGGCCCTCGCGGGCCAGCTCGTCCACGGCATCGAGGATCCCCTGGACCAGGTCGCGGTCCCGGCGATCCTCGTCGCCCTCCAGCGGCCGGTAGCGGACCTCCACGGGATAGGTACGCCCCTCGGCCAGGATGATGGGGGCGTCGTCGAAATGCCGCGAGAAGCGCTCCGGGTCGATGGTCGCCGAGGTGATGATCACCTTCAGATCGGGCCGCCGGGGCAGGATGCGCTTGAGATAGCCCAGCAGGAAGTCGATGTTGAGGCTGCGTTCGTGGGCCTCGTCGATGATCAGGGTGTCGTAGCGGGTGAGCAGGGGATCGGACTGGATCTCGGCGAGCAGGATCCCGTCGGTCATCAGCTTGACCAGGGTGTCGTCGCCGGCGTGGTCGGAGAAGCGCACCTTGTAGCCCACCTGCTCGCCGATCTCGGCGTCCAGCTCCTCGGCGATGCGGGTGGCCACCGAGCGGGCGGCGATGCGCCGCGGCTGGGTGTGGCCCACCTGGCCGTGGATGCCGCGCCCCATCTCCAGGCAGATCTTGGGCAGCTGGGTGGTCTTGCCCGAGCCGGTCTCGCCGCAGACCACCACCACCTGGTGGTGCTCGATGGCCGCCATGATCCGCTCGCGCTCGGCGACCACCGGCAGCTCGGCGGGGTATTCGGGCGCCGGGCAACGGGCCCGGCGCTGTGCCACCACGGCCTCGGAGCGGGCCAGGTCGCGCTCGATGGCCTTCAGGCCGCGGTCGGCCGGTTTGCCGTCGCGCACGCGCCGGCGCACCCCGCGCAGGCGTTTTCGCAGGGCATGGCGGTCGCCGATCAGGCAGTCGTCGATGCGCTCGGCGAGCGCGTCGATTTGCCGGGTGGTATCAACCATGAAGAACCCGCATGTTCACGAGGGGCCTCTCACGACCCCGGGATGGTTCGGCTTTCCGGAACCGGCGTTCCGGGTCAGAGATCGCGCCGGCGGTGGTCCAGCCGCGCCACGCCGCTCTCCACCGCGGCCCGGGCCACGGCCTCCGGGATGCGCTCGATCAGCCGCGGATCGAGGGGCGTGGGGATGATGTAGCCCGGGCCGAATTCCAGGTGATCGATGTCGTAGGCCCGAAGGACCTCCCCCGGCACCGGCTCGTGGGCCAGGCCGGCCAGGGCGTGGACGCAGGCGATCTGCATGGGCATGTTGATGGAGCGGGCCTCCACGTCCAGCGCCCCGCGGAAGATGTAGGGAAAGCCCAGGACGTTGTTCACCTGGTTGGGATAGTCGCTGCGGCCGGTGGCCATCACCAGGTCGTCGCGGGTGGCGTGGGCCCGGTCGGGGTGGATCTCGGGGTCGGGATTGGACAGGGCGAAGACCACCGGGCGCTCGGCCATGGCGGCGAGCATCTCCGGTTTCAGCAGCCCCGGGCCCGAGAGGCCGACGAAGACGTCGGCGCCCTCGCAGGCATCGGCCAGGGTGCGGGCCTCGGTCGCCACGGCGAAGTCGGCCTTGTAGCGGTTGAGGTCCTCCCGGCCGGCGTGGATCACCCCGCCGCGGTCGAGCATCAGGATGTTCTCGCGCTTGGCGCCCATGCCCACCAGCAGGTTCATGGAGGCAATGCCCGCCGCGCCGGCCCCCAGGCAGACGATGCGCGCCTCGGAGAGGTGCTTGCCCTGGATTTTGAGCGCGTTCTCCAGGCCGGCGGCGATGATGATGGCCGTGCCGTGCTGGTCGTCGTGGAAGACCGGGATGTCGAGCTGCTCGCGCAGGGCGTCCTCGATCTCGAAGCAGCGCGGGGCGCCGATGTCCTCGAGGTTGATGCCGCCGAAAGTGGGGGCGATGCGGCGCACGGTGTCGACGAAGGCCGCGGTGTCCTCGGCGTCCACCTCGATGTCGAAGACGTCGATGTTGGCAAAGCGCTTGAACAGCACCGCCTTGCCTTCCATGACCGGCTTGCTGGCCAGCGCGCCCACGTTGCCCAGGCCCAGCACCGCCGAGCCGTCGGAGATCACCCCCACCAGGTTGCCCTTGGCGGTGTAGTGGTAGGCCCGCTCGGGCTCCTCGGCGATCCGCCGCACCGGCTCGGCCACCCCGGGCGAGTAGGCCAGCGACAGGTCGCGCTGGGTGACGGTGGGCTTGGTGACCTCGATGGCCAGCTTCCCCGGGCGGGGAAGGCGATGGTATTCCAGTGCCGCGTCTTTGAGTTCGTCGGTCATGGTCGCCTCAAAGTAATGGACGGGTGCCCCGGCGCTCGCCGGGATCGAAATCCTGGGTGCTCGCCGAAGGCCTTCGCCCTCGACCGGGCCTGCTCCCCGGGAGCGAGGGCGGGCAGCCTACCGGACCAGCTTGACCCGCTCGCCGGCGCGCGGCTGGCCGTCGGGATAGGCGCCGTTGAGCAGCCTGAGCCTGTCCACGGCGTGGTCGGCGAAGGCCGTCTCGCCGGCCAGCTGCTCGAAACGCTCGCCGGGGGCCACCTCGTGGATCACGATGCGCCGGGGCTCGGCCAGCTCGCGCTCGGCGGCGTCGAGCTCGTGGAAACTGTTGATCGTGCGCACGAAGGCCGCGTCGAAGCGCCCGGGCCCCTCGCCGGCCCGGGTCGCCCCGGCGAAGACATAGGCCTTCTTGCCGTGGACGAGGACGGCGAAACGCGCAGTCCGGCGGCCGAACGGGGTGTCGGCGTTGGCGAGGGCGGTGAAGCCTTCCCAGCTGCCCCCGCGAAGGGCGCGTCCGCCGCGCAGGTCGTCCAGCCCCAGTTCGCGGCGCATGAAGGCCTCGGGACCCATGCGCTTGCCGAGGTCGCGCGCGGTCACCTGGAGCACGGCCTCCTGCTTGCCGGCGATGGCCAGCAGGCGGTCGGGACGGTTCTCCAGCCGCCAGCCCTCGGGCAGCGTCAGGCCGATGTCCAGCCCGGCATGGTAGAAGCGGTTGTTTCGCAACACGCCCTGGTCACGGCCGGGGCCGAACACCAGCCCGTCGATCGCCTCGAGGTAACCCTCGCGGTTGGCCGGGCGGGGCTCGGCGCGCCGGTACTGGTCTGCCTGGGCCACCAGTTCCTGCAGGCGCCGGTCGTTGCTGGGGTGGGTGGCCATCAGGCCGCTGTAGCCGCGGTACTCGCGCCCCTGCTCCTCGGCCAGCTGGCGGGCGAACGCCTCCTGGTCCTTGAGGATGCCCAGCACCTCCAGCATGGTCCGCGGCTCGTAGCCGGCCCGCGCCAGGTACTGCGCCCCCAACCGGTCGGCCTCCAGCTCGTAACGGCGGCTGTAGCCGCGCACCAGGGCCGTTCCCAGCACGTTGACCAGGTCGGCCGCCGCCCGGCTGCCGGCCTCGGCCGCGATCAGCGAGCCGGCGATGCCGGTGAGCGTGGCGTTGGTGTACTGGCGCACCGAGTGCCGCGCCGCCACGTGCCCGAGCTCGTGGGCCAGCACCCCGGCGAGCTCGGCCTCGGAATTGAAGTAGGCCAGGATCCCGCGGGTGACGTAGATGTAGCCGCCGGGCAGGGCGAAGGCGTTGACCTGGTCCGAGTCGACCACCGTGAAGCGGTAGACGAGATCGGGACGGTGGGTCTGCTCCGCCAGGCGCTCGCCCACCTCGTTCACGTAGGCCTGGAGCGCCGGGTCGTCATAGCGCCCGTACTGCTCGAGGATCTGCGGATGGCTCTGGCGCCCCAGGGCGATCTCCTGGGACTCGCTCATCAGCACCAGGTCCTGCTCGCCGGTGACCGGGTTGGTGGAACAACCGGCCAGCAGGGCGAGCACCAGGAGCAGCGGGATCAGCGGGCGCATGGACGATCCTCCCGTGGATGGACGGCTGGGGTGCCTATCCTAGACCGTCCACAACGCAAAAAGGCACCGCGAGGGTGCCTTTCCACAACACCGCGCTCGCGCGGGTGCCTACTTGCCGCCACCGTAGCGACGACGGAACTTGTCCACCTGCTTCGCCGTGCTGCTGATGGTCTGCTTGCCGGTGAAGAAGGGATGCGACTTGCTGGTCACGTCGACCTTCACCAGCGGGTACTCGTTGCCGTCTTCCCAGGTGATGGTCTCGCCGGTCTCGACCGTCGAGCGGGTGAGGAACGCGAAATCGCTGGACTGGTCCTTGAAGACCACTTCCCGGTACTCAGGATGGATGCCTTGCTTCATGGCCTTGCTCGCCTCGAATTCGTTTCCCGATTGGCTGGCCGCGATCTCGACCACCCGATTTGAAAAGGCGCTCATCTTGCCTGTTCGGGCCGGGGATTACAAGCCTCGTTCAGCTGGACGCTGGAAGCCGGAAGCCGGAATACCAGGGGTCCGTCGGGCCGTCATCCCAACGAACCCCACCCCTTCATTGCGTGGCCCTTCTTCACTCCCCGTCTCCGGCTTCAGGCTCGGAAGGCCTCTTCCACCGGCGTCTCGCCGCGGGTGATGTCGATGGTGCGGCCGATGGTGGCCGGCCGGTCGAGGATCACGGCCAGGGCCGCGGCCACGTCGGCCCGCGGGATCTCGTCGGCGGGCAGGGGAAGCCCGGCCGCGATCCGGCCGGTGCCCGGGTCGTCGTTGAGCCGCCCCGGGCGCAGCACGGTGTAGTCGAGATCGGTGGCTCGCAGGTGGTCGTCGGCCACCGCCTTGGCCTCGAGGTAGTGGCGCAGCGATGCCGGCGCCTGCTCCGGGCAGCCCACCCGCAGCGCACTGACCATGACGAAGCGCCGGATCCCCCGCTCGACGCAGGCGTCGACCAGGCGGATGGCCCCGTCGCGATCGACCGCGTCGGTCTTCTCCGGGCCGGTATGCGGCCCCGAGCCGGCGGTGAAGACCACGCAATCCACGTCCGCCTCGAAGGCCGGCGCGAGATCGCCCTCCAGGTCGACCACCACGGTGGCGTCCGCACCCCGCTCGCGCATCTCCGCCTCCTGCCCGGCGGAGCGGACCATGGCGGTGACGCGATGGGGACCGTCGGCCAGCCGCTCCACCAACTGGCGGCCGATCTGGCCGTGGGAACCGACGACGAGAATGTTCACGGGGCACCTCGGGGCCTGAGCCAATGCCCAAGGGTGGCGGGCCCCGCCCGGGCCGGTCAAGCGTCTTCCCGCTCGGCGGTCAGCGAGGCGACGCCACCGTGGGCGCCGACGTGGAGATCGAACTGGATCGGCTGGCAGCAGACCTCGCAGTCCTGGATGAACGCCTGGTCCCCCGCGGAGCAGTCCACCTGGATGGTGAAGTGTTCGCCACAGTACGGACAGACGACTTCGGCTTCTTCGAGCATGGCGGCCCTCCCTGAGCCAGCATTGAACCTGCCCGGCAGCGGCCGGGCCCCTTCAAGCCTTCATTTCCTTTGACACCAGACTAGCACCGGGTTTTCCCCTGCGCTCAACCATCGAGCGAGACGATGTTCAGACGACTGGCCCGCAGGTCGCGGGCGAGCCTTTCGTCGTCGAGCATGAACTGCTGCAAGAGCGCGTTGAGATGCCGCCGGCCCAGCTCGGTGGGGCGGATATGGGTGGGCGAGCGCTCCAGCAGCCCCTGCTCCTCCGCCTGCGCCAGGGGTCGGCGCAGGACGTGCAGGGGCAGGCCGGTGCGCTCGGCGAACAGGCTGGCCTCGAAGCCCTCGGTGAGGCGCAGGGCGTTGAGCATGAACTCGATCACCAGGTCACCCGGGCCGAGGTCCTTGGTGCCGATCGCCTCCGGGTCGCCGGCGGCCTGCATGTAGGCGGCGGGCTGGCGCGGCCGCCAGCGGCGCTGCACCTCGCCGTGACCGGCGAAGGTGAGCTTGCCGTGGGCGCCCGCGCCGATGCCCACGTAGTCGCCGAAGCCCCAGTAGTTGAGGTTGTGCAGGCAGCGGCGCTTCGGCCGCGCGTAGGCGGAGACCTCGTACTGGGCAAAACCGGCGTCGGCCAGCATGCGCTCGCCGGCCGCCTGCATGTCCCAGGCGGCGTCGTCCGCGGGAAGATCGCCCGGCGGGCGGGCGTGGAAGTAGGTGTTGGGCTCGAGGGTGAGCTGGTAGTAGGACAGGTGGTCCGGCTCGAGGGCGATGGCCTCGCGCAGGTCGCGGGCGGCGGCCTCGGCGTCCTGGCCCGGCAGGGCGAACATCAGGTCGACGTTGAGGCTGTCGAAGCCGGCCTCGCGGGCGGCGGTCACCGCGCGGCGGGCCTCGGCGGCCCCGTGCACCCGCCCCAGGCGCTTGAGCGCGCTGTCGTCCAGGCTCTGCACGCCCACCGACAGGCGATTGATGCCCAGTTCCCGGTAGGCGCTAAAGCGCGCCTGCTCGAAGGTGCCGGGGTTGGCCTCCAGGGTGATCTCGGAGAGCGCGGGCACCGTCACCCGGGCACGGATGCCCGAGAGCAGCCGGCCCATGGCCTCGGCCGAGAGCAGGCTGGGGGTGCCCCCGCCGATGAAGACCGTCTCCACCGGCCGGCCCCAGATCAGCGGCAGCTCGGCCTCGAGGTCGCGCAGCAGGGCGTCCACGTAGGCCTGCTCGGGAAGCGCCCCGTCGGACTCGTGGGAATTGAAGTCGCAGTACGGGCACTTCTGCAGGCACCACGGGATGTGCACGTAGAGCGACAGCGGCGGGACGGTGTCGAAGGCGAGCATCAGGCCCAGCCTTCGAGCCGCTCGCGCAGGCGCGCCATGGCCCGACCGCGGTGGCTGATGCGGTTTTTCTCCGCCGGGTCGAGCTCGGCGGCGGTGATCTCGCCCCCGGCGGGCAGAAACAGCGGGTCGTAGCCGAAGCCGCCCTCGCCCCGGGGCCCCTCGAGAATCCGCCCTTCCCAGCGGCCCTCGCAGATCACCGGCGTGGGGTCGTGCTCGTGCTCGAGCATCACGATCACGGTCTGGTAGCGGGCGGTGCGGCGGGCCTCCGCCACCCCCTCCAGGCGTTCGAGCAACAGGGCGTTGTTGTCGGCGTCGGCCGCCCCCGGGCCGGCGAAGCGCGCCGAGTGGATGCCCGGTTCGCCGCGCAGGGCGTCGACCTCCAGGCCCGAGTCGTCGGCCACGGCGGGCAGGCCGGAGGCGGCCGCTGCGGCCCGGGCCTTGAGCAGGGCATTCTCGACGAAGGTGAGACCGGTCTCCTCGACGCCCTGGCAGCCGAAGTCCGACTGCAGCAGCAGCTCGATGCCCAGCGGTTCGAGCAGGGCGGCCATCTCCCGGCGCTTGCCGGGATTGCCGGTGGCGAGCACGAGTTTTCGCATGGGGCGCGACCTCCAGGTTGAGCGGCGCGACGATTATACGGGACCGGCGACCACGGGCGCCGGCATTCCGCCACGGGCTCTGGTAGATTTGGACGTTTGGAAACCAGCCACCCCGGAGAGTTCAGCCATGCCCAGGAGCATGACCGCCTTCGCCCGTCGGGACCGGGATTTCGAGTGGGGCAGCCTCAGCTGGGAGATCCGCTCGGTCAACAACCGCTACCTGGACGTCAACTACCACCTGCCGGACGAGCTGCGCTCGCTGGAGGGCCGGTTCCGCGAGCGCATCGCGAGCCGACTGGGCCGGGGCAAGCTGCACTGCAGCCTGCGCCTCGACAGCCGCCGCGACGCCGGCGGCCGACTGGAACTCGACCACGACCGGCTGCGGTCCCTGCTCGGGGCCTGCCACGAGATCGAGGAAGCCATGCTCAACCCGGCACGCATCAGCCCGCTGGAGATCCTCCAGTGGCCGGGGGTGGTCGAGGAACCCGAGAGCGACGCCGAGGCCATCGCCGAGGCCGCCGTGACCCTGCTCGACGACACCCTCGACGCCCTGGTGGAAGCCCGGCGCATCGAGGGAGAACGACTGGACGGCCTGATCCGCGAGCGCCTGGCGCAGATGCGCCCGCTGGTGGCCGACGCCCGCGAACGCCGCCCGCAGGTCCTCGAGCGCCAGCGCCAGCGGCTGCGCGAGCGCCTGGAGGGACTGGCCGGCTCGGCCGATGCCGACCGGCTGGAACAGGAGATGGTGATCCAGGCGCAGAAGCTGGACGTGGACGAGGAACTCGACCGCCTGGAGGCCCACCTCGACGAGGTGGCGCGCGTGCTCGGGCGCGAAGAGCCCATCGGCCGGCGGCTGGATTTCATCATGCAGGAGCTCAACCGCGAGGCCAACACGCTGGGCTCGAAGTCCGCCGACACCGCCACCACCCGGGCCTCGGTGGAGATGAAGGTGCTCATCGAGCAGATGCGCGAGCAGGTGCAGAATATCGAATGATCTTGCAGTCGGGTGCCTCGAGCGGCTAGAATCCCGCGCTTTCGTTACGAACCGATACCAGCAACCGAGGACTCGGCGATGAAAATCCTGTCTTCACTCAAGTCCGCCAAGAAGCGCCACAAGGACTGCCAGGTGGTTCGCCGCCGCGGCAAGGTCTACGTGATCAACAAGACCAACCCCCGCTTCAAGGCGCGCCAGCGCTGATACGCTAGTCCCTTCTTCGGCCCCGTCCCGGCCCCGGCCCGCCGGGACCGCAGGGGTTCGACCCCGCGGTGTCCCCCCTGCCGCCCGGCTTCACCGCCTGCTCCCTTGAAATCCGGTGCGTGCGCATCTATCTCAGGGATTGTCGCAGACAACACCCGAGGAGGTGACCGACCATGACACTGATGCGCTACGAACCCTGGACCATGCTCAACCGCCTGCAGCGCGAACTCGACCAGACCTTCGACCGCGTGCGCGGCGAGGGCGAGGAAGAGGGTGCACTGATGCAGGCCGCCTGGACGCCGGCAGTGGACATCAAGGAAGAGGACGACCGCTACGTGGTGCACGCCGACGTCCCCGGCGTCAGTCCCGAGGACATCGAGGTGACCGCCGAGTCCGGCACGCTCGAGATCAAGGGCTCGCGCAAGCACGAGTCGCGCACCTCGGAGGCCGGCTACACCCGCGTCGAACGCTCCAGCGGCAGCTTCTACCGCAGCTTCCGCCTGCCGGAAACGGTCGACGAGGACAACATCCGCGCCCGCTGCAACAATGGCGAGCTGGAGATCACCCTGCCCAAGAAGGAGCAGCCCGGCGCCCGGCGGATCACCGTCGAGGGCTGACGCCCGCCGCGGCCGGCCCCCGGGCCGGCCCCTTCCGGGACGACCCCGCCCGGGGCCGTCCCGGAAGGGGACCTCGCGCCACGATCCGGCATGAACTACTCCCGCCAAGCCTATTAGACTATGGCGTGAGTTTCGCGCTTCTCTGGGAGTGCCGGAGCACCCGAAGGATGCTCCGGTCTTACCTCCCTCCACGCCTCGGCCGGTTCCCGGCCGGACAACCGTTGCTCAATCCAGGACAGCAGTACCCGAGCGGCGTTCTCGTCCCGCGAGCAGGACGCGCCGCAGGGGCAGATGTGCTGGCGCTGGCGGAGCGGTTTCTTCTGCCGCCGCCCGCAGGCGTGGCAGGTCTGCGAGGGCTTGAGTTGCCGCGTGGGAACCTCCATCGCCCAGGCACCAGCCTCTTCCGCTTTGTACCCGAGCAGTTGATGGAAGGCTCCGCCGGCGGCATCAAGGATGCTGCGGTTCAAGCCCTTCTTGTGCTGACCGCCGGATGCGGTCATGTTCTTGATATTCAGGTCCTCCAGGCCCAGAACGGCGAACTCGGAAATCAACGCCGCCGTGGTCTGGTGCAGGAAGTCGTGGCGCTGGTTCGCCACCTTGCGGTGGAGGCGACGCAGGCGATCGTATTCCCTCCGGAGCCGGTTGGAGACGGGGAAGCCCCGCGTCTTGCCCGACGCCTTCTTGGCCGCCTCCTCCTTGCGGGAAATATCCCGCTGCACCCGTCGGATGGCGTTCAGGGTCCCAGCGAGGTGGCGGGGGTTGTCGATGGGCTTGGTCCCTTCCGGTGTGGCGACGGTGGCGAAGGTCGCCACGCCCCAATCCAGGCCACCCAGCTTCTTTCCGTGCTCACGGACCGGCTCACAATCGAGGGTCATACTGGCGTACCACTGGTGGCCGCGCTTGATGATTTCGCAGGTCTTTGGTGTCCCCGGTGTGCGCGGCTTACCCCGGATGGGGACGTTGCCGACACCGGCCAGCCGCAGGGTCCCGTGCTTCATGCGCTCGTTGGTGACCAATCGCCAACCGTCGCCGTGGGTCTTGTAACCCCAGCCCTTGAAGCGGTGCAGGGGCTTGAAGCGGGGAAAGCCCGGCTTATCGCCGTTGTTCACCCGCCGGAAAAAGTGCTGGAACGCCAGATCCAGGCGCTTGAGGGTGACCTGTTCGGACTGGACGTTGATACCGCGCAGGAGCTTCGATTGGGCGCGCCACTCGGTCAGCCGCTTGCACTGGGCCGAGAAGCCCAGCGACTCCTGCCGCTCGCCCCAGGCCCGGCGTCGCTCGGCCAGGGCCTCGTTCCACAACAGGCAGTGGACCCAGCGCTGATGCTCCAGGGTGGCAACCTGGGCCGCCGTGGGATACAGCCGGTATGTGACCTTGCGTTGGACCATACGCAAAGTATATTTGGCTGTTATGCGTTCGCAACCACTAAAACAGCTATATCACTGCACTTTCCGACTCCAGTACCATTTAGTTATGGTCACCAGGTACCGGAGAAAGTGCATCACGAAACCGATGCTTTCCCGCCTGGAGGAGATCGCTTGCGCCACGACCGAAAAGTGGGAAGGCGAGGTGCTGGAGTTCAACGGTGAGGCGGATCATGTGCATCTGTTGTTGGAGCTGACGCCGCGCACCGCGCCATCCGCTTTCGTCAATAATCTCAAGACCGTCACCTCCCGGCTCATCCGCAAGGAATTCGGGGACCACCTACAGCGCTACTACTGGCGCAAGCCGGTGTTCTGGTCTCGCAGCTACTGCATCATTACCGTCGGCGGTGCGCCGCTGTCGGT
>JAAZVP010000043.1 GCA_018623495.1 Halothiobacillus sp. | reverse complement strand
GACGGGGGTGACCTGCACCTGGAGGCGCTGGAGGTGGAGCAGGCCGGCGTGGGCCGACTGCGCGGCGAGCTGGTGCTGGCCCCGGGGGCTTTGCCGGCGGGCTGGCGCGAGTGCCTCCTGCCGGCCGGGTTCGCCCTGGCCGGCCGGTTGGATGGCGAGGCCCGGCTGACGGGGGACCGGGAGGGCCCGGAGCGACTGGAGGCCTCCCTGGCCGGCGACGGGCTGGGGTTTTCCGACAGCGCCGGGCTGCGGGCCGGGGAAGGCCTGGCACTGGCGGCGGAAGTGGCGTTGCAGCGCGAACGGGGCGCCTGGAGGGGGTCGGCCCGGCTGGATGCCGATGCCGGCCAGGTCTACCTGGACCCGGTGTTCGTCGACCTCGGCGCCCGGCCGCTCGAGTTGCGCCTGGCGGGCGCCCGGCCCGACGGGGGTGACCTGCACCTGGAGGCGCTGGAGGTGGAGCAGGCCGGCGTGGGCCGACTGCGCGGCGAGCTGGTGCTGGCCCCGGGGGCCGACGGTCTGCTGCGTGGCGGGCGGCTGCGACTGGCGGACGGCCAGGCGGCGGCGCTCTACGCCGCCTACCTCCAGCCGTGGCTGATCGGCTCTCCGCTGGGCGACCTGGACGTGGAAGGCGGGATCGCCGGGGCGGTGACCTTCGCCGGAGGCCGACCGGCGGCGGTACGCCTGGATCTCGACGGCCTGGCCTTCGACGACCGCCAGGGGCGGCTGGGGGTCTACCGCGCCGACGGGCGGATTGCCTGGGATGCGGTCGAACCGGTGCCCGTGAGCCGGCTGCGGATCGAGGGCGGGCATTTCCAGGGGCTCGATCTCGGGGTGAGCGATCTGCGCCTGGCGCTCGCCGGCGACGGGCTGCGGCTGGCCTCGCCGGCGGCGGTGCCGGTCTTCGACGGCCGGCTGGTGGTCCACGAGCTCACCGCCGAGGGCCTGGGCGGCGAGGCCGAGTGGCAAATGGCGGCCGACCTGGAGCCGGTCTCCATGGAGATTCTCAGCGGGGCACTGGGCTGGCCGCCGATGTCCGGCAAGCTGGGCGGACACATCCCCGCGGTGCGCTACGCCGATGGGCGCGTGGCCGTGGACGGCGACCTGGAGGTATCGGCCTTCCAGGGGCTTGTCCGCCTGGGCGATCTCGCGCTGGTGAACCCGCTGGGGCGGGTGCCGGAGCTGTCGGCGGACGTGGTGTTTCGCGGCCTCGACCTGGAGTCGGTGACGCGCACCTTTTCCTTCGGTCGCATCGAGGGGACCCTGGAAGGCGAGGTGGACGGGCTGCACCTGGTGGACTGGCGACCGGCGTATTTCTCGGCGGTGCTGCGCACCCCCGCGGACGACCCCGTCCGCCACCGCATCAGCCAGCGGGCGGTGGACAACCTCACCCGCATCGGCAACGGCGTCTCCGGCGCCCTGTCGTCCAGCTTCCTGCGCTTTTTCGAGGATTTCGGCTACGACCGCATCCGGCTGGAATGCCGGCTCGACGGCCGGGTGGCGCACATGTCGGGCATCCCCCACCCCGACGGCGGCTACTACCTGGTGAAGGGGGCCGGGATACCCCGGATCGACGTGATTGCCTATACTCGGCGCGTGGCCTGGGCCGATCTGATCGGCCGGCTCAGCGGTCTGCGACTGGAGGGCGCGGTGGTCGAGTAGCCCGGTCGTGGATCATCCTCTGCAATGCCGTCGTCTACCCGAGGTGCCCGATGCTTTCGTTCGCCCGCTATGGCCTGCTCTCCCTGGCGCTGATGCTCAGCGCCTGCGTGACCGTCAACATCTATTTCCCCGCCGCGGCGGCCGAGGAGGCCGCCCGCTCGATCGTCCGCGACGTCCTCGGCAAGGAGGGCGAGCAGGCGCCCGCGGCCGAGCCGAGCGGGGACGCCGAGCAGTCCTCCGCCCTGCCGGCCACCCACGCCGGCCGCCTGCTGGCCGTCCTGGCCGAGCGGGCCATCGCCCCGGCACGGGCCGCCGACGTCGACATCGACGTCTCCACGCCGGCCATCGATCGCCTGCGGGCCTCGATGCGCCAGCGCCAGCCGCAGCTCGCGCCCTTCTTCCGCGAGGGGGTCATCGGGCTCACCCGGGATGCCCGCGTGGCCATCCGCGACATGGGCCAGGTGGGCCTGCGCGACCGCAACCGGGTCAAGCAGCTGGTGGCCGCCGACAACGCGGACCGCGACGCGCTCTACCGCGAGATCGCCCGGGCCAACCAGCATCCCGAGTGGGAAGGCCGGATCCGCGAGATCTTCGCCCGGGTGTGGATCGAGGAGGCCCCCTCGGGCTGGTGGTTCCAGGACCAGCAGGGCAACTGGCAGCAGAAATGATCCCGCCGCCGGCCGTTCCCCGCGGCCGGCACACTTCCGCTTCACGTTTTTTCCGGGTCCATTTTTCTCTCCAGGGTGTTGAAAGAACAGCCTTTTTACGGTTTTCGGGGTGAGGGTCGAGGCGGGTCGGTGGCGCGGTTAACGCGCGATTCACGCTTCGATTCACGCTTTGCGGTCATCATGGACGGACCGATCCGACCGGATGTTCGAACAGGGAGGCTGCCATGCGGAGACTCGGGGAGAGCGAAGAGCACGTTCGCCGGTTGCGGCTGCTGGGTGGTTGCGAACTCGAGGTGCACGGGCAGGTGCCCGAGGCCATGGGCTATTCCAAGGCCCGCGCACTGCTCGGCTACCTGGTGCTGGAGCGGGGCCGACCGGCATCCCGGGCGCGGCTGGCAGAGTTGCTGTGGCCGGACATGCCCCTCTCGCGGGGGCGCAACAACCTGCGGCGCATGCTGTTCGTCTTGCGCGATGCCCTGGGCGAGCACGATGGCGTGCGTCCCATCGCCGGTGATCGCCAGAGCGTGCGGCTGGATCCCGGTTTTCCCCTGTCGGTCGACTTCGAGCAGCTCGACGAGCTGCTGCGAGGTGGTGCGGCGCGCCTGGAGCCCGGCGAGGCGGTCGCGGCGGTGGGCCGGCTGTATCGCGGGCGGTTGCTCGAAGGTCTGGAACACGTCGCCGGCGAGGATTTCCTGCACTGGCTCGGGGGCGTCCAGGACAGCCTGCACCGGCGGGTGCTCGCCTGGCTCGAGCATGTCGCGCTGGAGCCGCCCGGCGAGCGGCCGGAGGCGGCCGAATCGGCAGCGCGCCTGCTGGTGGAGCTCGCGCCCGAGGACGAACGCGGCTACGAGGCGCAAATGCGCCTGTATGCCGGCCAGGGCCGGCCGGCCCGGGCGCTGCGGGTGTTCCGCGACTACCGGGCGCGCCTGGCCGACCACGGTCGCGAGCCTGCCGCCGTCCTGCGGCAGCTGGCCGAGGAGCTGGAGCGGGCCCGGGGGCAGGACGCTTCTTGCGTTCCGGTCACGCCCGTGGCCGGCAGCTCGCTGGCACGGCGCCGGCTGACGGTGCTGGTGGCCGACTGGGGACCCGCGCCCGTGGAGGGCGATGGCTGGGAAGAGCGGATGCAGCGGATCGCCCGGGAGCGACAGCGGGGCAGCGACCGGCTCCAGCAACAGGGGGGCCACGTGGTGGTCGCGCCCGACGGGCGACTGTTTGCCTATTTCGGCTATCCGGCGGCGGTGGAGGGCGGCACCTATGCCGCCTGCCGCGAGGCGCTCGATCGGGTGCGCGGCGAGGCCGAGGCGCGCCCGGCGGTGGCGGTCCACACGGGCTGGGTGGTGACCGGCGACAACACGCTGCCGGATACCATGGGCAATCTCACCCGGCTGGCCACCGACCTGGTGGGACACGGTGCCCCGGGCGAGGTCCGGGTGAGCGACCCCGTGCGCGAACGCCTGGGGCCGGCGTTCCGCGGCGAGCCGGTGCCGGGCGGGGGCGAGCCGGTGGCCCACCGCCTGACCGGGCTGGGCTCGGAGACGCTGCACTCGGATGCGCCCCTGGTGGGCCGCCAGGCGGCGCTCGCCTCGCTGCAGCGGGCCTGGGCCCGGGCGCGTCGTCGCGGGTTGCAGCGGGTGCTGGTGAGCGGCGAGGCCGGCATCGGCAAGACCCGCCTTGCCCGCGAGCTGGCCGGGCAGCTCGCCGCCGAGGCGGACGTGGTGGAGCTGACCTTCGAGCCGCACCACCGCGACTCGCCGCTCTCGGTGCTCCAGGACCACGCCGAGCGGGACCGGCCCGACGGCGACCCCTGTGCCCGGGCCGAATCCGATTCCCTCACCGGGCTCCTGTGCCAGGCGGCCGCCGGCGTGCCGGTCACCGATGGCCGGCGGATCGAGGCGGCGGTGAGCCGGATGCTCTTCGGCGGCCTGCGCGGCGCGGTCCTCCTGCTGCTGGACAACCTCCACTGGGCCGACCGCGAGACGCTGGTGTTGCTCGATCGGCTGCTGCCCGAGCTGGGCGATCGGCCGGTGATGGTGCTGGCCACCAGCCGGGACCGCGAGACGCCCCACTGGCTCGACCGGGACGTCTGGCACGTCGAGCCGGGTGGGCTGTCTCCGGACCAGGCCCTGGCCATGGTGGATGCCATGGACGCGGGGCAGGCGTTGTCCGGCGAGCAGAAGGACCGGATCGTGGGCCGCTCGGAGGGGGTGCCCCTGTTCGTGGAGAGCCTGACCCGCGTCTGGCTGGAGCGGCCGGAGCGCGAGCAACCGGACCTGCCGGCCTCGGTGGCCGAGCTTCTCACCGCGCGCCTCGACCAGGTGGCCGAGGCCCGGGAGACCCTGCAGGCGGCCGCCATCATCGGCCGGGACTTCAGCCTCGAACTGCTCGCGGCCATGAACGGCCGGGCGGTGGATGCCCAGGGGCAAGAGCTGCAGCAACTGACCAACGCCGGCGTCTTCCGGGTGCGCCGCTCGGTGGCCGGTGACCGGTACCTGTTCCACCATGCCCTGTTGCGCGAGGCGGCCTACGAGTCGCTGTTGCCCAGCGAGCGGCTCGAGGGCCATCGGCGACTGGTGGAGCTGCTCGCGGAGCGTTTCTCGGGGGAGATCGAAGCGCGCCCGGAATGGTTCGCCGGGCACCTGTTCGAGGCCGGCCTGGCCCGCGAGGCGGTGGTCCAGTGGCTCAAGGCGGGCAACCGGGCCACCAGCCTGGGGGCCTTCGACGACGCCTTGGCCCACATCGATCGGGCCACCCGGGCGCTGGAGGCCTGCGGCGACCGCAGGCCCGAGGCCGAGGTGGTCTTCGAGCTGGAGATGTGCCGTGCCAGCGTGCTGATCTACCGTGACGGCATGGGGTCGTCCACCCTGCAGGCCTCCCTGCGCGAGGCCATGGCCATCGGCGAGCGCATCCCCGGGGCCGGCGAGCGCGTGGACATGCTCTGGGCCTTCTGGCTGATGCATTTCGCCACCAACCGCTGGTTCGAGGCCGAGCGGCTGGCGGCCCGGATGCAGGCGGTGGCCGCGGCCTCTGGCGATTCCGGCGCGGCCATCACCGCCGAGCACGCGGTGGCGATCACCCACTACTGGCGCGGGCAGCCGAGGGAGGCGGCGCGGCTGTTCGCCGACCACCAGCGCGCGCTGGACCCCGCCCCGATGATCCTGCAGCGCATCTACTCCGGCGGTCCGCGGCCCATCACCCTCGGCTACCTGGCGATGGCGGAGTGGTTCTGCGGACGGGTGGACGAGGCCCGGCGCCTGGCCGACGAGGCCACCGAGCTGGCGCGGCGCAACGGCAGCGTGAACCCCCTGTGCATGACCCTGCACTTCGTGATGATGCTCCACCGCCTGATGGGCGAGGTGGACACGGTGGCCCGCCTCGGGGCCGAGATGCGCGCCCTCGGCGAGAGCGAGAACCTGCGGCTGTGGGCGCTTTCCGGGCGGATCTTCGGGATCTGGGCCCGTGCCGCCCGCGGTGATGTCGAGGTGGTTCCCGAGCTGCACGAGGCGCTCGGGGAGCAATCCGCGGTGGCCTCGGACCTGGGGCTTTCCGGCACGCCGATCATCGATGCCTTCGGCCAGCTGGGGTTGTGGGACGAGCAGCTCCAGCTGATCGATCGCGCGCTGGAGAGCAGCCGTGCCAGCGGCGCCTGCTCGCTGGATGCCGAGCTGCGCTACCAGCGCGGCGACGCGCTCGCCCGCCTGGGTTACCCGGCGGCCGCGGTGGGAGAGGAATACCGGGCCGCGCTGGCCCTGGCCCGCGAGCAGGGCATGGTGATGTTCGAGATGCGCGCCCTGGTCCGCCTCGAGCGCCTGCGGCGCGAGCAGGGCCACGACTTCGGTCCGCTGCTCGAGGAACTCCGGCGGCTGCTGCATGCCCTGGAGCCCGGGGCGTCGGCGACGGAGGTGGCCGACGCCCGGCGCATGCTGGAGGCGGGCTGACGGTATCCCGCCACCGCCCCGGCGCCGGGGTCGATTTATTCCGCGATTTTGGCGAAAATAGCGCGTTTTGCTGGCCGACCCAATCCGCGACCGACCCATGACGCTAGAAACCGACGACCTGCGCATTCGACAGATCCAGGAACTCACGCCCCCCGTCGACGTGCGCAAGAAGCATCCCGTGAGCGAGGCGGGCAAGGCGACCGTCGCGCGTGCCCGGAACGCGATCCACGAGATCCTCACCGGCGAGGACGATCGCCTGCTGGTGATCATGGGTCCCTGCTCGATCCACGACGTGCATGCCGCCCGCGAATACGCCGAGCGGCTCAAGGCCCTCGGTGCCGAGCTGGGAGAGGACCTGCTGGTGGTGATGCGGGTGTACTTCGAGAAGCCGCGCACCACCGTCGGCTGGAAGGGTCTGATCAACGACCCCAACCTCGACGGCACCTACCGCATCAACGAGGGCCTGCACCTGGCCCGCCAGCTGCTGGTGGATCTCGCCGACATGGGGGTGCCGGCGGCCACCGAGTACCTCGACCTGGTGAGTCCCCAGTACGTCTCCGACGTGGTTTCCTGGGGCGCGATCGGCGCGCGCACCACCGAGAGCCAGGTGCACCGCGAGCTGGCCTCGGGCCTTTCCTGCCCCGTGGGCTTCAAGAACGGCACCGACGGCAACCTCAAGGTGGCCACCGACGCCATCCGCTCCAGCTCCCGGCCGCACCACTTCCTGTCGGTGACCAAGGAGGGCCGCTCGGGCATCTTCTCCACCAGCGGCAACGAGGACTGTCACATCATCCTGCGCGGCGGTCGCGAGCCCAACTACGACGCCGAGAGCGTGGCCGAGTCCTGTCGCCTGCTGCGCGAGGCGGGCCTGCCCGAGCGGCTGATGATCGACTTCAGCCACGCCAACAGCCGCAAGCAGCACGGTCGCCAGCTGCTGGTGGCCGAGGACGTGATGCGCCAGATGGCGGCCGGCGAGACCCGCATCTTCGGCGCCATGATCGAGAGCCACCTGCTCGAGGGGCGCCAGGAGGTCAAGGACCCCGAGCAGCTGGTCTATGGCCAGAGCATCACCGATGCCTGCATCGGCTGGGAACAGAGCGAGGCCCTGCTGCGCGATCTCGCCGCCGCCGTGCGCAAGCGCCGCGAAGCGGCGGACTGACCCGGCCACCGAAGCGGCCGATTCGCTCCCTCTCCCCCCGAAGGCCGGGAGGGGAGCGCCCGCCCCGGTTCCCCGCAGCCCCCGACGATTAACGCCTCGCCCCGGGACTCGTATACTGTCGCCCTCGATGACCATTTCGTGACGGCCCCGGAGGTGCACCCGTGAATTCCGCTTACCTGCGCAGGTTCCCCGACGACAAGGGCTATTTCGGCGAGTACGGCGGGGCGCTCATCCCGCCCGAGCTCGCCGAGCAGTTCGACCGGATCACCGCCGAGTACAAGCGCATCAGCCGGTCGGCGGACTTCATCCAGGAACTGCGCTACATCCGCAAGCACTTCCAGGGCCGGCCCACGCCGGTGCAGTACGCCAAGAACCTCTCCGAGCGCATCGGCGGGGCGCGGATCTATCTCAAGCGCGAGGACCTCAACCACTCCGGCGCCCACAAGCTCAACCACTGCATGGGCGAGGCGCTGCTGGCCAGGCACATGGGCAAGCGCAAGCTGATCGCCGAGACCGGCGCCGGCCAGCACGGCGTGGCGCTGGCCACGGCGGCGGCCTATTTCGGCCTGGAGTGCGAGATCCACATGGGCGAGGTGGACATCGAGAAGGAGCACCCCAACGTGATGCGCATGCGGGTGCTGGGGGCGAAGGTGGTGCCGGTGGGCTTTGGCGGTCGCACGCTCAAGGAGGCGGTGGACTCGGCCTTCGAGTCCTACCTCGACGACACCGAGGGTGCCATCTACGCCATCGGCTCGGTGGTGGGGCCCCATCCCTTTCCGATGATGGTGCGCGATTTCCAGCACGTGGTGGGGATCGAGGCCCGCGACCAGTTCCAGGAGCTCACCGGCCTGTTGCCGGACCACGTGATGGCCTGCGTGGGCGGCGGCTCCAACGCCATGGGCATCTTCGCCGGCTTTCTCGAGGACGAGGACGTGCGCCTGCACGGCGTCGAGCCCATGGGCCGCTCCACGCGCCTGGGCGAGCACGCCGCCACCATGACCTTCGGCGAGGCCGGGGAAATCCACGGCTTCCGTTGCCTGATGCTCAAGGACGCCGAGGGCAATCCTGCCCCCGTGCACTCCGTGGCCAGTGGCCTGGACTACCCGGGTGTGGGTCCGGAGCACTGTTACCTGCGCGAGATCGGCCGTGCGGAATACGCCGGCATCGACGACCAGGCGGCGATCGAGGCCTTCTACGCGCTTTCCCAGCACGAGGGCATCATCCCGGCGCTGGAGAGCGCCCATGCCGTGGCACGGGCCATGGAATACGCCCATGATCGTGCCGGCGAGACCATCCTGGTCAACCTCTCCGGCCGCGGCGACAAGGACCTGGACTACGTGGTCGAGCATTTCCCGCCCGAGGATTACATCGAGCCCCGCTGATCGTCGCGACCGGCGAGGCGCCGCTGGTTTCGCCGGTCGCCCCGCGGTCAAGATTCCGGCCCGGCGGCCGATAATCCGGGCATCGACACCGGCTGGAGATCGCCCCGGCGATGAAACTGCGTTACCAACTCCTCCTCATGGCGATGCTCGCGGGCCTGGGCATGCTGCTGCTGGTCACCTGGCAGCTGCGCGTCAATGCCAGCGTGGGCGCCTTCGATGACACCGCGCGCGCGGTGACGGCCCTGCGTGCCGACCTGGCCGCCGGCGAGCTGGAGCGCCCGCAGGCGCGGGCGGCCCGGTTGCGCGAGCGCCTGCGCGCCCTGGGCGCCGAGTTCCGCGGCCTGCCGGCGCTGGAGGGCGGCCGGCAGGCCGACGATCCCCTGGCCCTCCGCCGCGAGCGGCATGCACCGGTCGCCGAGGCGGCCGAGCCGCTGGGAGCGGCGGTGGCGGCGACCCGCGACCTGCGCCTGATGCGCGACTACCGGCACCTGCGCCAGGTGGAGTGGCAGCGATTCTTCGCCGACAGCGGGAGTCGCGGCCCGGTGGTGGAGGCCTTCCGCGGCGACCTGGAAAGGAGCTACGTCGACGACGAGACCCGCGGGGCCATCGCCGGTCACCTCGAGGACTACCTGCAGGCCTGGAAGACGGCGGCGGGCCGGGCGTTGCCCGCGTCCGCCACCGGGCCCGTGCTGGAGCGCCTTCGCTCGCTGGAGCGGGAGCTGCTGGCGGCCGGCGAGCAGCGTGCCGAGGCCCTGGGCCGCTGGACCTGGGTCTTCTCGGCGGCCTTCATGCTGCTGATGGTGGCCATGGCCGGGTGGGCCATCTACGTGGTCCAGCTGCCGCTGGGCCGGCTCACCCGCCTGATGGAGCACAACGCCGAGCGCATGGACCTCACCAGCCGCGCCCCCGAGCAGGGCACGGCGGAGTTCGCCACCGTGGGGCGTGCCCTCAACCACATGCTCGGCCGTTTCCGCGACGCGCTCACCGGGGTGCGGCGTGACGGCGAGGCGCTCGACCAGGCGGCCGAGTCGCTGTCGGCGGTGTGCGAGGCCAACCACGCCCACGTGGACGAGCAGAAACAGTCCACCGAGGCCCTGGCACGCGTCTTCGAGGACATCGATGCCGCCACCGAGCGGATCGACGGCGAGAGCCGTTCGGCCGCCGAGGCCAACGGCAGTGCCGG
Organism: Halothiobacillus sp.; assembly: GCA_018623495.1. Lineage (GTDB taxonomy): Bacteria > Pseudomonadota > Gammaproteobacteria > JAAZVP01 > JAAZVP01 > JAAZVP01. The sequence goes on along the minus strand of JAAZVP010000043.1, from coordinate 8,324 downwards.
CGAGGCGGCCCAGCGCGGCGAGGCCGAGGCCCGCCACCTGCGTTCGGTGATGGCGGAGCTCGTCGAGCGCATCGAGTCCTCGGTACGCACCATCGAGGACCTGGCCGAGGACAGTACCCGCATCGAGAACATCGTCCAGGTGATCGAGGACATCGCCGAGCAGACCAACCTGCTGGCCCTCAATGCCGCCATCGAGGCCGCCCGGGCGGGCGAGCAGGGGCGCGGCTTCGCGGTGGTGGCCGAGGAGGTGCGCTCGCTTTCCGAGCGCACCCAGAAATCCACCGAGGAGATCCACGGCATGACCGACAGCCTCCAGCGGCGCGCCCGGGACGCCGTGGGCTCGATCCAGTCCAGCCGCGAGAGCGCCCACCAGAGCGGCGAGGTGGCCGAGCATGTCGGCGAGCGGCTCGAGGACATCAGCGCGGCCATCGAGAAGGTGCGCGAGATCAACGCCCGCATCGGCGAACACGCCAGCCACCAGCGCGCCCAGAGCAACGAGGCGGACCAGTCCATGCGCCGGTTGGAGACCCTCTCGGCCCAGAGCACCGAGGTGGCCGGCGAGGTGGGGCAGGTGATGTCGCGGCTGGTTTCCGTGGCCGCGCGCCTGCGCGAGCACGTCGAAGGCTTCCGGCTCTGACGTGCTGGGTGCACTGCTCGCCGGGCTGCTGGTGCTGGCGGCGCTGTTCGTCGCCGGCATCCACCTCGCCTTCCGTGCCCCGCGGGTGGTGGAACGGGGCACGCCCGCCGATCTCGGGCTCGATTACCGCAGCCTGCGCATCCCCACCGCTCGCGGCCGGCGACTGTTCGCCTGGCTGCTCGAGGCCGATCCCACCGCCCCCACCGTGGTGGTGATGCACGGCTGGGGCGCCAACGCCGAGTTGATGCTGCCGCTGGCGGCGCCCTTTCGCCGGGCGGGCTACAACGTCCTGCTGCCCGACGCCCGCGGGCACGGCCAGAGCGATGCCGACACCTTCTCCTCCCTGCCGCGGTTCGCCGAGGACGTCGAGGCGGCGGTGCGCTGGCTGGAGGTCGACGCCCGGGGGGTGCCGACGCCGGTGATCCTGGTGGGCCACTCGGTGGGGGCGGGGGCCTGTCTGCTGGCCGCGTCGCGCAATCGGCGCGTGGCGGCGGTGATCAGCATCGCCGCCTTCGGCCATCCGCGCTGGATGATGCGTCGCTACCTCGAGCGGCTGCGCGTTCCCCCCTGGCTGCATCCGCCGATCAACGGTTACGTCCAGGCGGTCATCGGCCACCGTTTCGACGCCATCGCCCCCATCGAGACCATCACCCGCATCGAGGCGCCGGTCCTGCTGGTCCACGGCGAGGCGGACCGGACCGTGCCCGCCGCTGACGCCGAGGCCCTGGCCGGGCGCGGCGACCGGCCGCTGCTGCGGATCCCGGGGGCCGGGCACGAGTCGGTGGAGCAGGTGGAGGGGCATGCCCCGCGGCTGCTCGCCTTTCTCGACGAGCAGGGCCTGGGGCCGTGAGTGGCCCGCGGGGGCGCGGGCCGGGGAGCGTCACTGGCGGATGCCTTCCAGGGTGAGGAACAGGTGGACCTCGCGGGACGCGGGGCCGAGGTCGTAGTCGATGCCGAAGTCGCGCAACTTGATCGAGGTGGTGCCCTCGAAACCGCGGCGGTAACCGCCCCAGGGGTCCTCGCCGGCACCCAGCTCGGTGACCTCGATGGTGACCGGGCGGGTCTCGCCGTGGAGGGTCAGCTCGCCTTCGAGGGTGCCCGTGCCGTCGCCGTCGGGCTGGTAGTCGGTGCTGACGAAGCGCGCCTCGGGGTATTTCTCGACGTGCAGGAAGTCCTCGCCGCGCAGGTGCTTGTCCCGCTCGGCATGGTTGGTGTCCACGCTCGCCGGGTCGATCTCCACCTCGATGGAGGCGTCGCCGGGGCGGTCGGGATCGTATTCGAAGCGGCCCTCGAAGTCCTCGAAGGTGCCGATCACCCAGGAGTAGCCCAGGTGCGAGATGCGGAACTCGATGAAGGCGTGGGCCTTGTCGGAGTCGATGACGTACTCCGCTGCCTGGGCCGGGGCGGCCTGGATGCCGGCGGCCAGCAGGGCGGCGGTGATCAGCGAACGGGTCTTCATGGTCATTCCTCCTTCTCGGGGTGGGCGGGCAGGCCGAAGATCCGCTTCAGCGTGCCGTCGCGGTCGATGAACTGGTGCTTGAGGGCGGCCAGGGCGTGGAGGCCGGCCAGCCCCACCAGGGACCACGCCAGCCATTCGTGGATGGTGCCGGCGGTGTCCTCCAGGCCGTCGCCGGAGACCAGCGCGGGAACGTCGAACCAGCCGAAGACCGATACCGGGTCACCTTCGGCGGTGGCGATGAGGTAGCCGCTCACCATCACGAACGCCAGCAGCAGGTAGAGCATGTGGTGCACGGCGGAGGCCGCGGCCCGCTGGACCGCGGAATGGTGCGCGGGCAGCGGGGGCGGCGGGCTCGCCATGCGCCAGGCGATCCGCGCCACGAGCAGGCCGAACAGGAGCATGCCGGTGGCCTTGTGGATGTCCGGCGCCGTGTGATACCACCGGCTGTAGTAGTCGAGCTCCACCATCCACAGCCCGAGGGCGAACAGGCCGACGATGACCGCCGCCGTGAGCCAGTGGAAGATCACCGTGAGCCAGCCGTAGCGCTGCGGGGTGTTTCGCCAGGGCATCCGTCATCCCTTCCGGTGGTTGACCTGTCCCCAGCCTAGCCGGTTCGCGAGCGGGGAAAAGCGAGGTTTTTCGGCAGGAATGTTCAGTGATTTTGAAGGTGGGTCGGCGGGGCCAGCAGGGCGCGGCACAGTTCGTCGTCGGCCAGGGCATCGACGAAGAAGCGCAGGGCGAGACCGACATCGTCGGCGTGCCAGGCGGCCGTGAGCCGGGGGTCGGCGACGCCACGGGCGGTTTCCCGGACCACCAGTTCGCCGCGCCCCACCAGCGGCGCGATCCAGTGCTCGGGCACGTAGCCCACGCCCATGGCGCGCCGCTGGGCCTCGATCTTGGCGGCCATGTCGGGAACGGTGAGCACGTCCTGGCCGGCCAGCAGGCTGGAGGTGCGCGGGGGCAGCTGGCGGGAGGTGTCGCCCACGGCCACCGCCCGGTGCCGGGCGATCACGGCGTCGCTGAGCGGCGACGGGGCCCGGGCCAGCGGGTGGTCGGGGGCCACGGCAAAGACGAACCGGGCACTGCCCAGTGGTCGCGAGGCGTAGCCCTTGCCGGCGGGTCCCTCCCCCGAGGCGCCCAGGATCAGGTCGGCCCGCCGGGCGACCAGGGCATCCCAGGTGCCCCCCAGGACCTCCCGCTGGATGCGCAGGCGGGTGGCGGGCTGGTGGGCATGGAAGGCCTCGATCAGCGGAAACAGCGCCTTCGGGTCGAGGAGTTCGTCGACGGCAATGCGAAGCTCGGCCTCCCAGCCGGTGGCCACCCGGCGGACCTGGTCCTCGAGCGTGGCCGCGCTCTCCAGCAGGCGGCGGCCGTCCTCCAGCAGCTTGCGGCCGGCCGGGGTGAGTTCGGCGCGGTGGCCACTGCGGTCGAACAGGGCCACGTCGAGGTCCTGTTCGAGCTTGCGCACGGTGTAGGTGATCGCCGAGGGGACGCGGTGGAGCAGGTCGGCGGCGCGGGCAAAGCTGCCGCCGCGGTCGATGGCGTCGATGACCCGCAGGGCGTCGAGTGAGAGGCGCATCGTGCAGTTTTCCTGAATGACTGGCTCGAAACTCTCCGCTGTCTTTCGACCCGGCGGGCGTGCATGGTTCCGGTTGCCGGGGGCCGACGAGGGTGAGAATGGCGCAAGCCCGGTCCCCCTGCAAACCCGGCCTCTTGGCCGAATCTTTCCAGCACAGTCGAGGAGGCGAGGATGACGAGAGTACTGGTGCTCTACTACAGCATGTATGGCCACGTGGAACGCATGGCCGAAGCGATTGCCGAGGGCGCGCGAGCAGTGGAGGGCGTGGAGGTCCGCATCAAGCGGGTGCCGGAGCTGATGCCGGAGTCGGTGGCCCGTGAGGCCGGGGCGAGGCTCGACCAGGCCGCCCCGGTGGCCGAGCCCGCCGAGCTCGCGGACTTCGACGCGGTGATCTTCGGCACGCCCACGCGTTTCGGCAACATGGCCGCCCAGATGCGCAACTTCCTCGACCAGACCGGCTCGCTGTGGGCCCGCGGTGCGATGATCGGCAAGGTGGGCAGTGTTTTCGCCAGCACGGCCAGCCAGCACGGCGGCCAGGAGACCACGCTCACCTCGTTCCATACCACGCTCTTCCATCTCGGCATGATTGTCGTGGGGGTGCCATACTCGGCGAAAGATCTGGTCAATATGGACGAGATCACCGGCGGGACGCCCTACGGGGCGACGACGCTCGCCGGTGCCGATGGCGGTCGCCAGCCCTCCGAGAACGAGCTGGCGATCGCCCGCTTTCAGGGGCGGCACGTGGCCGAGGTGGCGCGCAGGCAGTCGGGCTGACCGTCGCCTCCCGGGCCCCGGTCCCGCCCGCGCCGAGTGGGAGGTCGCGAGATGAAGGCTTTTCTGCTGGGGTCCGAGGACATCGAGCTCCGGGCGCTTTCCGAGCCCGGCCTGGAAGTCGAGAACCGGGATCCCGAGGCCCATTACGGGGCCGTCCAGATGTTCGCCGTTTCCCTGGCCATGTGCACCGGTGCCGTGCTGTTGAGCTATGCCGAGCAGGCCGAGGCCGGGGTGGATACCCTGGCCATCCGGGTGCGCTGGCAGTACGCCGAGAAGCCCTTTCGAATCGGCGCCATCGACATGGCCATCCGCTGGCCCGAGCTGCCGGCCTCGCGCCTGGAGGCCGCGCGCCGCGCGGCGGCCGAGTGCACCCTTCACCACACGCTCGAGCAGCCGCCGCGGCTGACCACCGAGCTGAGCCGGGGCGGGGCCGCGTGATGCCTGAGCGGCGGTTCGTGGTGGCCGGCATCCTGGCCGCGTCCACCCTGCTGGCGGGCAGTGCCTCGGCGGCCGCCACCGGTGGCTGCACCGCGCTGGCGGAGGGGCCGTTCGTGGTCTGCCGCGGGGAGAAGGTGGATATCGAGGTCTACCGCGTCGACCCGCGCACGGGGCGTGCCGAGCTCGTGGATGCCCTGGATATCGACATCGAGCGCCGCGGTTACGGCGACGAGCTGTTGCTCCCCCGTCACCTGGAGATCGAGTCCGACTGACGGTTGATTCGCCCTTCCCGGTGTGATCGTATTCCCCTCCTGGTATTCGGGGAGAGCACGTATCGTGCGACTGGGAGTCTGGCTGGGGATGGCGGGCGTGGCCCGCAACGAGAATCCCGTGGCCCAGGTCATGGAGCGCATGCTGGAGCCGGCACTGATGATCGCCGCGCTCTGGGTACCGCTGGAGTACTACCTCTCGCAGACCAGCGTGGCCAGCGCCGAGGCCGAGATCCTGGCCTGGTCGCACTGGGGGATCTGGACGCTGTTCGCGGTCGAGACCGCCCTGATGCTCTTGCTGGTCCGCGAGCGCGGCCGCTACCTGCGCGGCAACTGGATGAACCTGGTGATCATCACCGCCGGTTTCCCGCCCTTCTGGAGCCTCCTGCCGGGCATCGCCGCCATCCGCCTTTTGCGCACGGTGCTGCTGGTCAGCCTGCTGGCCCGGGCGTTTCGCCACATCGGCCTGCTGCTGGGCCAGCATGCCCTGGGTGCGGCGCTGCTGGCGGCGGTGGTGATGGTCTTCTTCTTCGGCGTGCTGGCCGCGGCCGTGGAGCCGGGCATCGAGCGGCCCATGGACGGGTTCTGGTGGGCGCTGGTCACCATCACCACCGTGGGCTACGGCGACATCGTGCCCGAGACCGATTCCGGCCGCATCCTCGGGGTGGTCCTGATCATCTTCGGGGTGGTGATCGTCTCGTTGCTCACCGCGGGTCTCGCGTCGCTGTTTCTCAGCGGCGGCATCCACAAGGTGGAGCGCGAGGAGAGCCACCTGGGCAACACGCTCGCGCGGCTCGACGCCCGCCTGGACCGCATCGAGCAGCGCCTCGAGGAGCGCGAGCGGGCATTCGAGGCCGGCTCCGCGACCCGGGGCGAGGCCGGGGTCGGCCGTGATCCCGGCCGTTCCCGCCGTTGATCGTGCGTTGATTCCCGCCGGCGCGCCTCCTTGCCGAAGTCGCGGCGGTCGGCTAGCGTGACGGGGCGTCCATACCGGTAGCCGTCTTGCCATGTCCGCCCTGCCGCGATCACTCGTCGCTCTCGCCGCGCTCCTGTTCCTCTCCGCCTGCCAGATCGAGATCGACGACGACGGGGAGGGCGGGGACGAAGACGCCTGGCCGACACTGGAATACCAGGTGGGGCAGATGCTGATGGTGGGCTTTCGCGGCAAGTCGGTGACGGCCCAGAGTCCGATCGTCGCCGACATCCGCGAGCGCCACGTCGGCGGGGTGGTGCTCTACGACTACGACGTCCCCAGCGCGACCCACGATCGCAACATCGAGTCGCCGGCGCAGGTGCGGGCGCTGGTCGATGACCTGCAGCGGGTCGCGGGCGGCGAGCTGATGGTGGCCGTCGACCAGGAGGGCGGCTACGTCAACCGCCTGAAACCGCGCTACGGATTCCCCGAGACCCCCTCCCAGGCCTGGTACGGCGAGCAGGGCGACCCGGCGCTCACCTACCGGGGTGCGCTCACCACCGCCGGCATGCTCGACCGGGCCGGCTTCACCGTCAACCTCGCGCCGGTGGTGGATCTCGACGTCAATCCCGACAACCCCGTCATCGGCGCCATCGATCGCAGCTTCGGTGCCGATCCCGACCGCGTCGTGGCGCAGGCCCGGGCCGTGATCGACGGCCACCGCCAGACGGGGGTGCTCACCACCCTCAAGCATTTCCCCGGTCACGGCAGTTCCACCCGCGACTCCCACAAGGGCTTCGTCGACGTCACCCACACCTGGAGTCGCACCGAGCTGGAACCCTTCGCCCGCCTGATCGCCACCGGCGACGCCGACCTGGTGATGACCGCCCACATCTACAACCAGGCCCTCGACCCGGATGACCCGGCCACGCTCTCCCGGGCCACCATCGACGGCCTGCTGCGCGGCGAGCTGGGTTACGACGGCGTGGTGATCTCCGACGACATGCAGATGGGCGCCATCACCCAGTACTACGGCTTCGAGCAGGCCATCGGCAAGGCCATCGATGCCGGCGTGGACATCCTCGTCTTCGCCAACAACTCCACCTTCGACCCCGGCGTCGCCGGGCGGGCCGCCGACGCCATCCTGGGCATGGTGGAACGCGGCGAGATCGCCCCCGAACGCATCCGCGCCTCCTACCGGCGCATCTGCCGACTCAAGAACCGTCATCGCAGCGGCGAACAGCGCTTGCCCTGCCCGGGGTGAGCTTCGTCATGTCGCCGAAGGTCACCGACATCCCGTGGGCGTCTCGCCAACGGAAGCTTTCCAAGAACCCGGAGCAACCTTCATGCATTCCCTCGGCCGTCCCGTACTGCTCGCTTCGTGTGTCGTGCTGCTGTTGCTCGCCAGTAGCCCGGCCCATGCCATGCAGATCTTCGTCAAGACGCTCACCGGCAAGAACATTGCCATCGAGGTCGAGCCCAGCGATACCATCGAGAGCGTCAAGCAGAAGATCCAGGACAAGGAGGGGATTCCCCCCGACCAGCAGCAATTGATCTTCGCCGGCAAGGAGCTGGAGGACGGCCGGACCCTCTCCGACTACAACATCCAGAAGGAAAGCACCCTGCACCTGGTCCGGATCGCCAGCGTGCCCGGCGCGCCGAGAAACGTGGAGGTGGTGCCGGGTGACGGCCAGGTGATCGTCAGCTGGCAGCCGCCGTTGGACGACGGGGGCGCGCCGATCCTCGAGTACACCGCCTCCACCAACCCCAGCTGCACAGTCGCCGCCCCGGCGACGCGCTGTACCGTCACGGGACTCACCAACGACCGGAGCTACCGGTTCACCGTGACTGCCACCAACGCCGAGGGCGAGGGGCCGCCGTCGGCGCCGTCGGATGCGGTGATCCTGCTGTCACCCGCGCGGCCGGTGCCGGCGCTGTCCACCTGGGGTCTGGTGATGCTGGGCCTTTCGCTGGGGGCGTTTGCCGGTGCCCGGGCACGCGTCCAGCCCGGGGCGATGGCACCATGATGACGCTGGCTGCAGCACCGGTACGGCGATCGAGACAAAAAAAGGGCCACTCCATCGGGAGTGGCCCTTGCTGTTGGTGGAGGCGGGGGGAATCGAACCCCCGTCCACGGATCATCCGCCCTCGGCTCTACATGCTTAGCGCCGTCTATTGAGTCTGATCCGCCACCACCCAACGGCCAGGGATGTGGCGAACGAGCCTGTCGGGTTTTAACGGATCGGCCCCAGGCG
>JAAZVP010000014.1 GCA_018623495.1 Halothiobacillus sp. | reverse complement strand
GCGGGGTGAACCGGTAGAAGTGGCGGTTGAACGGGATCTCGAAGCCGACGATGCCCACCTGGCCGTCGTACTCGTCCACCTTGTCCTCGTCGATCCAGGCATCGGGGACGTGGGGCTTCACCTCGCGTTCGAAGTAGTCGAACACCGACTCGCCCAGGGGCACGTTCTCGAAATCCCGCAGGCCGGTGTCCGGTTCGGGGTTGCCCTTCCTGTCGGTGCAGATGTCGGCCTCGGGGTCGCGCTCCGAGAGGGCGTCGTGCAGGGCCTTGATCAGCGGGGCCCGGAGCTTGATGCCGGTGGGCTCGAGGGCGGCCTTGAGGTCCTTGGTGAACGCGTCCCGGTTCCTGTACAGGCGCCCGGGATCGAGGGTGGCGCAGGCATCCAGGAGCGCCTTTCGGTCGGCATCACTCAGCTTCCGGACCGCCTTTTCCTCGTTGATGCGCTCGAGCCGCTCGGGGCTGGCCTGGAAGTTGAGCCGCAGGGGTCGCTCCACGGTGATGCGCCGGTAGCCGAAGGCCTCATTGGGGAAGATCTTGCTCTCGTCGTTCTCCTCGAAGCCGCCGAAGAGGCGGACGATGGCCTCGATGTTGGTCTCGTCGATGTACTGGCGCTTGGAGCCCAGCGACTTGCGCATCTTCGAATAGCGCTCGGTGGCGTCGATCAGCTGGACCTTGCCCTTGCGCTCCGGGTCCTTCTGGTTGGAAAGGATCCACACGTAGGTGGCGATGCCGGTGTTGTAGAACATGTCGGTGGGCAGGGCGACGATGGTTTCCACCAGGTCGTTCTGCAGCAGGTGCCGCCGGATCTCGGACTCGCCGCTGCCCGCCCCGCCGGTGAACAGCGGCGAGCCATTGAGGATGATGCCGATGCGCGAACCGCCGTCCCTGGCGCTGCGCATCTTGCTCACCAGGTGCAGCAGGAACAGCAGCGAGCCATCGGAGACGCGGGGCACACCGGGGCCGAAGCGGCCGTCGAAGCCCTGTTGCCTGTGCTCGTCCTTGACGGGTTTCTCGACGTTCTTCCAGGCCACGCCGAAGGGCGGATTGGCGAGCATGAAGTCATAACGCTCGCCGGCGTGCTGGTCGTCGGAGAGGGTGTTGCCCCGCTTGATGTTGTCGACTTCCTGGCCCTTGATCAGCATGTCCGCCTTGCAGATGGCGTAGGACTCGGCGTTGAGCTCCTGGCCGTGCAGGGAGACGGTGACATCGTTGCTCACCTGCTGGATGTATTCGTCGCTCTCCGAGAGAAAGCCGCCAGTCCCGGCCGTGGGGTCGTAGACGGTGACGATGCGGTGCGGGGCCAGCTTGTGATCCTGCCCGGTCAGGGCCAGGGAAGTGGTGAGGTGGACCACGTCGCGGGGCGTGAAGTGCTCCCCCGCGGTCTCGTTGGAGCTCTCGGCGAACTTGCGGATGAGCTCCTCGAAGATCAGCCCCATCTGGTAGTTGCTGATCCGCTCGGGATGCAGGTCGATGCCGGCAAACCGCTGGACCACCTGGTAGAGCAGGTCACTGCCGGCGAGCTGGCCGACGAATTCCTCGAAGTGAAAGTGCTCGAAGATCTCCCGGGCATCGGGGGAGAAGGCCTCGACGTAGCTGACCAGGTCCGCTTCGGTCTGGGTGTCGGAGAGTGTCGCCAGCGAAAGCCGGGAGGCGTTGAAGAAGGGCTGCTCGGCCGCGCGCAGCAGCAGGCTGTCGCGCACGGCGTCGGGCTTGTCCGCGTGCTGCTCCGCGGCCTCGAGCACGCGGGCCCGGGTGGGTTCGAGCACGCACTCCAGGCGTCGCAGCAGGGTGAACGGCAGGATCACCCGGCCGTACTGGGATTGCTTGAGGTGGCCGCGCAGCAGGTCGGCGACGGACCAGATGAACGATGCCATCGAGGAATGGCTTTCCATGGTGCCTGTAGTCCCTTTTCCGGTTGGTGACGATCAGCGCACGAGGCTACCGCATCGGCCGTGGTGGCGTCTTGCCGAAACCGCCGGCGGGCAGGCCCGGGGGCTGCCGGTCTCGACCGGCCACCGGGCGCGTCACGCGATCATCACGCGCCGTTCACGAAACCATCAGCGTTTCGTCATCTTCCCGCACTAACCTCTCGCGGCAACGGAATACCCCGAACTGATCAAGGGAACTGGACATGCCGACCGCCAGATGGTTTCTGCCCCTCCTCGCCTGCCTGGTGAGCGCCCCCGCCATCGCCAACCCGGATGTCACCTCCCGGGAATACAAGCTCATGCTCGATCCGGCGCGCTTCACCCACGCCACGGAGGCGGCCACCGTGGCCGCGCTGCTCCAGGACGCGGAGACCGCGATCGAGCAGGCCATCGACCGCGATGTCTCCGGTTCGCCCGTGCTGGACAAGCAACGCGACGTCCGCTACTTCGACACCCCCGGGACCTGCCGACTCCGCGGCCTGGGCTATTCGTTCCGCGAACGGGTGGAGAACGGCGATTCCGAGGTGAGCCTCAAGTTCCGCAGCCCCGATCGCTACATCGCCGACTTCGAGGACCTGGACTCGGACACCGCCGGTGCCGAGACCAAGCTGGAAGCGGACATCGGCGCCAACGCCCACACCGACTTCCGGGTGGTCTACGGCCATTCCACCAAGGCGCCCAACACCCGCAACATCAACGAAGTCCACGACATCAACGAACACTTTCCCGACTTCGAGCGCGACCACGACCTCGACGACGACCTGCCCCTGGCCGTGGTCGGCAACCTCGACATCCGCGAGCACGTCTACAGCGGCGTGGAAATCGACCTCGGCCAGCACGATGCCGGGATCGACGTGACGCTCTGGTACCCGGGCACGCCCGCCAGCGGGCAGGCGCCGCTCGTCGCCGAGATCTCGTTCAAGTACGAGGACGGCTCGGCGGACTACACCCGGAAGGTCGTCCAGCGCGCCAGGACGACCTTCCGCGCCCTGCAGACCCTCACCGAATGGATCGACCCCGATTCCCGGACCAAGACCCGGTTCGTCTACGAATTCGACACGGCCTTCTGCCAGGACTGAGCCCAGCGTTCCCGGTCGGCGGCCACCGGACATGCCTTTCCACCACCCGAAGAGGAAAAAACGAGAATGAACAAGAAATCCCTCCTGCTCGGCCTGCTGGCCTCCGCTACCCTGGTCGCCTGCGGCGGTGACGACGATTCCGGCACCGACACCAGCGCGGTGTTCTCCAGCTTCCCGGCCGGCGGCACCTTCCTGCCCTACTCGGTACTGCGCGACGACCTGGTGGACGCCAAGACCGGCCAGACCTTCGAGGTGCGCAACGGCGGCTACGGCTCGGCCATGACCGCGCACCCGGAGAACGCCACACAGTTCTACGCCCTCACCGACCGGGGCCCGAATGCCAAGTACAAGACCAGCATGGGCGCCTCCCACGGCTCGGGCAAGAAGTTCCCCGTACCGGACTACACCCCGCGCATCGGCCGGTTCGAGCTGGGCGAGAACGGCCGGATCACCCAGGTGGAGACCATCCTGCTCAAGCGCCCGGACGGCACACCCATCACCGGCCTGCCCAATTCCGACGGCCTGGGCGGCACCGGCGAGACGCCCTACTTCGCCAACGGCCAGCCCATCACCGAGGATCCCTCGCAGCCCTGGGACGCGGCCAGCAACCCCTTCCGCCTGGACGACTACGGCCTGGACGGCGAGGGCCTGGTGGCGCTGACCGACGGCAGCTTCTGGGTGAGCGACGAGTACGGGCCCCACATCGTCCACTTCGATGCCGACGGCACCGAGATCGACCGCATCAACCCCTTCGCCGGTGATGCCCGGGTGTCCATCACGCTGCCCAAGGAATACGCCAACCGCCGCGCCAACCGCGGCATGGAAGGCCTGGCGATCACCCCCGACGAGACCACCCTGGTGGGCATCATGCAGTCCACCATGTACAACCCGGACAAGTCGGTGAAGGACCTCGACCTCACCCGCATCGTCACCGTGGACCTGGAAACCGGCGAGATCGGCCAGTACCTGTACCGCCAGGAGAAGAACCAGAACGCCAACTCCGAGATCGTGGCCCTCTCCGCCACCGAGTTCCTGGTGATCGAGCGGGACGGCAGCTTCCTCTACGGCGGTCCCGACGGCGCCGCGGGCGCAAGCCCCGAGGCGCAGAAGCACGTCTACCGCGTCGATCTCTCCGGCGCCACCAACCTCGAGGCCGTCCCCGCGGGCGGCAACCTCGCCCAGGACCCCGACCTGGGCCTGACCATCGACGGCAGGACCCTCGAACAGGTGGCCATGGACGAGGGCTGGGCCGCGCTGGCCGCCGCCGGCATCGAACCGGTGGCCAAGACCCTGCAGGTGGACATGGTCGCCGAGGTCAACTACCCGCACGACAAGATGGAAGGCCTGTGGGTGATCGACGAGCACCGCCTGGGCGTGCTCAACGACGACGACTTCGCCACCTGGTCCACCGACGGTGACCTGGAGCAGAAGATGCTCGACGCCAGCACCATCGACGGCAACCGGCTGTTCATCGTCGACACCGACCTGTCGACCGGCGAATAAGCCCCTCGCCGCGGGCCGCGCCCGCGCGATCCAATCGGCCCGCCGCTCGGCGGGCCTTTTGCGTTTCGACCGGCCGAGGGGAATGCCCCGCTCGGCTTGGTCGGCGCCGGGTGCTTTTGTATCGTTCGAGAAACCCGCGGCGATCCTCCCCCGCGCGAATCCCGCCGCAAGCCCGGGGAGCCGCCTCTTCGCGACCGGGAGGTCGCTCCCGCGAAGGTGGGCCGCCGGGGTCGCGTTCACCGGTTCCGACGACAAGGAGTCCCAGACCATGCCGCCCATTGCCGACGTTCCCGAAGAACTCCGCTTCGATGCCCTGAAGGCCCGCCAGCGGGCCATCCGCGACGGTTTCCCCACCGCCCTGGGCCTGCGGGTGCACCGCGCCCTCTCCTGGCTGAACCGGGCCGAACGGGAACCCGAGGACCCGGATGCCCGCTTCGTGTTTCTCTGGATCGCCTTCAACGCCGCCTACGCCAGCGAGCTGCCGGACCACTGGCGGCTCTCCGAGCGCAAGCGGCTGCGGCATTTCTTCGCCCGCCTGGAGACGATGGACGAACAACAGCTGCTCTACCGGATCCTCTGGGAGCAGTTCTCGCAGCCGATCCGCCTGCTGATCGACAACCCCTACGTCTACCAGCCCTTCTGGGACCACCAGCGGGGGTCGATCACCTCCGCCGACTGGCAGGCGGGCTTCGACAAGGCCCGGCAATCGGCCCACCGGGCGCTGGGTTCGGGCCAGACCGGCCGGCTGCTGATGGTGGTCTTCGACCGCCTCTACACCCTGCGCAACCAACTGGTCCACGGGGGTGCCACCTGGCAAAGCTCGGTCAACCGGGACCAGGTACGCGACGGCACCCGCATCCTCGGCCAGCTGGTCCCGGCGACCATCCAGGTGATGATGGACAACCCCCGCGCGCTCTGGGGCGACCCGCAGTACCCGGTGGTGGAATAGACCGTGGGCCCCGTCGCCCGCCGGGCGGGAATCGCCCTGCTGCTGATCCTCGCCGGCTGCGGAAAGGACCCGACCCGGATCGAGCTGGCCGGCGAGACCTTTCGCGTGGAGGTGGCCGAGGACGACACCAGCCGGGCCCGGGGCCTGATGGGCCGCGAGGATCTCGCTGCCGACCGGGGCATGCTGTTCGTCTACGAGCGATCCGCGCCCCGGGCCTTCTGGATGAAGAACACGCGGATCCCGCTGGATATCCTCTACCTGGACTCGGATTTCCGGATCGTTGCCCTGTCGCTGGACACCCCGCCCTGCCGGGTCGCCGATTGCCCTTCCTATCCCAGCGGCGAGCCGGCGCAGTACGTGCTGGAGGTGAACGCCGGGACGGTCGAGCGGCTGGGGGTCGAGGTGGGGGATCGGGTGCGGATTCGGTGGTAGTTCCCCCTCACCCCGGCCCTCTCCCCGATGGGGAGAGGGTGTCATACGTTCAGCTCCTCGGACCACGACTAGCCGCTTTGGACGTTCGGTCTTTCGTCGGGTGGTTCGCCGCGGTCGCATTTCTTGCAGTCGAGCGGGTGGCCCAGCATCTTCCTTCGCCCTTGCCCGGTGGTGACCCAGGGGCGGTTGATCCAGGGTGGGCGGTGGCGGACGTGCTGGTTGTGGCCGCAGGCGAGCTGGGCGACCCAGTCGTCCTCCTCGTCGCGGTGATAGCCGGTGATGGGGGATTTCATGCCGGGGGGCTAGAACGGCTCGAATGCATTATCGTCGGCCACGAGCAGTCTCAGGTACCTTCGGTTGATAAAGAGCTTTTCCCGGCCGGCCTTGATCTCGTCAAGGACCCCGATCTCCCGAAGCTTCTTGAGATAATTGGAAGCCGTCTGGCGCTGCCCGATGCCCGCCTCCACGATATTGGCGATGCGGCAATAGGGCTGCACGAACAAGGTTTCCACCAACTCATGGCTGTAGATTGAAGGCAGGCGTTCCTGGACATACTGGGAAGTTGTCTGCTGCAGATCCCGGATGGCACGGATCTTGTCAGCTGTCCAGCGGGCGGTACGCTGAACGGCAGTCATCATGAACCGCAACCATTCTTCCCAGGCCCCGTCCTCGGTGACCGCCAGCAGGAGCCGATAATAGTCCGACTTGTGACGGATGATGTAACCGGACAGGTAGAGGACCGGGATATCCAGCAAGCCCTGCTCGATAAGGTAGAGGATATTGAGGACCCGTCCTGTTCGCCCGTTGCCATCGCTGAATGGATGAATGGCTTCGAACTGGTAGTGCCCCACGGCCATGCGGACAAGTGGATCGAGTTCCTCTTCTCTGTGCAGGAACTGCTCCCAGTTGGCCAGCTTGTTTCTGAGCAAAGCCTCTCCCTCAGGGGGCGTGTAGATCACTTTCCCACTCCAGTCGCCGGCCAGCTTCGTCCCCGGCACGGTTCGAACGTCAAGCTGCCGTCCCTTGATCGTCCGGCACACATCAATCGCTGTCGCTGTGCAAAGAGGCCTCTGGCCCAGGCTTCGATAACCAAGGTAAAGCGCCGTGCGATAGCGCAGAGCCTCCTTGGTCGCCGGGTCACTTGCCTCTTCCAGGTGTTGAGCGTGCCGAAAGAGGGCATCCCGAGTGGTCACGATGTTCTCGATTTCGGAACTGGCCTGCGCCTCCAGTATCGGTATGGCATTAATGAGGACTGCCTGGTTCGGAATGGTTGCGCCAAGCTCCTTGAGTTCAGCGAGGGCAGCACGGGCTTCTACACAGGACTTGAGGACATCCCGGGTTTCCAACTCGGCTTTTGGCGGGAGATCGGGCAAGTCATTGTATGGCTGGTCCGGATCGAACACGTGTCGATATTCCTCCGACATTTCGACATATCGGGAAAACATGTCTACGGCGTAAACATGTCGTTATCGATATGTCGAAATTTTAGCATTTTTTCGACATGTCTCGAGAATCGGTCGACATCGCCAACATTCCCTCTCCCGGTGAAACATGGACTCATGGACTGACCGCGGGTAGTGGCCGTTCGGGGACGCCCAGTTCGCGCCAGTTGGCGGGGTGGCAGGTGAACATGAGGAGCTGGTGGCGGCTGGCGGCGTCGAAAAGCACCCGCTGCATGGCCTGGCGGCGCGCTTCGTCGGCATGGACCAGGGCGTCGTCCAGAACGATCAGCGTGGGGCGGCCGGCCTCCTTGAGGGCGTCGGCGTAGGCCAGGCGCAGGATGACGCCCACCTGCTCGCGGGCGCCGAAGCTCAGGGCCTCGAAGTTCACGTCGGCGGTGCCTTCCCGGATGAGTTGGGTGGGCTCGAAGGATTCGTCGATGCGCAGCTCGGCCTCGGGGAACAGCAGCCGCAGGTAGTGTTCCACCCGCCGACGAAGCGGGGCTTGGAGCTGCTCGACCATGGCCGAGCGGCGCGCTTCCAGCCGGGTGAGCAGCCGATCCAGGGCTTGGGCGCGCAGGTCCAGGCTGGCGTGGCGGCGTTCCAGGCGTTCGGCGCGGGCCTCGGTCTCGGCGAGGTCCTCTTCCAGGCCGGCCACGCCCTCGGCACCCAGTTCGCCTTCCAGGCGGTCGATCTCGCCGCGGCGTTCCTGCTGGCGCTTGCGTTCGTTTTCCGCGGTGGCACCAAAGCGCTCGATGTCCTGCCGGAGAATATCGGGCTGAGCAGCGTCGATGGCCGCGGCCTGCTCGCGGATGGCCGTTTCCAGTTCCTGGATGCCCTTCTCCAGGGCCTGGCTGCGGCTCTCGGCCGCCTCGGCCTGGCGGCGGCTTTCGGGGTCCTCGAGTCGGGCCTGGAGTTCTTGGTAGTCACCGACCGCCCGCTCCCGTTCGGCATGGCGGGCGGAGCGTTCCTCGCGGGCCTCGGAAAGCCGGGATCGGAAGCGCTCCAGTTCCGTTTGGAGGTGCTCGCAGGTCTCGCGCACCTCGGCTTCCGGGGGAAGGTCCTTCGGGGGCTCGGGGAGCCTTTCCCGTTCGGTGCGCAGATTGGCCAGGCGGCTCTGCCGGCCTTCCAGGTCGGCCGCCAGGCTTTCGATACCGCGGGGGGCCAGGTCTCCCAACCGGCGACGGGCGAGTTCCAGGGCGTTTTCGGCATCCTTGCGCTCTTCCAGCCGCCGCCGGGCTTCGGCCAGGGAGGCCACGCCCAGTTCCCGGAGCCGATCCTCGTGCTCGCGTTGCACCTGGCGCAGATCGGCGGCCACGCTCGCCAGGTCCTGCCCGCCCGGCTCGATGGCCAGCTCGCCGATGCCGGGCAGTTCCAGGCGGGCGGACTCGATCAGGGTGGTCTCGCCCTCGCCGGTGAGGGTCTCTTCGCCCAGGCGGAGCTCGCGGTCGTCGAGCAGTCGGTAGCGGATCCGGGTGGCCACGCTCTCCTCCCGGATACGCAGGTGGGACAGGCGGGTCTCGGCCTCTTCCAGCGCCTGGACCCGGGCCGGGTCCACCGCGCCCTCGGCCAGCTGGCGTTCCAGGCGGGCCAGTTCCTTTTGCTGTTCCCGGGCCCGGGCCAGGTTCTTTTCGTCCTGCTGCAACCCGGTTTGCAGGTCGCGGATGCGTTCTTCCAGTTCGACGTAACGCCGGGCGTCCTGGACCTGGTCCCGCCGGGCCTCGGCCTGGGCCAGTCGTCGCCGGGTGTCTTCCAGGGCTGTTTCCAGCCGGGCGACTGTCTGACCGGTGGATTCGAGGCAACGGTCGAGATCGGCGATGTTTCGCTCCAGGTCGGCCAGCCGGTCCCGTTCCTGGCGCCGGCGCTCCAGGGAGGCCTGGATGGCCTGGCGTTCGCCGCGGGCACTCTCCAGCTCCTTTTGCCGGCCGGCCAGGGCCTTTTGCTGTTGCTCCACCTGGTCCAGGCGACGAATGGCCTGGTCGCGCTTTTTCTCGGCGGCTTCCCAAGGGGGGGTTTCTTCCTGCCGGCGCCATTCCCGGCGCAGCTGCTCCAGGCGATCCACGGACTGGCAGTAGCGGGCCACCCGCTCCCGGAGGCCATCGCGTTCCTCGCGGGCGGCGGCCAGTTCCTTCTCCAGTTTTTGCAGATCGCCCCGGGGATTACCCTTCTTGGTGAGGAGCTCACTGCGCTCGGAGCCGATGGAACGGATCAGGGAATCGCCCCGGCTGGCGGCCAGTTCGTCGAAGCCCTCGCCCAGGGATTCGCGCAGGAATTCGCGGGCGTGGCGGATGGGCTGTTCGAGCTCCTGGCCCTCGCCCTGGATGATCCACAAAAGGCCCGGGATGCCCCAGTGCCTGGGCTGGCTGGCGCCCTTGCCGGGAAAGGAAAAACCCAGCAGGTCGCGCAACCGCTCTTCGGCGGCCTGGCCCTCGAGGGACTCGCCGTCGATCTCCAGGTGGCACATGGTTTTCTTGAGAAAGCGCTTGGTCAGGCGGTAGCGCCGACCGCCGTGCTCGAACTCCAGCGCCACCTCCGGCATTGCTCCCGGGTCGTCACGGGGCCGCAGATCCGTGACGGAGGTGGTCGAGTGACGTTCGAAGAAGGCGGCCTGCAGGGCCCGCACCAGCGTGCTCTTGCCCGATTCGTTGGGACCGGTCACCAGGTTCAGGCCGGGGTCCAGGTCGACCAGTTCGAAGGTCTCCCGGAAGCGGCGCAGGTCGGACACGGCAAGCCTTCGCAGTCTCATGAACCGGCCTCCGCCTGCTCCGCCGCGAGCCGACGGAGCAGCAGCTTGAGGGCCTCCCGGCTCACCGGGTCCTTGGCCTGCTCCTCCCGCAGCTCGTCGATCACCTCGGCCACGTAACCATCGGCATGCAGGTCGGCGATGTCGGCATCGCTGGGCAACAGGGCCAGGCCCTCGTCCTTGACCCGCAGGGCATGGACCCGGGCGTGGATGGCCTCGCGAATGCGGGCGAGGCGCTGATGACCGGCGAGATCGAGCTCGCCCTCCAGTTCCAGCCGCAGGACGGTGCGGCGGTCCCAGTCCGCCATGGCGGATTCCAGGGCCTCCAGATCCTCGGGAACCCGCAGGTGGAACGACCGGGAGACCCAGCGGTAATGGCCCACGGCATGCTCGGTGACCCGCGGGGTGGCACCCGCCGCCTCGATCTCCACTTCCAGGACCTGGCCCGGTGCGTTGTCCCGGAAACGGTCGGGCTCGGGGGTGCCGGAATACCAGCTCCGCTCGTCGATGCGCAGGGTGCCGTGCCAGTCGCCCAGGGCCAGGTAGTCCAGCCGAGCCGCCTGGGCACGGTCCGGGGCGATGGGATTCTGGGCCTCGGCGGCCTCCATCATCACGCCCTGGACACTGCCGTGGGCCAGGCCCACCCGGATCCGGTTCGGAGCGGTCTCCAGGGTGTCGAAGGCGGCGGTGAGGTCGTTGAGGACGTGGCGCTGGGTGAGCGGGGCGCAGAGCACCGCCAGCCCGGCATCGGGCAGGTCGATCACCCCGGGTTCGAGGGCGAAATGCAGGTTTTCCGGCAGGTCCACCTTGCGCCGCCACTGCTGCCAGACGCTCTCGCCCAGCGCGGCATCGTGGTTGCCGGGCAGGAGTACCCAGGGGCCGGCGAAAGTTTGCATGGCCTCGGCCAGGCGGTGGAAGGTGCGGGTGGAGACCGTCTGCATGTCGAAGACGTCGCCCGCCACCAGGACCGCATCAGCGTCTCGCTCGGTGGCCAGCTGACCGAGCGCGGCGACCGTCTCGATGCGCCGGTCGGCGAGAAAGGCCGCTTCCTCGCGCTCGAACTGCCCGAACTGCTTGCCGATCTGCCAGTCGGCGGTGTGGAGAAGACGGAGGGTCACGGGTGGCATCCATTCATTCGGTGGTTGTCCAGTACGGCGCGACGGCAGTTCCCCGCTGCCCGGCGGGGGCACGGGGGGCAGGTGAAGGGCACCCGGAGGGGCGCGGCCGCTGCATCCCGAGACCCACAAGGGAAGGCCGCAAGGTCCCGGACGAACCTAGTCCCGCCGGTCTTCCAGGCCCAGCTCCCGCCACATCCAGCCGGCGTCATAGGGCTCGCCGCCCTCGCTCCGGGTTCGGTGCCATTCGGCATTTTCCAGGGTCTTCAGCCACTCGACGACCTGCTCACGGCCCGCCTCGGTCTCCACGGCCTGCCGCGGTGTCCGGCCATCCAGCACCGGCACGGGCTCGTCGATGACCTTGCGATAGTGCTCGTCGAGCACCTGCCGAATCACGGCCGCTTGTTCGGTGGGATCCAGCAGGCTCTCGGCTTCCTGGGCCGGGCCATCGGGCACGGCGCTCTCGGGGGACTGGTATTCCACCAGCGGTTCACCCATTGCCTCGCCCAGGACATCGCGGAGCCTCTCCAGTGCCTGTTCCATGCGTTCCCGGGACAGCGTCATGACCTGCAGGCGATCACCCTGGATCTCGGCACCGGCGATCAGCGACGCGGTACCGTCCTCGCCTCCTTCGGCGAACCAGGCCCAGGCCGGCTCGCCCGGCGCCTCGCGTTGCCACGCCTCCGCCGCATCCAGCCGCGCGGCGACCGTCTCGGCATCGGCCTCGAGTGGAGCATGCGCCTTACCGAGCAGGACGGGATCGCCCTCGGGCGTCTCCACCGCCGGCCCGCCCTCGATGAGTGATCGCAGCCATGCCGCGATCACCCAGACCGGCAGGAAGGCCGATTCCTCATCCAGGCGTTCCTCGATCCCGACCTCGGCATCGCGCTCCTTGCGCCAGTCGTGCAGGAATTCGGCCAGTTCCCGGGCCTCCTCGCGCGCCAGGCGCAGGACCCCGGCCGAGAGGACCCGGCGATCGAAGAGCGGCACGATCCGCGCCACCATCCCGTCACCCTCGACGAGCGCCGCAGAAGCCGACTTGTCGTGCATCCGAAAGGGCTCACCGCCATCGACCCAGTCGCGCAGCTGGATGCGGGGCGGATTCACCCCCGTGACCTCGTAGATCCCCAGCGGGGCCTCGATCAGTCCTTCGAGGTACTTGCGGGCCCCGGCAGACTCCCGCCGCGCGCGGCGCTTGCGGTAGATCTCGGCCGGGGAACCCTCGTCCGTGATCGGGGCGACCAGGAACGACTCGAACACGAACGAGCCGATCACGTCGTACAGCCCCGGTTCCTGGAGCATTTCATCGAGCGTGTCCGGGGCCACTCCCAGCTCATCGCCCACCGCGGTGAACAAGGAATCCCACTCGCCCTCGAAGAGATCCCGCCATTCGGGGCGCTCGGAGAACTTCACCAGGTTGCGGTAGAGCTTGTCGATCGCTTTCGAGGACACCTCGACGCGCACTCCTTTTCGGTCAGTAGAAAGCCAGGTCCCGCAGGAACAGGGCAATCTGCGGGAAGAGGATCAACAGCACGGTGGCCGAGACCAGCATGATGATAAACGGCGGAGTGCCCTTGACGATATCCCAGTAGGGTCGCCGGAAGACGGCCATGGCGGTGAAGATGTCGTAGCCGAACGGTGGCGTGGCCGAGCCGATGGCCGACTGCAGCACCACCAGGGTGCCCACCAGCACGGGATCCACGCCCGAGGCCTGGATGGCGGGCATGAAGATGGGGGTGAGCACGAAGATGGCCACGATGGGGTCCACGAACATGCAGGCCACGAAGTAGGTGATGGCGATGGTCACCAGCAGCATGGTGGGGTTGGCGGCCACCTGGTCGAGGATCGGGCCGAGGATCTCGGTGGGGATCTGGGCGAACGAGATGATCCAGGAGAAGGCGTTGCCCGCGCCCACGAGGATGAAGACCACGCCGGTGATCATGCCGGTGGACAACGCGATGGACGGCAGGTCGGTGATCTTCACCGCGCGATAGATCACCACCTCCAGGATCAGCGCGTAGAGCACGGAGATGGCCGCCGCCTCGGTGGGCGAGAACAGCCCGGAGTAGATGCCCCCGAGGACCACCGCCGGGAAACCCAGCGGCAGCAGTGCCCCGCGCAGGGCGCGCATGCGCAGGCCCCAGCCCACCCGCTCGTCCGGCTCGATCTTGTGGTAGACGGCGTTGGCGAAGCTGTAGGCCGAGAACAGCACCATGATCAACAGCCCCGGGCCGATGCCGGCAATGAACAACTCGCCCACCGAGACGTTGGCCGCCACGCCGTAGATGATCGCCGCGATCGAGGGCGGGATCAGCAGGGCGATGTCCGAGGAGTTCACGATCAGCGCCAGGGTGAAGCTGTCCCGGTAGCCGGCCTTGAGCATCTTGGGCCGCAGCGCCGTGCCCATGGCCACCACGGTGGCCTGGGTGGAGCCGGAGACGGCGCCGAACAGCGTGCAGGAGACCGCGGTGGTGATGGGCAGCCCCCCGCGGCGGTGACCGATGAAGCTCTTGACCAGGTCCAGCAGCCGCTCGGCGGTGTGGCCCTTGGTCATCAGGTCCGCGGCGAGGATGAACATGGGCACGGCCACCAGCACCGACGGCTTCACCCCGGCGATCATCTGCTGGATGAGGTTGTCCGGGCCGATGCCGGGGAAGTCCACCAGCAGCATCACCAGCGCACCGGCGATCAGCGGCACCATCATGGGAAAACCCATGAGGAGCAGAACGAACATGACAATGAACATGATAGCCAGCATGATCAGCGCCCCACCTCTTCTTCAGCATCCCGGGCCGCCTGGCCCACCTCGACCTGCTCGTATTCCTCGCGCTCGGTGAAGGCGCGCCAGACCCCTTCGGTGGTGAGGTTCTTCCAGGTGGTGAGCAGGTATTGGACCGCACCGATGAACAGCCCGATCGGCACCCACACGTAGATGATCCAGAGCGGGATGCCCAGAGCCGGGGTGGCCTGGCCGAGCTCGCGCACGCGGACCTCGTAACTCACCGCGTACCAGGCGAGCACGAACAGGAGAATGGCCGTGGAGAGCGCGGTGAGGACATTGAGCCCCTTGCGCCAGCGACCTTCGAGCTGGTCGTAGATGGCGGACATGCGGATGTGGCGGCCATGGCGTGCAGCGGCGCCGATGCCGACGAAGGTGATGATCACCAGCAGCGACTGGTTGATTTCCTCGGTGAAGGGGAGCGAGGCCTGGAAGAGGTTGTTGCCGAGGACGTTGGCGATATTGACACCGGCCATGAGGAGAATGCTGCCGGCGATGATGGTGTTCTCGATGATCGCGGTAAGCCAGTCGATACCGCCGAGCAGACGACCGAAAGGACTTCGGCCGGCGCCTTCCCTGGATGGTTTCATGAGGACAGGGCCCCGCTTGTTCTTTTGGTTTCCCGTAACCCTAGCGTCATATGGACCCCATTGCACGTGGGCGGCAGGACTTGTGAGGCCCGCCTTGGCCTGTGCTAGGCTCGACTACGTTTCACAACCAAAAGGGAGAAACGGAGTGCGCAACAAGAACTGGACAATAAGCATCTACGCCCTCTTGATCGCCATGCTGGTGGCCCTCGCCGGCTGCGGCCAGTCCGGCGACGAGTCCGCCGAAAAGGCCGCCGGCGACACGGAGAAATCCTTTACCTGGCGCTTTGCCCTGGAAGAGACCAAGGGCGGCGTCCAGTGGAAGTATGCCCAGAAGTTCAAGGAACTGATGGCGGAGAAGACCGACGGCCAGGTCGAGGTCGAGATCTATCCCTACGGTTCGCTGGGCACCTCCCAGGACCTGACCCAGCAGGTGCAGAACGGCGCGCTGCAGTTCTCCTTCGCCTCCGCGGGCCACGTGGGCTCCACCATCCCCGAGGCGCAGGTCTTCACCCTGCACTTCCTGTTCGCCGACGAGGACAAGATCAACGAGAAAATCTTCGCCGAAAACGAGACCGTCTACGACTTGCTGGGCGAGGCTTACAGCGAGAAGGGCCTGCAGCTGCTCGCCATCATCCCCGAGGGCTGGATGGTGTGGAGCTCGAACGACCCCATTCGCATGCCCGACGACTTCGAGGGCATGAAGACCCGGGTCAAGCCCTCCCCGCTGCTGCTCGAGACCTACAAGTCCTATGGCGCGATCCCCACGCCCATGGCCTACTCCGAGATCTACGGCGGCCTGCAGCGCGGCCAGATCGATGCCCAGACCCAGCCGATGTTCGCCATCCGCGACATGAGCTTCTACGAGGTGCAGAACTACCTCACCGAAGCGCATAACGCGCACTTCGTCTCCACCGTGATCACCAACCCGAGCTACTTCGCGGGTCTGCCGGACGACATCCAGCAGGCGGTGATGGAGACCAAGGAGGAACTCTTCCCCTACATCTTCGAAGAGACCCACAAGCTCAACCGCGAGGCCGCCGAGGAGATCGCCTCCAAGAGCGACATCGAGTTCATCGAGCTTACCGACGATCAGCGCGCCGCCTTCAGCGAGCGTGTCCAGCCGGTCTTCGACAAGTACGTCGAACTGGCCGGTCCGCGCGGCGAGAAGATCCTCGACGCGATCCGCACGCAGATCGAGCAGGAACAAGCAAAATAACAACCCGGAGCCGCCGCACGGCGGATCACCACGGGACCCAACAACAACAATCGGCCGGCAGCTCGCGCTGCCGGCCTTTTTTTGGTTCATCCTTACGTGAGAGCGCCTCGAAAAACCGTCGCGAGCGTGCGAAGGACAAGGCGGATGGAGCGCAGGTCAGGGCACGGCTCTGACGAGGCATATCCGATCGATAGGTGAGCAAGCGAGCACCGCCCAACGCCATCATTCGTGCGCGCAGCCGGTTTTTCGCGGTGCCCGCAACATCCCTCACCAGGACACGGCAGAGAGTCATGTCTCTTGCCTGGGCGCCAGGTGCCCCGGGCCATTCACCGTTGATTCGGTTTTCCCGGGCGCTTGATCGTTGCACCCCCGGGGCCCCTGCGCCTTGCCTCGTCGCCCGAAGGGCCAGGGCGCCGGGGTGCCCGGATCGAATGGGCAAGCAACAGAAAGTGCCTCGTCCACCCGGCAACAAGCGGAGAGGAAGAACATCGTGCGCCAAATCCCTGTCCCGTCGCTTGATTGCCACGGTCGTCGCTGGTCGGCCCGCCGCCGTAGCCGCGGCGCATCTGCCCCGCCGTGACCACCGGGGTGGCGCCAGTCCTCGTGTCGTCCAGCCGATCAGCGGGAAGCAGGCATCCCCTGGCCGGTGCGCTACCAGGACCAGGGGGCCTCGAGGGGCCAACGGGGATAGAGCGGCGGGTGATCATGGTGGTGGATCTCGGCGGGCTCGGTGTGGACCGGCCAGAGGAAATGGCCGGAGACGTCCACCAGCGGAAAGCGGTAGGGATACTCGCCGATGGTTTCATCCCGGGTGCCCGTGATGCGCCCCACCACGCTGACCTCGCGGCCCCGGGCATAGACCGCGGGTTCGAGAAACCCGGGGACGCGGGCCATGAAGCGCCCCTGCGGCTCGCCATCCACCCGCGGCCGACCGGCCCGGTCGAGGGGAAAGGCCAGTATCTCCAGGCGGGTGTGGTCGGCCTTGTTGACCACGCCCACCAGCCGGCCGCCCCAGCGCACCCGGGCACCCACCACGGGTTGCGACGCCGAGCGAGCCTGGGCCACCGACACCTCGCTGCCCGGGCCTTGCAGCGGTCCGGGCACGGGAGTGGCACAGGCCCCCAGCAGCAGCCCCAGGCAAACGAGCACCATCGCCCGGAAGCAGGAATCGGGGGCCAGGTCGAGCCGGCACGTGGTTGCGGATTTCATCGATCGTCCTCGGGTCCTGCCCCTATCCTAGCGGCCCTGCTCGCCGGGCGCTCGATCGCCACGGGGCCGGGGTCCATTCTCGCCGCGCTCCTCGCATTGGCGCACCAACCAGTAGACGACCCCCAGCACCAGAACCGCCAGCGCGAGTGCGGCGATCTTGGCGGCCTCGACGCTCTCGGAATCGAGGATGATGAACTTCCGGGCCAGGGCCAGCAGGGCGATGAGGATCACCGTCTTGACCTGGATGATGCTCTCGCGACGCTGGGCCGCCCGGATGATGGAGTGCTTGAACTCCATCGCGATGAGCAAGGTCATGATCATCCCGAACACGGTCTGGAACACCCGATGTTCCAGCGGGCTCAGCGCCTTGAGCACCAGCAGATCCACGACGTTCCATGCCAGCCGGGCCAGGGCAATGAGGATGATCATCGAGATCATCGCGGTCAGCGCCACGGAAACCACCTGCTCGAAGCGCTCGTAGGTATTCCAGGACGGCCAGTGTTCCGCCGTCTCCCTGAAAAGCCCCTCCAGGGATCGGGATGGTTTCTTCGCAGCCATGGGCCCCTCCCGCGAACGCGCACTTCCCGGCAAACGGCCTTTCGTCGTGTCCCGATCGAACAGGTGGGGGCTTGCGGCCCGCCCTTCAAGGGCCGCTCAGGCCACCTGGCCCGCGCAGAAACCGGAGGCCCAGGCCCACTGGAAGTTGTAGCCGCCCAGCTCCCCGGTGACATCCAGCACCTCGCCGACGAAATACAGGCCCGGGACCTCCCTCGCCTCCATCGTCTTCGAGGAGATGGCGTCGGTATCCACGCCGCCGATGGTGACCTCGGCCCGGGGATAGCCCTCGGTCCCGGCCGGCTTGAACCGCCAGGCCCGGAGGCGCCGGGCGAGGCCCTCGAGATCCGCGTGGCTGCAGTGCTGCATGGGCTTGTTCCGATACCAGCGGCCCTCGAAGGCCTGCACGAAGCGGTTGGGGAAGCGTTCGCCCAGGATGGTGGCCAGCCGGGCCTCGGGGCGGGCCTGCTTGCGTTCCTTGAGCCATTCCAGCAGGTCCTCCCCGGGCGCCAGGTCCACCTCCACGGCATCGCCGGGCTGCCAGTAGGAGGAGATCTGCAGAATGGCCGGGCCGCTCACGCCCCTGTGGGTGAACAGGAGGTTCTCCCGGAACCCCTGGTCCCGGCAGGAGACGAGGCTGTCCATGGAAATGCCCGCCAGCTCGCGGGCCGAGTGGAGCAGGCTGCCTTCCAGGGTCAGCGGCACCAGCCCGGCCCGGGTGGCGGTGACGCCCAGGCCGAACTGCCGGGCGATGTCATGACCGAAGCCGCTGGCCCCCATCCGGGCGAACGACAGCCCGCCGGTGGCCACTACCAGGGACTCCGCGCCCAGCTCGCCCTGCTCGGTGGTGACCCGGAAGCGCCCGTCCCTCTCCACCCGCTCCACGGGCGTGCGTGCCCGGATGGTCACCCCGGCGGCCCGGCACTCGGCCACCAGCATGGCGAGGATGTCCCTGGAAGCGTTGTCGCAGAAGAGCTGGCCGAGCTTCTTCTCGTGGTAGGGAATGCCGTGGCTTTCCACCAGGGCGATGAAGTCCCAGGGCGTGTAGCGGGCCAGGGCCGACTTGCAGAAGTGCGGATTGCGCGAGAGGTAGTTCTCCGGGGCGGCGTACATGTTGGTGAAATTGCAGCGACCGCCGCCGGCGATGAGGATCTTCTTGCCGATCTTGTTGGCATGATCCACCACCAGCACCCGCCGGCCCCGCTTGCCCGCCTCGATGGCGCACATCAGGCCCGCCGCCCCTGCGCCGATGATGATCACGTCGAAATCCGTCATGGCAGGGGACCCTACCCGGCACCGGCCGGCGAATCCAGCGCGACGGAAGCGCTACACTCCCGTGACCGGGCGCGGTATGCTGGACCCGGCATAACGCATTTCAATGCAGACAAGGAGTCGATGATGACCCACCTCCCCCGAACGCTTGCCCTCCTCGCCCTGGTCGTCGCCGTCGTTGCCGGCACCCCGGCACTGGCCGACGACGACGAGCGAACGTTCTTCTACAACATCACCACCGACGATGTCTGGGCCGCCGGCATGGCCACCGGCCAGGCCAACAAGGCCCTGGAGGCGGGCCACGACGTGGTGCTGTTTCTCAACGTGCGCGGCGTCTACCTGGCCTCCACCAGCCGCCAGCAGGACACCTTCGCCGCCACCGGCAAGACGCCCCAGGCGATGATCCGGGCGGCCATGGAAAAGGGCGCGCAGGTGATCCTGTGCCCGATGTGCATGAAACAGGCGGGCATGACCATGGATGATGTCATCGAGGGCGCCAGGCGCGGCGGACCGGACGTGACCTTCGAGTACCTCGCCGACGACGACACGGTGGTGATGAGCTACTGAACGCGCCTGCCCGGCTCCGGGTGTCCACGGCGGCACCCGGAGCCGCGATCGATCGGGCCGCCCGTCCTGCTCATTACCCGCGGCGAACAGGCCCTAATTCCCCGCCAGTCGCGCCCTCAACCAGCCGAAGCCCACCCGTTCCTGCTCCAGGCGCACGCGCTCGCCCAGCCGGTCCTGGCGCAGGTCGTCGAACAACCTCCACTCGTCTTCGGTCAACCGGTCGAGTTCGCCTTCGAAACGCTGGTTGCGACCTTCCCGGGTCCAGAGCCGGCGGTGGGCCTGCAGGGTCTCGCGATCCATCAGCAGGGAACGGGCCCCGGGAAAGTGGTGGCGCAGCCGGTCGAGAATGGAAAACCCGTGGGTGTCGATGTCGCCCCAGTACAGCAGGTCGTCCGCCGGCAGCCAGGGAATGGCCGCCAGGCGGTCCAGGCCATAACCCAGGCCCATGATGACGATGGCCCGGGGGACGTCGGGAAAGGCCAGGCCGTTGATCTTGTTCTCGGTGACAAACACCCGCTCCACGGGCAGGTCGAGGCCGGCGAATTGTTCCACCGGGATGGTCAGGTCGGTCAGACCGCCAATGGCCAGTTCCGCATCCAGCACCCGGAACCGGATCCGATCCGGCTCTTCGCGCAGCCCGAAGCGACGGTCGAACCCGCGCACACCGGTGGCGGAACGATCGATGGCCTGACGGGGCAATACCGCCTCCAGCAGCTCGGAGAGCAGGCCCCGCCGGGCCTCGATGAACTTGGTGTCCACCCCGGGGATTTCCAGTTGGCGGCGGTAGATCCCCGGCCGGGGATGGGCCCGGAACGCGTCCACCACGGCCAGCACCCGGTCCCAGTCGTCGGCCTGCTCCAGGGCCTTCAGGGGATGGCGTTGCAGCCATTCGGCCAGCGCGGGGAAACGGGCCAGGGTCGCGTCGGCCAGGGCGTCGAATCGCTCGGCGGCCTGCTGGCGGCCGATCAGGCGCAGGGCATCGGTCCGGGTCGGGACGACCACGCGCACCGGCAGGCGGTTGCGCCCATGGACGCGATGGCGGACTTCCTGCCACTCGATGGTGTAGCCGAATCCGCGGGCCTCCCGGCTGCCCGCCTCCAGCTCGCCCACCCAGCGGCGCACTGCCTCGAAGTCCTCGGCCAGCTCCCGGGAGGCGGGTTTTTTCAGCGGGACGGTCATGGGGAACACCGACTCGCCTCGAAGCCGGGCGGCCAGCAGTTCGCCCCGCGCCCAGCGACGATCGAGCTTTTGGCGGATATCGGCGGGGGTGCCCCAGCTCATCCAGCCGCCCTGCCCTCGCGGGCGGCCTTCTCGGCCCGGTATTCCTCGATGGTGAGGTTGCGCAGCCTGGAAATCGCCCCGGCTTCGCTGTGGACGAAGCCCACGGCGGCCACGAAGGGCTCGATGACGTGGATCTTCTGCAAGGGGGTGACGATCAGCAGTTGCAGGTTGAGCCGGTCGAACAGCCGCAGGCCGAACCGGGCCGACTCGTCGGAGCCCCGGCCGAAGGCCTCGTCGATCACCACGAAACGAAACGAGCGCGATCGCTGCTCGCCCCATTCCAGGCCGAACTGGTAGGCCAGGCTGGCCGCGAGCACCGTGTAGGCCAGCTTTTCCTTCTGCCCGCCGGACTTGCCGCCCGAGTCGGTGTAGTGCTCGTACTCGGTATCGTCCTCCCGCCAGCGTTCCGAGGCGGAAAAGACGAACCAGTTGCGCACGTCGGTGACCGTAGCGGTCCAGCGCCGGTCGATCTCGGCCGTACCCTCCCGCCCCTTGAAGCGCTCCACGATCGCCTTGACCCGGAGAAAGCGCGATTCCGTGTACTGTTCTTCCTCGGCCCCGGAGACCGCGCCCTCGGTACAGGCCCGCAGGTCGCGCTGGAAGTCGCGGATCTCGGTATCCGGCGCCATTTCCGCCAGCAGCTTGATGTAGCGACCGTCGTTGTAGTCGATGTCGAACAGTGAGCGGTTGATGGTCTCGATGCGCTCGCGGATGGCCTCCCGCTCGCGGTTGAGCTGGGCCTGGAAGTTGGCCACCTCGTTGATCGTGTTCTCCCGCAAGAGCGTGCGGAAACGCTGCTCGAAACGCGGCAGATCATCCCCCTGGAGTCGTTCCAGCATGGCGGCGAAGTCGTCGATGGAGGCCAGGCTGGCATCCATTTCCCGGGTCGCCTGGGGGTAGTCGCGGCAGAACGATTCCATGGCCCGGACCACCTTTTCCGCCAGCCGACCCAGCCGCTTCTCGGCATTGTCGATCCGCCCCTGCAGCCATTCCCGCATGTCCTGCTGGCGATTGTCGCAGGACTCCACGGTGAGCCTCGGCTCCCCCAGGGCCTCGGGCAGCATGGCCTCCAGCCGCGGATGGATCCGCTCGCGGGTATCATCGGCCACCGATTCGACGATTTCCGCCAGCTCGCCGGACTCCTGGTCCACCTGCTCGATCCTGTTGTTGGCGGTGGTCCGCTCGTCCCGGGCGCCGTCCCGATCCCGGTGGGCGGCCTGCAACTGCGCCTCGAGTTCTGCCAGCTGCTCCTGCAGGGTATGGAGGATGTCCGAGCTGGCCTCCAGGGAGCGGCGTTCGTCCTCCAGCCGCTCGATCTCGGCGGCCGGGGCCTGCCAGTCGAGATCGGTGAAATCCTCGAACATCTCCAGCTTGCCCAGCACGTCGCGCAGCTCTTGGATGCGTTCGTGGCGTTGCCCGTCCTCCGCGATGCCCTGCCCGATCGCCTGCATGCGGCCCTCGAGGTCACCCTTCTGTTTCTCCAGGGCCGCGATCTTGTCGGCGTTGCTCCAGCCGAGGACGAAGCGGGACCGGTCGTCGATACGGTGGCGGTCATCCTTCTCGTGGCGGCCACCACCGGCCTTGATCTGGCCGGCCCGGGTGACGGCCCGCTTCTCCCGACGGAAATCCGCCAGGTCCTCGCAGCAGGCATAATCGAACCGCCGGGCCAGCTCGGCCTCCAGCCAGGGATAGAAGTCGGAATCGGGCTTGATGGCCAGTTTGCGTACCAGTGAGCGGGGATGGAGGTCGGCCGGCGCACCCCGGGGCGCACGCACCCGGTAGTAGACCAGCCGGCCCCGCAGGTGGGTGGCATCCACCCACTCGGCGACGGCGGCGTAATGGGCCTCGGGCACCAGCAGCGAGAGGCCGAATTGGTGCAGCAGGCGTTCCGCCGCCCCTTCCCAGTCGCGCTCGTCCTCGTGGACCCGGATCAACTCGCCGGCGAACGGCAACTCGTCCTCGGCCAGGCCCAGCGCCTGGGACAGGCGCTGGCGCACGGCCAGCACCCGGGCGGGGATATTGGAGCGCCGGTTGCGCAGCGAGGTGAGCTCGTTGTCCAGCTCGTCGTGGTCGCGCTTGAGCTGCTCGAAGGCCACCCGCTGTTCCATGATCCGGTTCTGGAGCGTGTTTCCTTGCTCTTCGACCGATTCTCGCCGGCCCGCAATGGACCGCTGGTTGTCCAGGAAGAGGCCGGCCTCGGTGGCCGCCGGCAGCTCCACCTGCCCGGCCAGTTCGGCATAGCGCTCGGCACGGCCCCGGCGATCGTCGCGCAGGCGACGGTGGCGGTCGATCTCCTGCTTGATGGCCTCCAATCGGTCACCGCCGTTGTCAATGATCGCCTGGTGGAGGTTTTCCCGCTCGGCCTGGTGTTCGCGGATCCGGACATCGATGGCCTCGACCCGCTGTTCGGCCCTCGCCCGGCGCTGCTCCAGCTTTTCCCGCCGTTTGCCCAGCAGGTCGCGCTTGATGCCGGCGAACCAGCCGCGCAGGGCCTCGCGACCTTCGCGCAGCTCGTTGGCCTCGTCGGCCAGCTCGCGGTGGCGAAGACCATCGGTCACCAGCGGCTCGAGCTTCTCGATCTGCTCGCGGGCGCGGACCACCGCGTCGTGGGCGCGGGTGAGGTTGTCGAAGTGCTCGATCAGCGCGCCGATGCGGTCTTCGACCGGGAAGGGTTCGAGCATGTGGGCACGCACGAAATCGGTGAGGTTGCCCACCGACTTCATCGACACGGTCTGGTGAAAGAGCTCCAGGGCCTGGGGATTGTCGATGCCGAAACGCCGCCGGAAGGCGTGCTCATAGGGCGGGAAGGTATCGAAGACCTCCACGCCCTCGCTATGGCGAAGGCGCTTCTTGAGATCGAGGATGTCGCTGCCGAAACCGGCGAACGCGTCGGCGATGGCCAGCGGGCGATCGGCGACGACGTAGAACCGCGCGGGCTGGGCCTGGGGGTCCTTGATCCAGAACACCTGGGCCAGGGTCACGTCATGGCCGAAGCCCTGGTTGTGGAACCGGCCGAGGATCACCGAGTAGGAATCGTCCCCCCGCAGGGCCTTGGGCCGGGCCGCCAGGCCTTCTTCCGAGCGCTCGGTCTTGTAGTAACCGAGCACGTAGGATTTCAGCGAGCGCTCGCGGGCCTCCGCGCCGGCGGCCTTGTTGTAGGTGATGCGCTGGGCCGGCACCAGCAGGGTGGTGACACCGTCCACCAGGGTGGATTTGCCCGAGCCGATATCGCCCGTGACCAGCACGTTCTCCCCGCCCGGCTCCAGCCGCCAGACGTGCTCGTGGAAAGTGCCCCAGTTGAGCACCTCGAAGCCGTGCAGGCGAAACCCGGCCTGCTCGTCCGAGGCGGCGAAATCCAGCATCTGGTCCTGCATCATGGGCATTCGGCTCTCTACCACGATGACCGAGAGCGGCCTCCCGGCCGCATTCGGGCGCATTCGCGTTCGTGCCGGGAACGGCAATCCCGGCTGACTTACCCTTCGGCGGATGATTCGTCGATGTAGGCGGCGTATTCGGCCAGGCGCCGGTCGAATTCGGCCAGCCACTGGGCATCCACGAAGGAGGTGATGATCCGCCGGACCTCGAACTGATCGTCCTGGCCCCGCAGGCGGCGCAGAAAACCGAGCTCGACGACCTTGTTGATGTGGGCATCGATGCGATCCATCCACTTCGCCTCGTTGGCCGTCTCCGGCAGAAAGACCCGCAGCAGGTCCACGATCTGTTCGCGGGAGAGGATCAGCCGGGGATCACCGCCCCCGGCGTCGTGCTCGGCGAGCTTCTTGCGGATCAGTGCCAGCAACAGGCTCACGGGGTAACTCAACGGGCGCCGCCGGACCAGTCGGGGCAACTCGGTCCCCTCGTCATCCGCGGGGCGCTGGCGCAGGTAGGCATAGCCCTCGGCCTCGTCGAGCACGAGATCCAGGCCGAGCTGGGAGACGTAATCGCGGATCGGCCCCTGGAGATCGAGCAGCGATTCCCACAGGCGCACGTCACTGTCCCGGTAGATCACGCCCTTGAAGAGGTGGATCAGGGCCAGGGACAGTCGCTGGTCGGCTCGGGTTTCCGGGGCGGTTTCGGTGTTTTCCATGCGTGTCTGGATCGCAGGGATCGCTCGGCTCTCCCCTCACCCCAACCCCTCTCCCGAGGGGAGAGGGGCCGAGACGGTGACCGGGAGCAGGATGGGTGAAGCTGGGACCGCCTGCCGTGCTACGGCTGTGGCCCGGGAAGGTGCTCGGCCAGCGCACCCCACTGAATGGTCACGTCCGGGATCGCCCCCACGGCCGTCTCTCCCGCCAGCTCCACGATGTCCGGCTTGCCGTATTCGCCGTTTTCCAGGCGGTAGATCGAACGCCGCGCTCGTCGAGCTTGCGGGGATCGCAGACGGCGAGCACATCCGGCTGCAGAACCGTGTCCACCTGGTCATCTGCCTCGCCGGACTTCGGCAAACGAACATCCAGAGGTGCGATCAGGACCCGGCTCCGTGCGCCTTCAAGGGCATTGGCCGCCTGCCGGTAAATACCCCCGACCACCTCCTGGTGAATCCGCAGCGGCGCCGGCACCATGGTATGGGCGATGCCGTCGATGAGTGCGAACTGCCGGTCGTCGTCCCAGTGAAGGTAGTCGCCGTAGGTATGGTGCGCCAGATCGCGAACAGGCAGGCCCATGGCATTCTCTTCCCAATCGGCAAGTCCCGATCATCATTCTAACTG
This sequence comes from Halothiobacillus sp., assembly GCA_018623495.1. Lineage (GTDB taxonomy): Bacteria > Pseudomonadota > Gammaproteobacteria > JAAZVP01 > JAAZVP01 > JAAZVP01. Next base: position 28,026 of record JAAZVP010000014.1, on the reverse strand, counting down.
CGGCCAGGAGTCACGACTACCGACCGAAGATCACGGTGGGCACGGTGGCGCGCCGGCGGACGCCGTCGGCGTCTTCCCAGGTCACCGTCCCCTGCCGGGTTTCGTCGATCGTCGCCCGGTCGTCGTCGGCCGCCAGCCCCAGGTAGGCCACCAGCTCGGCCAGGCCCTGCTCCAGCGGATGGCTTTCGAGCACATCCGAGAGCGAGACCTGGTCACGCGATTGCAGGGCACGACGGATATGGGCACGCAGCCTTTCCGGGTCCACGTAGGCCTGCTCGAACAGGGCATCGGTGTCGATATCTCCCTGCTCGGCCTCGGCCACCGCCGGCCCGCTGATCACCGGATTGCGTGGTGGCGAGAACAAGGGTCGCTCCATGGTCAGCTCGACCCGGGGTGCGGGTTCGTCCATGGACATGAAATCCCCGCGGGGTAGCGCCTCCCGGATCACCAGCGCCTTCTGTTCCGTCTCGCGGATCAGGCCCATGATCCGCCGGTTCTCCAGCCAGGCCTGGTCGTCGAGGTAACGACGCAGTTGCTCGGAGAGCCGGGCCACGGTGCGTTGGGTGGTCTCGCCGGCCTCGAGCCAGTCATAGTGAACGCGGGCGAGCCGCGGGTCGGGTTCCAGCTCGGCCACCGGTTCGAGTTGCATGGCGTACTCGAGCATCTCGGTCAGCGCCTCCTGGCGCGAGGGCGACATGAGAAAGTCCCAGAAGGCACGGAAGCTGCGCCCCTCGTCGGAATCACTGATCTCGTCGCGCTCGCCGAACACGCTTTCCAGCAACTCGCCCTTGCTGCCCTCCCAGGTGGCGATGCGCTCCCGGACCTCGCGGTCCAGCTCGCGAAAGTTCTGCTCCACCTGGCGGAAATCCGCCAACAGCCCCCGGGCCGTGCGCTCCACCTGGATGAATCGTTCCCGCACCCGGGCCGGGTCCATCAACTCCAGCTCGCCCTCCCTGACCCGGGCGATCTCGTCGTCGATGGCCTCGCGGCGACGTTCGAGTTCGCGCAAGCGCGCCTCGGGATCGGTCTCCGTGCCCTCCACCAGCTGTTCGAGCAGATCGAACACGGCCAAAAGGCGCGACTCGGTGCCCACGAACTGGCGCTGTTCCAGGCCCTCCAGCCATTCGGTGACCCGGACCACGGCGGGCGTCAGGTCGAAATGCGGCTCGTCGCTGCCGGGGGGATAGTACTTGCGCAGCCAGCCCTTGGCATCGCCGGCCCAATCGTCCAGGTAGTCACCGGCGGAGCGGGGAAAGGCATCCTCGCCCAGCTGCTCGCGCAGGCGGAAGAGATCGTCCTCCAGCCGGGCCGTCAGCTCGCCCTGGGGCAGGCTGCGGAGATTGGGGCGGATGAAGCTGCGGTGGAGAAAGCTGATGATCAGCGGCGCGCTGTCCGCCAGCAGGAGCTTCCACGCGGGGTGTTCCCGGCGCAGCAGGTCGAGGGTCGAGTAATCCACGGCCAGAGAGTCTACCAATCCGTCCCGGAAATCGCGCGGAATGCCCCGATGGTTTCGGCGACAGGGAGCAGGGACCTGTCACCGCCGGGAGGCGGCTCGCCCCTCGACGAACTGGCCTTCGAAAGCCACCGATTCGTAGACCGCCTCGACGGGCAGGTCGAGGTCGACCGAGTCCAGGCGCAGCGCATCCCCCTCGCCGTGCAGTTCCAGGTCCCAGGCGGTCCCGCGGCGATAGACCTCGACCCGGGGGACGTCCTGGGCCACCAGCACGTACTCCTCCAGGCTGTCCAGGGCGCGGTAGGCGTGGAACTTGTCCGCCCGGTCGGTGCGCTCGGTGGAATCGGAAAGGACCTCCACGATCAGCACGGGGCGGTCGCGGTAGTAGTCATGGTCGTCCGCGGGATCGCAGGCCACCATCAGGTCGGGGTAGAAGAAGCACTCGTCGCTCGCGGTGCGGACATGGGCCTTCACGTCCGACATGAACACCTGGCAGGGCCCGCCCCGCAGCCGTTCGCGCAGGGCCATCGCCAGATTGAGCGCAATGACGTTGTGGCGGGCGCTCGCCCCCACCATCGCGTAGACCCGGCCATTGACGTATTCGTGGCGAACCTCGGCAAAGCGCTCGCCCTCGAGGTATTGTTCGGCGTCCACAGGTTTCACTTCCGCGGTCTGTCCCATGCCAGGACTCCTTTCGTCGATGCCATTCCCTTCGCTCGCTCCATGCTATCGTAGCGCAATCCCGTGCCCGAACCCCATCTCGAAGGTCGTGAACATGCCGAAACGCTTCTGGGTCCGTGTCGATCCCTTCGACCGCTCGCGGGTGACCGCGGCCATCGAGGCCGGGGCCGAGGCCGTGGTGGTGCCCGAGGGCAAGACCGACGATGCCCATGCCCTGGGAAGAATCACCACCATCGCCGCCGACGGCGACTGGCAGTGGGGCCGCGACGTGGAGCGGGTGCGCATCGAGTCCGAGGCCGACGAGGCGCAGGTCCGGGGCCGGGTGCCCACGGTGATCGAGAGCGGCGAATGGACCATCATCCCGCTGGAAAACCTGATCTCGCGCACCGGCAACCTGGTCCAGACCGTGCACGACGCCGGCGAGGCCGAGATCGCCCTGCAGGTGATGGAACGCGGTGCCGACGGCGTGTTGCTGGTCAACGACGACCCCGCCGAGATCCGGCGCACCGGCGAGGTGGTGGCCCGGGCCTCGGCCGAGACCGTGGACCTCGAACCGGTGACCATCACCGGGACCCGGCCGGTCACGCTGAGCGACCGCTGCTGCATCGACACCACCAGCCTGCTCGAACCCGGCGAGGGCCTGCTGGTGGGCAACACCGCCAGCGCCCAGTTCCTGGTGTTCAACGAGAACGTGGCCACCCCCTACTGTGCCGCCCGGCCCTTCCGGGTGAACGCCGGCGCGGTGCACGCCTACGTGCGCCTGCCCGGCGACCGCACCCGCTACCTGGCCGAGGTGGCCACCGGCGAGGAACTGCTGGCGGTGAACCCGCGGGGCGACAGCCGGATCGTGGCGGTGGGGCGCAACAAGATCGAGCGCCGACCCATGCTGCTGGTCACCGCCGAGAACGCCGACGGTGCAAAGGTCTCGCTGGTACTGCAGAACGCCGAGACCGTGCGCCTGACCACGCCCGAGGGCGAGCCCGCCTCGGTGGCCACCCTCGAGCCCGGCGACACGGTGCTGGCCCATTTCGGCGCCCGGACCGGCCGCCACTTCGGCCGGGCCATCGACGAGACCATCCGCGAGCGGTGACGGCCCCTCAGCCCGGCGCAGGGCGCGAACGGAAACCACGCATGCCGAACAGCGGCCGCAGGTAGAGCCCTGCCACGTTGCCGGGCAGCGCCGCGACCAGCCACAGCCAGCCATGCAGGCTCCCCGAGGCGATGCCGCCAAAGAAGGCGCCGATGTTGCAGCCGTAGGCGATGGTGGCGCCGTACCCCATGAGCAGCCCCCCGACCACCGAGGCCGCCACGGCCCGTCCCCCCAGCGCCTGGCGCAGGGAGACGACCCGCGTGGAGAGTGCCAGGGCGAGCATCGCCCCGGCCACCAGGCCGACGTTCATCAGGCCCACCGTGTCACGGTACCAGGGCAGTGCCAGGCGCTCGGCGAAGACCGCGCCGAAATCCCAGAAGGCCACCTCCAGCCCCAGCCCCATGGCCTGGGCCGACTGGATCCCCCAGAGCGCGAAGGCCGAGCTGATCGCCCAGGGGTGGCCGGCCAGCCAGAGCACCGCGAAATTGAGCAGGGCCAGCGCCAGCGCACCCCAGCACAGCGGCCACGGCCCGCGGAGCCAGCGCGCCGCGGGCCGACCGGGCCCGGCCTGCACCTGCCAGCAGGCGGCCCGCCCACGCGTGCCCTGCCGCTCCCGGAACAGCGTGGCCCCGGCGATCAGCAGGAACAGGCCGCCGTTGACCAGCAGGGCCACCGGCCAGGAAAGCGCGAGCAGCGAGACCGGTGCCAGCGCGGGCTGGTCGATCCACCAGCCGTAGTGGCGGGCGGCGACCGTGGCGCCGACGATCATGCAGACCAGCGTCAGCCAGCTGCCGAGCTGCAGCCCGCCGCTCTTGTAGAGGGTGCCCGAGGCACAACCGTGGCCCAGCTGCATGCCCACGCCGAAGAGAAAGCCCCCGGCCACCACCGACACCCCCAGCGGCCGGACCAGCCCCGTGGCCTCCGCCGGCCCCCAGGCGCCACCGAGGACGGGGTAGAAGAGCAGCGCCGCCACGGCCAGCATGAGCATCTGGGCGCGCACGCCGGCCCCCTCGCCGTCCAGCAGCAGGTTGCGCCAGGCGGTGGTGAAGCCGAAGGAGGCATGCAGCAGCGTCATCCCGAGACCGATGGCCACCAGCCAGAGCAGCGCCGAGCGCGTACCGACGACCAGGCCCAGCCAGGTCGCGGCGGCGAGAATCGCGGCCAGGACGAGGGAGACGAACAACGGACGCATCATGGACGAGCACACCCGGGCGATATCCTTGCGGGGCGCATAGCCTAGCGCGTATCCCGCGGCAAGGCCGCTCAGGATCCTGCATCCGGGGATCAGGGGGACTTATCGCGCGGGCGGGGCTACCTGGGCTCGCCGATGAAGTGACGGATCTTGCCCACCAGGCCCTCGCGGGAGAGCGGCTTGAAGAGATAGCCCGAGACCCGGGCATGTACCGCCTTCATCACCGACTCCTTGGTCTTCGAGGCGCTCACCATCAGCACCGGCACCCGCTCGAGGCCGGGGATCTTGTGGATTTCCCGGGTGGCCCTGGCCCCATCCATGCCGGGCATGACCAGGTCCATGACCACCAGGGCGGGCGGCTTCTCCCGCGCCTGGGTGAGCGCGTGGTAGGGGTCATGGGCCACGTCCACGCTGTAACCCTCCTCGCGGATCCATTTCTGCATCGCCTTGGCATCCAGCGGGTTGTCGTCCACCACCAACACGCGACCGGACTGGTGTTCGTGGTCCTCCATCTGCCGGAGCATTTCCGTGAACTGGCCATGCTGCTCGCGCACCTGCTCCGACCAGCTCTCGAGGTTCTTGACCAGCTGCTCGCGGAATTCGGCGAACAGCTTCTCGAGCATGGCATCCGCCTGCCGGGTGATCGGATCGTCGGCCTCGCCGGACCCCTGCCGGTGCCCGTGGGCCGACCCGTGACCCTTCTCCCCGATCACCCGGTCCAGCAGACGCCCCACCTCGTCGCCGAGGTCCTCGTAATGGCGACGGGTCTCGGCGTTGGCCCGCTCGTTGCGGTCGCGCATGACCTGGCAGGACTCGGCCCGCTGGCGACCCTGCCGGTTCACCTCCTGCAGCTGGCGCCGGCAGCGGCGCAGCGATTCCTGCAGGTGGTCCCGGCGCAGCGCGTTGCGGATCATCACGCACAGCCGCTGCGGGGCGATGAACGGCCGCCCGATCACGTAGTCCTCGAACTGCCCGCTCATCACCGAGCGCGCGGCGTCCTCCACGTGGGCGGTGTCGCAGACGACGAAGGCATGGTGGTGATCGAAGACCTCGCGCCTCATGCGCTCGCGCAGGGCGATGACCGCGTCTTCCGACGCCTCGACGTCGGCAAATCCCACGAACAGCAACCGCGGCTCGCTCTTGCGCACCAGGCGCCCCCCCGCCTCCAGCGAGGCGGCCCGCTCGGCGAGGAAATGCTGTTCGTCGAGATGCTCCTGGAGGGCGTCGAGCATCTCGGCGTCGTCGCCGACCAGCGCGATCGGCAGCTGGTCCCGCCTGATGGTGTTCATGGCTGGAACTCCCGGCCTGCCAGTGACTCCCCGGACCCCCGCTCCCTGGCGGTGACGCCCGCCAGGCCGATTATAGGCGAAAGCACCCGGGGGATAGAGCGCGGCTCACTCGACCCGTTCGGCCGGCAGACGGCAGACCTCGCCGGCCTGCTCCAGCTCGATGGTGGTGTGGGCCAGGCCGAACGGCGCCAGCCGGCGGTCGATCGCGTCCTTGACCCGCGCATGGAGCTCGGCGTCCAGCCGCGCGTCGAGCACCACGTGGGCGGTAAGCACGTGGTGCTCGCCGTCCAGCGACCACAGATGCAGGTGGTGGAGGCCGGTGACGTGCTCGATGCCCAGCAGCGCGTCCTCGATCTGCGCGAGGACCTGCCGGTCGGGCACGGCCTGGAGGAACAGGCGCACCGAGGCGGCGACGTTGCGCCCCACGTTGAAGAGGATGAACAGCGTGAACAGGATCGAGAGCAGCGGGTCGAGGATCGGCCAGTCGACGAACAGCAGCACCACGGCCACCAGCAACACCGCCAGCCAGCCGAGCACGTCCTCGAGCAGGTGCCATCCGAGCACCCGTTCGTTGAGCGTGCGCCCACGTCCCAGGCGCCAGGCCGCGTAGCCGTTCACCGCCAGTCCGAGCACGGCCAGTCCCACCATGCCCGGGGCATGCGGCATCTCCGGCTGCCACAGTCGCGGGACCGCCTCGCTCAGCACCCAGCCGGCCCCGGCCATCAGCACCAAGCCGTTGACCAGGGCGGCCATCAGCGACAGCCGCCGGTAGCCATAGGTGAAACGGGCATCCGCGGAACGCTGTCCCTGGCGATCCATGATCCAGCCAAGCCCCAGCGACAGGGTATCGCCCAGGTCGTGCACGGCATCGGCGAGGATGGCCACGCTCCCGGTCAGCCAGCCGCCGACGAACTCGACCAGGGTGAAGCCCAGGTTGAGGAAAAAGGCGACGCCGATCCGTTCACTGCTGGAATCGTGGCGGTGGTGATGATGCATGGATGCCCTCCCGATCCCCCTCCAGCCGAAACGGAAAAGGCGGGCCCGCAGGCCCGCCCTTGTTGCATCGGTCACCGCCCGGCGATCAGAACTTCATCTCGTCGAAGAACGCCTTGACGCGGTCCAACCAGCCCTTTTCCTGGGGGCGGTGCTTGCCGCCGTTGTCGCCCAGGGTCTCGGCGAATCGCCGGAGGAGCTCCTTCTGCTCGCCGTCGAGGTTGACCGGCGTCTCCACCTTGACCCGGCACAGCAGGTCCCCGGTGGGACCGCCGCGCACGGGCTTGACGCCTTTGCCACGCAGGCGGAACTGGCGCCCGGTCTGGGTCTCGGCCGGGATCTTGAGCTTGACCCGGCCGTCGAGGGTGGGCACCTCGAGCTCGCCGCCCAGCGCCGCGGTGACGAAGCTGATGGGCACCTCGCAGAGCAGGTCGGCCCCGTCCCGGCGGAAGATGGGATGCTCCTTGACGCGGATCTCCACGTAGAGATCCCCGGGCGGTGCGCCCTTCTCGCCGGCCTCGCCCTCGCCAGCGAGGCGGATGCGGTCGCCGTTGTCCACGCCGGGCGGCACCTTGACCGAGAGGGTGCGCGATTCCTGCACGCGGCCGTCACCGCCGCACTTCTTGCAAGGCGTCTCGATGATCTGGCCGCTGCCGTGGCAGTGGGGGCAGGACTGCTGCACGGCGAAGATGCCCTGCTGGATGCGCACCTGGCCGCGGCCCCCGCAGGTGGGGCAGGTGGTCTTGCCGGTGCCGGGCTCGGCGCCCTCGCCGCCGCAACGGTCGCATTCCACCAGGCTGGGCACCCGGATCTTGACCGTGGTCCCGGAAACCGCATCCTCGAGGGGAATCTCGAGGTTGTACTGCAGGTCGGCCCCGCCCCGCATGCCGCCGGCGCGGCCGCCGCCGAAGATGTCGCCGAAGACATCGCCGAAAATGTCGGAGAAGCTGGCGCCGCCCCCGAAGCCGCCTCCGCCGAAGCCGCCCGGCCCGCCGGGACCACCGCCGGGACCGCCGGCCGCGGAGGGATCCACGCCGGCATGCCCGAACTGGTCGTAGGCCGAGCGTTTCTGGGGGTCGGAGAGGACCTCGTAGGCCTCGCTGGCTTCCTTGAAGCGCTCTGCCGCCTCCGGATCGTCGGGATTGCGGTCCGGGTGATTCTTCATCGCCATCCGGCGATAGGCCTTCTTCAGCTCGGCCTCGGAGGCGTTCTTGGAGACGCCCAGGATCTCGTAGTAGTCGCGCTTGGCCATGGGTTCTCGAATCGGTTGAGCGGCGGGTTGAAGTAGCGGGCTCCGGGGCCTTCCGCGACCCGCAGTCCGCTATTTCAACCAGCCGGTTGGGGTTCCTTAACGGCGAGCGCACGGCAGTCGCCTGCCGTGCGCCAAGACAATCAAACCTCGAGAACGGACCTTACTTCTTGTCCTTGTCCTCGTCGACCTCCTCGAACTCGGCGTCGACCACGTCCTCGCCCTGCGGGCTCTCGCCACCCTGGGCCTGCTCGGCCGCGGCCTCCTCGCCGCCCTCGGCCTGCTCGGCGTAGGCCTTCTGGGCGATCTCGGAAGAGGCCTGGGCGAGTGCCTCGGTCTTGGACTCGATGGCGTCCTTGTCGTCGCCTTCCATCGCCTTCTTGAGGTCCTCGATGGCGTCCTGAGCGGGCTTTTTCTCCTCGTCGGAGATCTTGTCGCCCAGGTCGGCGATGGACTTCTCGGTGGCGTGGATCATGCCGTCGGCCTTGTTGCGGGCCTCGACCAGCTCGCGCTTCTTCTTGTCCTCCTCGGCGTGGGCCTCGGCGTCCTTGACCATCTGCTCCACCTCGTCCTCGGACAGGCCGGAGGAGGCCTTGATCTCGATGGACTGTTCCTTGCCGGTGGCCTTGTCCTTGGCGGAGACGTTGAGGATGCCGTTGGCATCGATGTCGAAGCTGACCTCGATCTGCGGCACGCCCCGCGGCGCCGGCGGGATGTCGGTCAGGTCGAAACGGCCCAGGGACTTGTTGTCCGCGGCCATCTCCCGCTCACCCTGGAGGACGTGGACGGTCACCGCCGTCTGGTTGTCCTCGGCGGTGGAGAAGGTCTGCGACTTCTGGGTCGGGATGGTGGTGTTCTTCTCGATGAGCTTGGTCATCACGCCGCCCATGGTCTCGATGCCCAGCGACAGCGGGGTGACGTCGAGCAGCAGGACGTCCTTGACGTCGCCGCCCAGTACACCGCCCTGGATCGCGGCACCCACGGCCACGGCCTCGTCCGGGTTGACGTCCTTGCGCGGCTCCTTGCCGAAGAAGTCCTTGACCGCCTCGCGGACCTTGGGCATGCGGGTCTGGCCACCCACCAGGATCACGTCGTCGATGTCCGAGGCGGACAGGCCGGCGTCCTTGAGCGCGGTCTTGCAGGGCTCGAGGCTGCGCTGCACCAGCTCTTCCACCAGCGACTCCAGCTTGGCCCGGTTGACCTTCACGTTGAGGTGCTTGGGCCCGCTCTGGTCGGCGGTGATGTAGGGCAGGTTGACGTCGGTCTGCTGCGCCGAGGAGAGCTCGATCTTGGCCTTCTCGGCGGCCTCCTTGAGGCGCTGCATGGCCAGCGGATCGTTCTCCAGGTTGATCCCGGTGTCGTTCTTGAACTCGTCGACCAGATGGTCGATGAGGCGGTTGTCGAAGTCCTCGCCGCCGAGGAAGGTGTCGCCGTTGGTGGAGAGCACCTCGAACTGCTTTTCGCCGTCGATATCGGCGACCTCGATGATGGAGATGTCGAAGGTACCGCCGCCCAGGTCGTAGACCGCGACCTTCTCGTCACCGCCCTTGCGGTCCAGGCCGTAGGCCAGCACCGCCGCGGTGGGCTCGTTGATGATCCGCTTGACCTCGAGACCGGCGATGCGCCCGGCGTCCTTGGTGGCCTGGCGCTGGGAGTCGTTGAAGTAGGCCGGGACGGTGATCACCGCCTCGGTGACTTCCTCGCCGAGGAATTCCTCGGCGTCCTTCTTGAGCTTTTGCAGGACGCGCGCGGAGACCTCGGGCGGGGCCATCTTCTGGTCCTTGACCTTCACCCAGGCGTCGCCGTTGTCGGCCTTGACGATCTCGTAGGGCATCAGCTTGATGTCCTTTTGCACCGCGTCTTCCTCGAAGCGGCGGCCGATCAGGCGCTTGACGGCGTAGAGGGTGTTCTCGGGGTTGGTGACGGCCTGGCGCTTGGCCGCCTGGCCCACGAGGATCTCGTCGTCGTCGGCGTAGGCCACCACGGAAGGCGTGGTGCGCGCGCCCTCGGCGTTCTCGATGACGCGGGTGTCCTCGCCCTCGCGCACGGCGACGCAGGAGTTGGTCGTGCCCAGGTCGATGCCGATGATCTTGCCCATGTCGTGTCTTCTCCGAATGTTCTGAAATGTCCGGTTGTGAATCGCTGCCTACCCGCCTATCTGGGGACCGGCGGGACGGTTTTCAAGGCAGCGCGGAAAATCGTTGGCCCACGGCCGGTCAGGCCTTCTTGGAGACCACCACCAGCGCGGGACGCACCAGCCGGCCGTTGAGCCGGTAGCCCTTCTGCATCACCCGCAGGACGCGGTTGGGCTCGCCCTCGGCGGCCTCGGTGGACATCGCCTGGTGCGCCTCGGGGTCGAACTTCTCGCCCTCGGGATCGATGGTCTCGATGCCCTTCTTCTCCAGCGCCTGGCGGAACATGTCCAGCGTCATCTCCACGCCCTCGCGGATCGACTCGACGGTGGCCTCGTCACCGCGCGAGGCGACCACGCCCATCTCCAGGCTGTCGTAGACCGGCAGGAGTTCGTTGATGAACTTCTCCAGGGCGAACTTGTGAGCGTTCTCCAGGTCGCGCTCGGCCCGCTTGCGCTGGTTGTCCAGCTCGGCCTGCAGGCGCAGCACCTGGTTCCAGTGCTCGTCCGCCCGGGCCCGCTCGTCCTCCAGCAGGCCGGCGAGTTCCTCGGGCTCCGGCGCGCCCTGCTCTTCGGCGGCCGCCTCGCCCGCCTCTTCCCGCGGCTCCTCGGCCGCCGCCTCGGGCCGGGCCTGTTGCGAAACCTCTTCTGCAGACTTGTCTCTTGCGGGCATCCGGATTCTCCCGTTTGTCGACTGGATGGAAGGAAAAAAGACGTTCACCTCAGCCCCGGCGGCGCTGAGGTGAACCCCCTCTCCTGCTGTTGTTGGGGGCTAATCCCGCCGATTAAAGACCGACCCGAGGATTTTCGCGGTGGCGTCCACCACCGAGATCACCCGGTCGTAGGGCATGCGGGTCGGCCCGATCACCCCCAGCACCCCCAGGTCGTCCCCCTCGCGGCCGTAGGTGGCGGTCACCAGGCTGAGATCGCCGAAGGCCTCCATGCCCGACTCGCGGCCGATGAAGATGCGCACGCCCTCGGACTGCTCGCAGCGCTCGAGCAGGTCGAGCATCTCGCGCTTCTCGTTGAAGGCCTCGAACAGTTCCTTCATGCGGTCCATGCTGGCGAGGTCGCGGATGCCCATGAGGTTGGTCTGGCCCGCGAGCACGTAGTCGCCGTCGTCGTCGCCGGCGATCGCCTTCTCGGCCATCTCGATGGCATCCAGCATCAGCTGGTCGATATCGGCCCGGACCGCCTTCATCTCCGCGACCAGCCGGCGCACGCCGGTCTCCAGCTCCTCGCCGGCGCAGTGGGCATTGAGGTAGTTGGCCAACTGGGTGAGCTCGTGGTCGCGGTAGGCGCGCTCCACCTCGATCACCCGGTTCTCCACCTCGCCGTCGGCGAGCACCAGGATCGCCAGCACCCGGCGTTCCGACAGCGGCAGGAACTCGATCTGGTGCAGCCGGGCATGCGCCCGGCGCGGCAGCGTGACCAGTCCGGCAAAGCGGGTCACCCCGGAGAGCAGATCCGAGGTGTGCTGGATCAGGTCCTGGTGGGTGCCGCTGCCGGAGCGCTGCTGGAGGCGTTCGCGCAGGTCGGCGAAGTCGTCCTCCTCCAGCGGCCGGATGCGCAGCAGCGAATCCACGAACAACCGGTAGCCGAGCTCGGTGGGTACCCGCCCGGCACTGGTGTGCGGCGCGCACACCAGGCCGTGCTCCTCGAGATCGGCCATCACGTTGCGAACGGTCGCCGGGCTCACGTTGAGCCCCGAGGACCGGGCGAGGTTGCGCGAACCCACCGGCCGCCCCTCGCGGATGTAGTCCTCGATCAGCGTCTTCAGCAGTCGCTGGCTGCGTTCGTCGGGCAGGCTTTCCACAGTCGGGTTCACCATCGATCGGTGCCGGGGTGTGTCACTCGTGGAGTTAGAGTGCTAACGGCCGCGAATTATCCTGACCCCCCAGCAGGCCCGTCAACCCGCGCCACGCAGAGACTCCCCAGTGGTCGAGCCGGCCGCGGCCGTGCTAGTTTGAGGGGCCGCCCACCGGGAGCCGCCGGGGAACGCCGCTCTCGTGGGAGGTCGCGGGCATCGATCCGCGGTCCGGCCGGGTGCCGGCCGGACCGCCACGATGCCACCGATTCGTTGCGAGGTTCCCTGAGAGATGTCCCCATGAGCCAGTTCAAGACCGTCGGTCTGATCGTCAAGCCGGACGAGGCGCGGGTGGGCCCGACGCTCGACCACCTGGTGGGTTTTCTGCAGCAGCGGGGCCACGAGGTCCTGCTCGACCAGGCCGCCTGCCGCTACATCGGCGAGGGCCTCGACGAGGTCAGCTGCGAGGAACTCGGCCACGCCGCCGACCTGGTGATCGTGGTGGGCGGCGACGGCACCCTGCTCAACGCCGCGCGGCGCATGGCGGTCTTCGGCATCCCGATCCTGGGCATCAACCTCGGCCGGCTGGGCTTTCTGGTGGACATCTCCCCCGACGAGCTCGAGGGCCGGCTCGACCAGATCCTGGGGGGCGACTACATCGAGGAGGAGCGCTTCCTGCTGCGCGGCACCGTCTTCCGCGACGGCGAGGAGATCTTTTCCGGCAGCGTGTTCAACGACGTGGTCTACCACGTCCGCGACGTGGTGCGGATGATCGAGTTCGAGACCCACATCAACGACTGCTACGTCCACACCCAGCGCTCCGACGGCATCGTCATCGCCACGCCCAGCGGCTCCACCGCCTATTCCATGTCCGCCGGCGGCCCCATCATCGAGCCCTCGCTCAAGGCCATCGTGCTCGCCCCCATCTGCCCGCACACCCTGACCAACCGCCCCATCGTGGTGGGGGCCGACAGCCGTATCGACCTGATCGCCTCGCCCAAGAACCAGGCCAGCGGCCAGGTGAGCTTCGACGGCCAGACCAACGTCGACATCCTCAACGGCGACCGCATCCACGTGGAGAGCGAGGCGAACCCCGTCCGCCTGCTGCACCCGCCGGACCACAACTACTTCCACATCCTGCGCGCCAAGCTGCACTGGGGCGAACAGCCCTGATCGCCCGCTCCAGGGAGGAACGCGATGCTGCAACACATCCAGATCCGCGACTTCGCCATCATCGACGCCCTCGAACTGGACCTCGAGGACGGCATGACGGTGATGACCGGCGAGACCGGCGCCGGCAAGTCGATCCTCATCGACGCCCTCGGCCTCGTTCTCGGCGATCGCGGCAATGCCGAGCTGCTCCGCCCCGGGGCAAAGAAGGCGGAGATCGTCGCCGAGTTCGACCCGGGCAAGGCGAAGACGGTCCGGGCCTGGCTGGAGGAACGCGACCTGGAAGCCGACGGCGCCTGCGTGGTGCGCCGGGTGATCGCCCGCGACGGCCGCTCCCGTGGCTACATCAACGGCCACACGGTCCCCATGCAGGCCCTGCGGGAGCTGGGCGAACAGCTGGTCGACATCCACGGCCAGCACGCCCACCAGCTGCTGCTCAAGCCCGCCGCCCAGCTCGACCTGCTGGATGCCTTCGGGGAACTGGGCGACCAGCGCGGGCAGGTGCGCCAGCGCTACCGCGCCTGGCAGGAACTGCGCGACGAGCTGGCGCGGCTGCGCGAGGCCGTCACCGAGCGCCGCGACCGCCTCGACCTGCTGCGCTACCAGCACCAGGAGCTGGCCGCCCTGGAGCTCGCCGCCGAGGAACTCGAGACCATCCACGCCGACCACCAGCGCCTGGCCAACGCCGGGCGCATCCTGGAGACCGCCGGCGGCGCCCTGGAAACCCTCTACGAATCCGACGAAGGCAGCCTCTACGGCCGGCTCAGCCAGGTGATCGCCGACCTCGACGAGCTCGGCCGGATCGACGAACGCCTCGAACCGGTGGCCGCGATGCTCGGCGATGCCCAGATCCAGGTCCAGGAGGCGGCCAACGAACTGCGCCAGGTGGCCGACGACACCGAGCTCGATCCCGAGCAGCTCCAGTGGCTCGAAGACCGCCTGGCCAGCATCCAGAGCCTGGCGCGCAAGCACCACGTCGAACCCCGGGAGCTCCCCGCCCTGGAGGCCCGGATGGCCGACGAGATCCGCGAGCTGGAACAGGCCGACGAGGACCTCGAATCACTGGAGGGCCGGGAAGCCAGTACCCGCGAGGCCTACTTCGCCGCGGCGCGCGAACTGGGCGCGGCGCGCCGGGCGACGGCGAGCGGACTGGCGGAGAAGGTCACGGACGCCATCCGCGAGCTGGGCATGCCCGAGGGGCAGTTCGAGATCGCCGTGGAGAGCGACGAGACGCGCCCCGGCCCCGCCGGCATCGACCGGGTCGACTACCGCGTGACCACCAACCCGGGCCAGCCACCGCGGCCCCTGGGCAAGGTGGCCTCCGGCGGCGAACTGTCGCGCATGAGCCTGGCCATCCGCATGGAGACCGCCTTCCGTGGCCAGGTGGGCACGCTGATCTTCGACGAGGTGGATACCGGCATCGGCGGCGGGGTGGCCGAGGTGGTGGGCCGCCACCTGGGGGCACTGGGCACCCGCCGCCAGGTGCTCTGCGTCACCCACCTGCCCCAGGTGGCCGCCCAGGGCCACCAGCACCTGTTCGTGGGCAAGGAACAGGGCCGCGAACAGACCACCACCCACATCCACGTGCTGGACCGGGGTGAGCGAATCGAGGAACTGGCGAGGATGCTGGGGGGCGTGGAGATCACCGCGCAGACCCGCGCCCACGCCGAGGAAATGCTGGAAAGGGCGGGCAACTGAGCACCGCCGCCGGAAGGGCGAGGGTCGAGCGTTCAGCGGGTAGTGCTCCTGGGGCACTCACAACCGGCGCCATCCCCTCTGCCCGTTGCCCGCTGAACGCTCCCTGGCCTAGGACTGCTGCTCGCGGGCCTTCTGGGAGATGCCGTAGATGACCAGGGAATGGTCGGTGATGTCGAAGCCGTGCTCGTCGGCGACCTTCTGGATCCGTTCCTCGATGACAGGGTCGTGGAATTCCTCCACGTGCCCGCTCTTCACGCAGACCATGTGGTCGTGCTCGCCCTTGGAGATCAGCTCGAAGACGGCCTGGCCGCCCTCGAAGTGGTGGCGCTTGACCAGGTCGGCCGCCTCGAACTGCGTGAGCACGCGGTAGACCGTCGCCAGGCCGATCTCTTCCCCCTGGGCCAAGAGGGTCTTGTAGACATCCTCTGCGCTCATGTGCCAATCGGAGTTCCGTTCCAGGATCTCGAGGATCCGCATCCGGGGCAGGGTGACCTTCAGACCCGCCTTCTTCAGCTCTTTTGACTCCAAGGGAAAACTCCGTGATAGTGTCGCGTTCGATTCAGGCTATTATTTTAAACCCGTTGGCGTTTCTCAAGAACCTCGGATTCATGCACAAACCCACCCTATTCGCCATGCTCCTGCTGGGGTCACTCACTGCCGGGTGCAGCAACAGCTGGACACCCAAGTGGGTCCAGGTCCACCGCATCGACATCACCCAAGGCAACATCGTCACGCCCGAGCAGTTCGCCAGGCTGGAGAAGGGCATGGGCCGCGAGGAAGTCCGTTTCCTGCTGGGCACCCCCCTGCTCCAGGACCCCTTTCATCCCGATCGCTGGGACTACCTCTACTACCACAAGCCCGGCAAGGGCGAGGTCACCCAGCGCAACCTGACCCTGTACTTCGAGGACGGACGCCTGGCGCGCATCGAGGGCGAGCCCGCCCCGGCCGAGCAAGGCGCCGCGCCCGGCGCCGAATCCCGGACCGACGGCTAGCCCGATTCCTTCTTGGCCGCCCGGCGCCGGCGTGTCTCCTTGGGGTCGGCCTTGAGCGGGCGGTAGATCTCCACGCGATCCCGGTCGCGCAGCGGCTGGTCGGCCCGGGTCAGCCGGCCGAAGATCCCCAGCTTGTTGGTGCCCCCAAGGTCGATCTCCGGGAACCGCTCCAGGATGCCGGAACGCTCCACCGCCTCGCGGGCGGTCGTCCCCTCGGGCACCTCCAGCGAGAGCAGCACCTGCTCGTCCGGCAGCGCGTAGGCCACCTCGACACGGATGGTGTCGCCCTCAGGACCGGTGACCATAGATCGCCTCGGCCCGGTCGCGGAAGGCATCCACCAGGGAATTGGCCACCTGCGTGAACACCGGCCCCACGGCCATGCTCAGCAGGCGGTTGGCGAACTCGAACTCCATGTCCAGCCGCACCCGGCAGCCGGACTCCCCCGCCGGCTCGAACACCCAGTAACCCTCCAGGTGCCGAAACGGCCCGTCGAGCAACCGCATCTCGATGGACTTGTCCTGCTGCAGCCGGTTGCGGGTGGTGAACGACTTGCGCAGGCCGCCCTTGTTGAGGGTGAGCGAGGCGGTCACGGCATCCGGCTCACGCTCCAGCACCCGCGTGGATTCGCACCAGGGAAGGAACCGGGGGTAGTCGTCCACGGCCGCCACCAGCTCGTACATCTCGTTGGGGGTGTAGGGCACGATCGCGGATCGCTTGATCTGTGTCACGGGTTCTCCGGGGCTTCGGCAATGCGGTCAGAAAAGCGCGCTGATCCGGTCCAGCAGGCCCACCGCGTCGAGGAAGATGAACACCACGGCGATGGGGGCGACCACGCGGATCAACCACAACCAGGCATTGTACATCGGCCCCAGCGCCAGTTCCTCGTCCGACGACTGGCGCGACATCCGCCAGCCGGCGAACAGCGCGATCAGCAGACCGCCCAGGGGCAGCATGATGTTGGCGGTGAGGTAGTCGAGGATACCGAAGAAGGTCTTGTCGAAGAGCTTGACCTCGGCGGCGAGGTTGAAAGAGAACACCGTCCCCAGGCCCAGCACCCAGATGGCGATGCCCACCCACGTGGCCGCCCGCACCCGGCTCTGGCCACGGTTCTCCACCAGCCAGGTGACCGCTGGCTCGATCAGCGAAATCGCCGAGGTGAGCGCGGCAAACGACAGCAGGATGAAGAACAGCGTGCCGAACAGCCCGCCCAGCGGCATGGCGCCGAAGGCCAGGGGCAGGGTCTCGAAGATCAGGCCCGGACCGGCACCGGGCTCCAGGCCGTTGGCGAACACCACCGGGAAGATCGCCATGCCCGCCAGCAGTGCCACCAGGGTGTCCATCACCGCGATCGCCAGTGTCGCCCGGCCGATGGAGGCCCCGGCCGGCAGGTAGGAGCCGTAGATCATGATCGCCCCCATGCCCAGGCTGAGGGTGAAGAAGGCATGGCCCATGGCCACCAGCAGGCCGTCCTGGTCCAGCGCCGAGAAGTCCACGGAGAACAGGAAGGCCAGGCCCTCGCCGAAGTGCCCGGTGGTCATGGCATAGCCCACCAGCACCAGCAGCAGGACCAGCAGCGCCGGCATCAGGTAGCGAATCGCGCGCTCCAGCCCGCCGGCCACCCCGCGCGAGACGATCGCCGTGGTGACCACCATGAAGATGGTGTGCCAGGCGAGCAGGCGCTCGGGGCTCGACACCAGTTCCTCGAACAGCGAGCCCACGGCCTCGGCGTCGGCCCCGGCGAACAGCCCGGCACCGGAATAGAACACGTAGGCCAGCGCCCAACCGGCGATGACGCTGTAGAACGAGAGGATGAAGAACCCCGAGACCACCCCCAGCCAGCCGAGGTAGCGCCAGCCGGGATGGGCCCCCTCCTCCACCGCCAGCACCCGCATGGTGTTGATGGGGCTCTGCCGGCCGCGGCGCCCGAGCATGATCTCGGCCATCATGATGGGAATGCCGATGGCGGCGATGCAGGCCAGGTAGACGATGACGAAGGCCCCGCCGCCGTTCTCGCCGGTGATGTAGGGAAACTTCCAGACGTTGCCCAGGCCGACCGCCGACCCCGCGGCCGCGAGGATGAAGATCAGCCGGGAGGACCATTCACCGTGGATCGAGGTTCTTCTCTGCATGTTTTCCACAGTTCCCTGATGTGCGTTAGTCTATGCGGCCGGACAACGCGCCCCGCCCGCGGACTGCACACGTCCCCGACGGAGCCGTGGCCCGCCACCGGGGCGGGTTCCGGCTCATTCTCCTGCAATTGATCCAGGGTAACAACCGCGCGGCGGGCGCCACGCGACGGTGAGCGAGACGCATGGCCAAGGCAAAGAAGAAAAAGCCCCAGGGCGAGAACAACGTGATCGCGCTCAACAAGAAGGCGCGCCACGATTTCCAGATCCTGGAGACCCTCGAGGCCGGCCTGGTGCTCGAGGGCTGGGAAGTGAAGAGCCTGCGTGCCGGGCGGGCCCAGATCGCCGAGGCCTACGTGCTGCTGAAAAACGGCGAGGCCTTCCTGTTCGGGTCCAACATCGACCCGCTGCCCTCGGTCTCCACCCACATCACGCCCGATCCCCAACGCACCCGCAAACTGCTGCTGCACGCCAGCGAGATCAGCCGGCTGGTGGGCGCCGTGGACCAGAAAGGCATGGCCCTGGTGCCACTCAAGCTCTACTGGAAACGCGGTCGGGCCAAGCTCCAGATCGGCCTGGCCAAGGGCAAGAAGGCCCACGACAAGCGGGCCACCGAGAAAGAGCGCGACTGGAAGCGCGAGAAGCAGCGCGTCATGCGCCACTCGTTCTGACCCCGCAGTCGACCACGCCGCCGGGCCCGGCTCAGCCGGCCTGCCCCCCCTCGTCGCCCAGGGCGCGCCACGGGTTGTCCTCGCCGCCCTTGCCGTCCAGGCGGCCTACCCACTCCCGGTGGGCCTCCAGCTCCGCCCCCGAGGGCCGGATCACCTTCAGTCGCGGACGCTCGGCAGGCAGCCGCCGGATGCCACCGCCGGCGTCGGCTTCCTTGTCGGCCTCGCCGTCCAGGAGCAGCGCCGACTGGCCACCGGTCATGGCGAGAAAGACGTCGGCCAGGATCTCCGAGTCCAGCAGGGCGCCGTGCAGATCGCGGTGGCTGTTGTTGATCTCGTAGCGCTTGCACAGCGCGTCCAGGCTGTTCTTCTGCCCCGGATGCAGGCGCCGGGCCATGGCCAGCGAATCGGTCACCCGGGCGTAGTCGGCCACCCGCCCGAGGTCGCGCCCCAGCCACTCCAGCTCGTGGTCGAGGAAATTCACGTCGAAGGGCGCGTTGTGGATCACCAGCTCGGCGCCGCGGATGTAGTCGAGGAAGCCGTCGACGACATCGCCGAAGCGCGGCTTGTCGGCGAGGAAGTCCGCGCCGATTCCGTGGACCTCGAAGGCCTCCGGGTCCACCTCGCGGTCGGGCTGGATGTAGCAGTGGAAGTTGTTGCCCGTGAGCCGCCGGTTGACCACCTCCACGCCGCCAATCTCGATGATCCGGTGACCCGCCTCGGGTTCGAGGCCGGTGGTCTCGGTGTCCATCATGATCAGTCGCGACATGGCCTCAGCGCCCCACGCACTCGTCGATGCCCCGGTTGGCCAGTTCGTCGGCCCGCTCGTTCTCCGGGTGGCCGCTGTGGCCACGCACCCAGGCCCACTCCACCTCGTGGCGACCGGCGGCCTCGTCCAGGCGCTGCCACAGGTCGCGGTTCTTCACCGGCTTCTTGTCGGCGGTGCGCCAGTTGCGGCGCTTCCAGTTGGCCAGCCACTGGGTGATGCCCTGCTTGACGTAGTTGGAGTCGGTGGTGATGCGCACCCGGCAGGGGCGCTTGAGGCTCTCCAGGGCGCGGATGGCGGCGGTGAGCTCCATGCGGTTGTTGGTGGTCTCCGCCTCGCCGCCGAAGAGCTCCTTGTGGTTGTCGCCGTAGCGCAACAGCACCCCCCAGCCACCGGGACCGGGGTTGCCGCGGCAGGCGCCGTCGGTGAATGCCTCGACCATGGGTTTCTCTCGCTCGCTCATCGATTCGCTTTCAACGCAGGGGATGGGCCAGGCCGCCGCGGGCCCGCTCGGCCTCGCGCCAGCGGCTGCGCAACGGGGTGATGCCGGGCACCCGCTTGCGCGCCAGGATCAGGCTGATCGCCCCCAGCCCCGGCCACAGGCGCGGCCCCACGGCGTCGAGGATGCGGCTGCCGGCGAGCACCGCCCGGCGGCGGCACGGCAGGCGAAAGAACACGCTGCGGCCGTCCTCGATCGACAGCCCCAGCCCCTGCAGGCGGTGGCGCAACCACAGCGTGCCGGGGTAGTGCCATTCGCCGGTGAAGGGCCCCTCCCCGCCCGGCAGCCAGTGGCGCAGGCCGAACAGGCTCACCGGGTTGAAATCCACCAGCAGCAGCAGGCCCTCGCCGGCCAGCACGCGCTCCGCCTCGGCCAGGACCGCCAGCCGGTCGGTCGTCCCGTCCAGGCTGTGGCCCAGCACCAGCAGGTCGAGCGTGCCGGCCTCCAGCGGCAGGGCCTCCGGGACCATGCCGAGATCCGCCGGCCGCCCCGCCGTGCCGCCTCGCCAGACGTGTTCGAAACGCGCCAGCGGCTGGTCCAGGGCGCGGCAGAGTGCCGCCGGGCCATGCACCAGCGCGCGGTCACCGGGCGTGGCGTCGAGCAGCATCCGCAGGTGGCCGGCAACGTCCTCCAGCACCGCGTCGCCGAGCGGCGAAGCATACCACGCCTCCAGGTCGGCCAGCGCCGCGACCCGCTCGCGACTCATCGGTCCGTCCCCGGCCCGGCCCAGCGCCGGCAGACAGTTGTTGACACGCCGAACTGCATCACGACTTAATCCCCAACCCGGATGCCCGTAGAATAGTCGCGGTGTTGGCAAACCAAAAGGGCCCGGCGATGCAGGTTTATCCGGTTTCAGCGTTCAAGGACAACTACGTCTGGATCATCCAGGGCGAGGAGCGCCGCGTGGCCATCGTCGACCCCGGCGAGGCGGCACCGGTACTCGAGGCCATCGAGCGCGAGAACACCGAGCCGGTGGCGATCCTGGTCACCCACCACCACGCGGACCACGTGGGCGGCATCGCCGAGATCCGCGACCGCTTCCCAGTGCCCGTCTTCGGACCGGCGCACGAGTCGGTCCCCGGCATGGACCACCCCCTCCGGGAAGGCGACCGCGTGGAGCCGGAAGGGCTGGGGCTCGCCTTCGAGGTCCTCGACACCCCCGGGCACACCGCCGGGCACATCGCCTACGTCCACCGCGAGGCCCTGTTCTGCGGCGACACCCTGTTCACCGGCGGCTGCGGCAAGCTCTTCGAGGGCACGCCCCGGCAGATGTTCGAGTCGCTGGAAAAGATCCGCGCCCTGCCCGAGTCCACCTGGGTGTACTGCGGGCACGAGTACACCCTCGACAATCTCGATTTCGCCCGCCAGGTGGAACCCGACAGCGACGCCATCGCCCGGCGCATCACCGGCGACCGCGAGCGGCGCGACGCCGACCGCCCCACGGTGCCCGCGACCCTCGAACTCGAGCGCGCCACCAATCCCTTCCTGCGCTGGGACGTCCCCGCCGTGCGCGAGGCCGCCGAGGCCTACGTCGACGGCCGCCTGCGCCAGGACTGGGAGGTCTTTGCCGCCCTGCGGCAGTGGAAGGACGACATCGACGCCGCCGGCTGATCCCATCCCGAGGACCCAAGAATGAAAACCCGAAGCACACTCGGCTCCCTGGCGCTGGTCTCGCTCGTCGGCCTGCAGGGCTGCGTACTCGAGCAGGCCTCGCGCCCGGACCCCGTCAGCCCCCAGGCGCGCAGCGACAAGCCCGCCGCGCCCGGCCCCTCGGCGGCCGAGCGCGAGACCATGGAGGCCGCCGCCCGCCGCCACGTGGCGGTGATCGACCGCCTGCCCGAGCACAGCCCCGCACCGGCCTCGGCCCGCGGCGAGGACCCCTTCGGCCTGGCCTCCGGCGACCGGGCGGACGCCGCGGACCGTGACGAAGCGACACGCCACGACGACATCTGGACCCGCATCGAGGCCGGCTTCGGGCTGCCCCTGCCGGACAACAAGCGGGTGCGCAGCCAGTACGAGTGGTACGCCGCGCACACCGACTACCTCGCCCGGGCCAGCGAGCGGGCGCGCCCCTACCTCTACCTGATCATGGAGCAGATCGAGGAGCGGGGTCTGCCCGCCGAGCTCGCCCTGCTGCCGATCGTGGAGAGTGCCTTCCAGCCGTTCGCCTACTCCCACGGCCGGGCGGCCGGCATCTGGCAGTTCATCCCCTCCACCGGGCGCCACTTCGGCCTCAAGCAGAACTGGTGGTACGACGGTCGGCGCGACATCTACGCCTCCACCCGCGCGGCGCTCGACTACCTCAAGCAGCTCAGCGAGCGCTTCGACGGCGACTGGATGCTGGCCCTGGCCAGCTACAACGCCGGCGGCGGCACCGTCAGCCGGGCCATCCGGCGCAACCGCGAGAACGGTCTTCCCACCGACTTCTGGAACCTGCGCCTGCCCAACGAGACCCGCGCCTACGTGCCCAAGCTGATCGCCCTGGCCAGGCTGCTCAAGGAGCGCGGGGCGGCCGAGCTCAACCTCGCCGAGATCCCCAACGAGCCTTACCTGGAGCGGGTGAACGTGGGCTCGCAGATCGATCTCGCCCTGGCGGCGAGACTCGCCGAAATGGACCTCGACGACCTCCAGCACCTCAACCCCGGTTTCAACCGCTGGGCCACCGATCCCACCGGGCCGCACTACCTGATGCTGCCGCGCGACAAGGTGGACGCCTTCCGCAAGGAGCTGGCCACCCTTCCGCCCGAGCGCCGCGTCACCTGGGTACGCCATACCATCGAGCCCGGCGAGACCCTCTCCGAGATCGCCGACGACTACCACGTGAGCGTCTCCGCGGTGATGGCCACCAACGACCTCCACCGCAGCCTGATCCGCGCCGGCGACCACCTGCTGATCCCCGTCGGCGGACGTGAAGGCCAGCGGGTGGCCGGGGCCGCCGACGACGGTGACGACCGCATCCGCCTGGTGCACGCGGTGAAAAGCGGCGACAGCCTGTGGAAGATCGCCCGCCGCTATGGCGTCTCCCACCACGACCTGGCCCACTGGAACGAACTGGACGAGGACGCCGTCCTGCGCCCGGGCGACCGGCTGACCGTGTGGACCGACGGCGGCCAAAGCGGCGGGACCGCGACCGGCGGGGGCGAGGCCTCCGTGCACGTGGTCGCCAGCGGCGAGAGCCTCTGGACCATCGCCCGGCGCTACGACGTCGACCACCACCAGCTGGCACGCTGGAACGGCATCGGCACCGACGCCGTCCTCCAGCCCGGGCAGGAACTCATCGTGCGCGCGGGCGCGTCCCGCCCGGCCGACACCCCGGCCCGCCAGCAGACCGTGCGCTACAACGTCCGCCGGGGGGACTCCCTCTACACCATCGCCCAGCGCTTCGACGTCTCCGTGGACGACCTGCGCCGCTGGAACGACGTCGACGGCTACATCCACCCGGGCCAGAAACTCACCCTGCACGTGGATGTCGCCGGGGGCTGAGGGTGCAGCGCGCGGCCGGTAACGTGCAGCGTTCGGAAAAGGCGAGTTGCGAAAGCCGCCCCTGCGCGCTGAACGCTACCGGCTGAACGCCCGGATCAGACCTCCGCCAGGTTCCCCTTGTCCTCCAGCCACTGCCGGCGGTCGCCGGCTCGGCCGCGGCCGAGAAGCATGTCCATCAGGGCGTCGGTTTCGCTGGCGGCATCCACCGTCAGGCGCACCAGGCGGCGCGAATCGGGCGAAATGGTGGATTCGCGCAGCTGCACGGGGTTCATCTCCCCCAGGCCCTTGAAGCGGGTCACGGCCACCTTCGCCCGTGGCTTCTCGGCCTGGATGCGGTCCACCACGCCCTGCTTCTCCGCATCGTCGAGCGCGTAGTAGACCTGCTTGCCCACGTCGATGCGGTACAGCGGCGGCATGGCCACGAACACGTGGCCCGCCTCCACCAGCGGGCGGAAGTGGCGCAGAAACAGCGCGCACAGCAGCGTGGAGATGTGCAGGCCGTCGGAGTCGGCATCCGCCAGGATGCAGATCTTGCCGTAGCGCAGACCCTCGAGCTTGTTCGAGCCCGGCTCCACGCCCACGGCCACGGCGATGTCGTGCACCTCCTGGGAGGCGAGCACCTGGTCGGGGGCCACGTCCCAGGTGTTGAGGATCTTGCCCCGCAGGGGCATGATCGCCTGGAACTCGCGGTCGCGGGCCTGCTTGGCCGAGCCGCCGGCCGAGTCCCCCTCCACCAGGAAGAGCTCGGTGCGCGCGGGGTCCTGGGAGGTGCAGTCGGCCAGCTTGCCCGGCAGCGCCGGCCCGCTGGTCACCCGCTTGCGTACCACCTTCCTGGACTTGCGGATGCGGCGCTGGGCATTGCCGATCACCACCTGGGCCAGCGCCTCGCCCACCTCGGGATGCTGGTTGAGCCACAGGGAGAAGGCATCCTTGACCACCCCGGAGACGAAGGCCGCCACCTCCCGCGAGGAGAGCCGCTCCTTGGTCTGGCCGGAGAACTGCGGATCGCGCAGCTTGACCGAGATCACGTAGGCGATGCCGTCCCAGAGGTCGTCGGGCACCAGCTTCACGCCCCGCGGCAGCAGGCTGCGGAACTCGCAGAACTCGCGCATGGCGTCGGTGAGCCCCGAGCGCAGGCCGTTGACGTGGGTACCGCCCTGGGGGGTGGGGATCAGGTTGACGTAGGACTCGGCCATGCCCTCGCCGCCCTCGGGGAGCCAGGCCAGCGCCCAGGCCACCGCCTCGTTCTCCGAGGTGAAATCGCCGGTGAACGGCTCGCCCTCCGGCAGGCGCTCCAGGTCGGCCAGCTCGGTGGCGAGATAGTCGGTGAGCCCGTCCGCGTAGCACCAGCGCTCGGTCTCGTTCTTCGCCTGGTCGTGGAAGACGATCTCCAGCCCCGGGCAGAGCACCGCCTTGGCCCGCAGCAGGCGCTTCATCGGCGCCAGGGCGAAGCGCTCGCTGTCGAAATAGTGAGCATCGGGCCAGAACCGCAGCGTGGTGCCCGTGTTGCGCTTGCCCACGGTGCCGGTCTCGGTGAGCGGCTCGACCCGCTCGCCGCCGGCGAAGCGCATGCGGTACTCGCGGCCGTCGCGGCGCACCAGCAGGTCGAGCCGGCTGGAGAGCGCATTCACCACCGAGACCCCCACCCCGTGCAGCCCACCGGAGAACTGGTAGCTGCGGTCGGAAAACTTGCCGCCGGCATGCAGCGTACCCAGGATCAGCTCGACCCCCGGCACGCCCTTGTCCGGGTGGATGTCCACCGGCATGCCCCGGCCGTCGTCGGCCACCTCCAGCGAACCGTCAGCGAACAGCGTCACCGTGATCCGCCCGGCGTGCCCGGCCAGGGCCTCGTCGACGCTGTTGTCGATCACCTCCTGGGCGAGGTGGTTGGGCCGGCTGGTGTCGGTGTACATCCCCGGGCGCTTGCGCACCGGGTCGAGGCCCGAGAGGACCTCGATGGCGGAGGCATCGTATTCGCTGGCCATGCTTGTCCGGTAAACTCCGTGGATCCGAATGGGCCCGATGGCGGGCCTTGAAACCCGCCGCGGCGCCCCCATATTGGCGTCAGATGGCCGTTACGGCAAGGCCGCCCGCGGCCGGCGCATCCCCACAGCCCAGCGAGAACACGGAGACAGGCCACGCATGAACGTATTCGACGTATCCCAGGCAGACTTCCAGGCCCAGGTCCTCGACCGCTCCCACGAGGTCCCGGTGGTCGTGGACTTCTGGGCCGCCTGGTGCGGCCCCTGCCAGCAGCTGATGCCCGTGCTCACCGAGATCGTCGAGTCCTACGGCGGCGAGGTCGTCCTGGCCAAGGTCGACACCGACCAGGAACAGGCGCTGGCGGGCCAGTACGGGGTGCGCAGCCTGCCCACCGTCAAGATCTTCAAGAACGGCGAGGCCGTCGACGAATTCATGGGCCTCCAGCCCGAATCCCGGATCCGCGCGCTCATCGACCGCCACATCTTCCGCGAGTCCGACAAGCTCCGCGGCCAGGCGCGCGAGGCCGCCGAGGCCGGTGACAACACCCGGGCCCGCGAACTGCTCACTCAGGCCAACCGGCTCGACCCGGAAAACCGCGGCGTGCTGGTCGACATCGCCCGGCTCGACATCGAGGAAGGCAACCTCGACCAGGCCCGCCAGATCGCCGACAGCCTGCCGTCGGACTTCGAGGGCGCCGCCGAACTCGCCGCCCAGGTGGACATGGCCGCCACCGCCGCCGAGGCCGGCGATCCCGACGAGCTGCGCGGGCGCATCGAGGCCGATCCCGCCGATCTCGACGCCCGCCAGAAGCTCGCCGCCGTGCTCATCTCCACGCAGGACTACCAGGGGGCGCTGGAGCAGTACCTGGCCATCCTCGCCCGCGACCGCGGCTTCGACGACGACGCCGGCCGGCGC
The DNA here is from genome assembly GCA_018623495.1 of Halothiobacillus sp. GTDB lineage: Bacteria > Pseudomonadota > Gammaproteobacteria > JAAZVP01 > JAAZVP01 > JAAZVP01. The sequence goes on along the minus strand of JAAZVP010000014.1, from coordinate 1,840 downwards.
GGCCTGCTCTCCGTCTTCGAGATGCTGGGCAGCGACCACCCGCTGGTGAAGGAATACCGGCGCAAGATGTTCGCCCACCTCTACTGATGGCCGATCCCGTCCTGGTCGTCGACACCGGCGGCACCTTCAACAAGGCCTACGACCCCCTGCGAGGCGTGCTGGAAAACCCCTCCAGCACCGCCGCCGTGGAACGCATCCTCGGCTACCCCGGCCAGAACCTCGACATCGAGATCCGCGGCCTGATCCACAAGGACAGCCTCGACCTCACCACCGCCGACCGGGAGACACTGGCCCAGGCCATCGCGGCCTCCCCCGCCCGGCGGGTGATCGTCGTCCACGGCACCGACACCATGGACACCACCGCCCGCTTTCTCCGGGCCCGGCTCGCCGACCGCACCATCGTGCTCACCGGTGCCATGGTCCCCTTCACCATCGACCCCGTCGAGGCCACCGCCAACCTCGCCCTGGCCCTCGGCTTTCTCCAGTGCGACCCGCGACCCGGCGTCCACATCGCCATGCACGGCCTCGTCCTGCCCTTCGAGCACATCGCCAAGGACCGCAACGCCGGCCGCTTCACGGCCCGGTGATTTTCCCTCGGCCACGAAAAAGGCGGGCCACGAAGGACCCGCCCTCTTGCCGCCGGGCCGCGTCCTTCAGGAGCGGTCGGCGGTGGCGTCGAGTGCCTTGATCAGCTCCTCGGCCGGGCGGTAGCCGGGAATGGTGAGGCCGCTGTCGGTGACGATGAACGGCGTGCCGCGCAGGCCCATCTTGCGGGCCAATTCGCGGTTGCGCGGGATGCCGCTCTGCTCGCAGGCCTCGAGGTCGATGGACTGGCCGTTCATGGCCTGATCCACGGCGGCCTTGGTGTCGTCGGCACAGGCCGCGGCCTCGGCGGTCTTGTAGGCGGGGGAGCCGGGGCCCGAGCGCGGGTAGAGAATGTAACGCACCTCGACGCCGTTCTCGGTGAGCTTGGGGATCTCCTTGTGGAGCTTCTGGCAGTAGGGGCAGGAGGTATCGGTGAAGACCGTGACGGTGTGGCGCTTCTCGCCCTCCGGCGCGTAGACCACCATGCGCGACTCGTCGATCTCTTCGAGCAGGGCCAGGCGCATCTCGGAACGGCGCTGCTCGGTGAGGTTCACCCGCGCGTTCATGTCCAGCAGGTTGCCCTGGAACATGTAGTCGCCGTCGGCGGTCATGTAGACCACCTCGGTACCGGCCACCACCTCGTAGATGCCCTCCACGGGCGTCTCGCTCACCGAGGAGACGGGGACGTCGGGCATGGTCTCCTGGAGGTGCTTTTCGAGCTTGTCCGCCGCGTCACCCGCCAGGGCCGCGGTGGAGAATCCGGCGGCCAGCAGGCCGATGATCAGGGTTTTGCGCATCACTGTGCTGCTTCCTCTCGATCGCTGGAATGACGGGCGGGGCCCGGCCCCGCCGATAATCGGGTGTAGTGCATTATGACACGCGCCCTCCGCGGAGTTCATTGCCGGGATGTGAACGCATCGCGGGCGGGGTTTCCACCAGCCGAGGGCCGCGCGGCCGATCGCGTTTACAGACCCCGCCCGGGTTGCAACGATCATCCCTCGCCCCGCCACCGGGCCGACCGAGCACCTGGAGGGCCCTCCCCCTCTCCCCGCAGGGGAGAGGGCCGGGGTGAGGGGGAACCTTCCCTGGTGCGGAGGTTCAGCTCGCCATCCATGGCTCGCATTCGCCGAGCTGCGGGGCCGTGCGGGAACAGGCCGCGGGGCGGGAACCTTCCCTGGTGCGGAGGTTCAGCTCGCCATCCATGGCTCGCGTTCGCCGAGCTGCGGGGCCGTGCGGGAACAGGCCGCGGGGACGG
>JAAZVP010000086.1 GCA_018623495.1 Halothiobacillus sp. | reverse complement strand
TGCGGGGTGGAAAGGCAAGCCGATGCCACGGTGCTGAGCGTGGCCTCCGACATCGGGCGCATCAGTGCGCCGATCATCTTTACCGTCCCGCTGCAGCTGCTGGCCTACCACGTGGCCGTGCTCAAGGGCACGGACGTGGACCAGCCGCGGAATCTAGCGAAATCGGTCACTGTAGAGTGATTCGAGGCAGGAGCCGGGGTCTCTGCCCCGGCGATGGCTTCATTCTCCCTCTTTGGTGACGGAGACAAGATCCTGCAGTTTCTCCAGCGTCGCCGGGCCGATGCCGCTCACCTCGGTGAGCTGGTCGACCGAGGTGAAGTCGCCGTTCGCCTCGCGATGGGCGACGATGCGTTCGGCCTTGACCGGGCCCACGCCCGGCAGGGTCTCGAGTTGCGCCTTCCCGGCGCTGTTGATGTCGATGCCCGCGGCCATGGCCGAGACGGGCAGCATCAGGGCGAGCAGAAGCAGGGAGAGAAGGGTGGTGCGTCGCATGACGTTCTCCTTGGTCCATCGAGTTGGGGTTTCCTTGGTCCCTGTGCCACGTGGGCACATCGCTTCAAGCTCTAGCAGGAATCGGGGGAATTGCAAGTCCGGGTGGGTCCGGATTCGCAGGGCCGCGGTGCAGCGGGGGGGGGCAAAAGATGGTCGGAGTGGCAGGATTCGAACCTACGACCCCTACCTCCCGAAGGTAGTGCTCTACCAGGCTGAGCTACACTCCGACTGCTTCAATGGTCACGGGACACGGCGTAGTCGGCCAGGGTGGCCAGCGCGTCCCGCCAGGGGGAGTCGGGAATGCCGTCAAGGGCCTGGTTGGCCCGGGCGGCCTCCTCCCTGGCAAGTTCGAAAGTGTATTCGAGCGAGCCGGCGGCGTCAATGGCGGCAAGGATCGGCTCGAGGTTTGCCCGGCCGCCGCTCTCGATCGCCTCGCGGATCACGCGGGCGCCCTCCGCCGGGCCCGTGCGCATGGCGTGGATCAGGGGCAGGGTGGGTTTGCCCTCGGCGAGGTCGTCGCCGATTTCCTTGCCCAGGGTGTCCCGGTCGGCCTTGTAGTCGAGGGCGTCGTCCACCAGCTGGAAGGCGGTGCCCAGGTGCATGCCGTAGTCGGCCAGCGCCCGTTCGCGCCCCTCGCCGGAGCCGCCGAGCACGCCGCCCAGCCGGGCGGCCGCCTCGAAGAGCTTGGCGGTCTTGGAGCGGATGACCGCCATGTAGCGGTCCTCGTCGGTTTCCGGGTCGTGGCAGTTCAGCAGCTGCATGACCTCGCCCTCGGCGATCACGTTGGTCGCCTCGGCGAGCACCTGCATCACCCGCATGCTGTCGGATTCCACCATCATCTGGAAGGAGCGCGAATAGAGGAAGTCGCCCACCAGCACGCTGGCTTCGTTGCCGAACAGGGCGTTGGCCGTGTCCCGTCCGCGGCGCAGTTCGGAGGCATCCACCACGTCGTCGTGCAGCAGCGTGGAGGTGTGGATGAACTCCACCACCGCGGCCAGGTTGACGTGCTGTTCGCCGCGGTAGCCGCAGGCATTGGCCGCGAGCAGGACGATCAGCGGGCGCAGACGCTTGCCCCCGCCGTTGATGATGTGGGTGCTCAACTGGTTGATCAGCACCACGTCCGAGTGCAGGCGGCGCTGGATCAGTTCGTCGACGCGCTGCATGTCGGGGGCGGCGAGCTCGCGCACCTGTTGGATGTTCATTGTTGCGGCCGCTTGCGGGATTGGGTGGACGCGCGCCAGTATAACCCGTGTGCCTGCTCCCGCATCCCGCGGGCGGATCTCGCCGGGGCATTGACTTGGGGCGGGCAATTGCCTATGCTCTCGCGTCTTTTCGGGCGACGCGAATTTTTGGAGCATCCACACATGTACGCTGTAATCGAGACCGGTGGCAAGCAGTATCGGGTTTCCGAGGGCGACAGCCTCCGCGTGGAGAGCCTCGACGCCGAGCAGGGCGACAGCATCGAGCTGGACCGCGTCCTGCTGGTGGCGGACGGCAAGGACGTCAAGATCGGCAAGCCGACCGTTGACGGTGCCAGGGTGACCGCCACCGTCGAGAGCCACGGCCGCGGCAAGAAGATCGACGTGGTCAAGTTCAAGCGGCGCAAGGGCTATCTCCGTCGCCAGGGCCACCGGCAGAACTACACCGAGCTCAAGATCACCGGCATCGCCGGCTAACCGAACGAGGTCTCAAGGCAATGGCTCACAAGAAGGCAGCAGGCAGTACACGTAACGGCCGCGATTCGATTTCCAAGCGTCTTGGCGTGAAGCGTTTCGGTGGCCAGGAAGTGCTCGCGGGCAACATCCTGGTTCGCCAGCGCGGCACCCAGTTCCACCCGGGCACCAACGTCGGCTGCGGCAAGGATTACACCCTCTTCGCCAAGTCCGACGGCAAGGTGGTCTTCGAGACCCGCGGTCCGCGCAAGCGCAAGTACATCAGCGTCGTACCCGCCTGAGAAGGCTCGCCGGTCCACGGCCGATGAGCGCAGGAGCCCCGTCCCGACGGGGCTTTTTTGATGCAGCAGGGTCGCCTGCGGGCGGCGGGGATGCCCCATGAAGTTCGTCGACGAGACAACCATCCGGGTCAAGGCCGGCGACGGTGGCAACGGCACCGTCAGTTTCCGCCGCGAGAAGTACGTGCCCATGGGCGGCCCAGACGGCGGTGACGGTGGCGATGGCGGCAACGTCTACCTGGTGGGGGACGAGGCCCTCAACACCCTGGTGGACCTGCGCTTCAACAAGATGTTCTCCGCCGGGCGCGGGAAGAAGGGGCGCGGCAGCAACATGACCGGCGCCCGGGGCGAGGACCTCGAGATCCCCGTGCCCGTGGGCACGCTGGTGGTCGAGGCCGACACCGACGAGCAGATCGGCGACGTCGTCGGTCACGGCCAGCGGCTGCTGGTGGCCCGCGGCGGGCACCACGGCCTGGGCAACAGCCGGTTCAAGAGCTCCACCAATCGCACGCCGCGCCAGTCCACCAACGGCACGCCGGGGGAGATGCGCCGATTGCGCCTGGAGCTCCAGGTGCTGGCGGACGTGGGTCTGCTGGGCATGCCCAATGCCGGCAAGTCGACGCTCATCCGGGCGATATCGGCGGCCAAGCCCAAGGTCGCCGACTATCCCTTCACCACGATCCACCCCCACCTCGGCGTCGTCCGGCCCGAGCCGCATCGCTCCTTCGTGGTCGCCGACATCCCCGGGCTGATCGAGGGGGCTGCCGAGGGGGCCGGGCTGGGCGTGCGCTTTCTCAAGCACCTCGCCCGGACCCACCTTTTGCTCCACGTGGTGGACGTGATGCCCTCGGACCTGGGCACCGACCCGGTCGCCCAGGTCCGACGGATCGTTGCCGAGCTCGAGCGGTTCGACCCGGCACTCGCACGCCGCGAGCGCTGGCTGGTGCTCAACAAGATCGACCTGCTGGCCGACGACGAGCGCGAGGCCTGGCGCGAGGAGATCGTGCGCGAACTCGACTGGAAGGGCCCCGTGTTCGCGGTTTCCGCCAGCACCGGCGAGGGCACGCGCGAACTCTGCCTGGCCGTCATGGCGTACCTGGAAGACCAGTGGCACAACGACCGCTGACCACCTGAGGCCCTGGGCCCCCGGCGGGCCGGGCTTGCCGCAGGGTCGAGATCGCTCGCATCATGGCCGGGCTTGCGACCGAGAACCGCCCCGAAGGGAAACATGGAAATCAGCCACGAACATCTCGCCGACACGCGCCGCTGGGTGGTCAAGATCGGCAGCGCCATGGTCACCGACGACGGGCGCGGCCTGGACCTCGACGCCCTGGGCGACTGGGCCGAGCAGATCGCCGCGCTGCGCAACGCGGGCCGCGAGGTGGTGCTGGTCTCCTCCGGGGCGGTGGCCGAGGGCATCCGGCGACTGGGCTGGGCGGCCCGGCCCTCGGCCCTGCACGAACTGCAGGCCGCGGCCGCGGTGGGCCAGATGGGGCTCGTGCAGGCCTACGAGAGCGTCTTCCGCGAGCACGGTTTCCATTCCGCCCAGGTGCTCCTCACCCACGAGGACCTCTCCGACCGCCAGCGCTACCTCAATGCCCGCTCCACCCTGCGCACCCTGTTGCAGCTCGGCGTGGTTCCGGTGGTCAACGAGAACGACACGGTCGCCACCGAGGAGATCCGCTTCGGCGACAACGACACCCTTGCCGCGCTGACCGCCAACCTGGTGGAGGCCGACGCCCTGGTGATCCTCACCGACCAGGAAGGCGTCTTCGACAGCGATCCGCGCGGCAATCCCGAAGCCCGCCTGCTCGACCGCGTGCGCGCCAATGACACGGGCCTCGAGGCCATGGCCGGCGGGAGCGGCGGTGCCCTGGGGCGCGGGGGCATGCTGACCAAGGTCCGCGCCGCGCGGCGCGCGGCGCGTTCGGGGGCCACCACCCTGATCGCCTCGGGTCGGCAGCCGCGGGTGTTGTCGCGCCTGGCCCGCGGCGAGGCCCTCGGCACGCTGCTCTACCCCGACCGCGAGCCGCTGGTGGCCCGCAAGCAGTGGATCGCCGGCCAGCTGCGGGTGATGGGTCGCCTGCACCTGGACGAGGGGGCGGTCCGGGCGCTGGTGGAGCAGGGCCGCAGCCTGCTGCCCGTGGGGGTGCGGCGGGTGGAGGGCGCCTTCGGCCGCGGCGAGATGGTCGCCTGCGTGGCCCCCGATGGCCGCGAGATCGCCCGCGGCCTGGCCAACTACGCCGCCGGCGAGAGTCGCCGGATCTGCGGCGCCGCCTCGGATGCCATCGAGACGATCCTGGGCTACGTCGACGAGCCCGAGCTCATCCACCGGGACAACCTGGTTCTGGTCTAGCCGGGGCGGGAAGAGTCGATGGACGGCCCCGGGGAAGACCCGGGAATCGGGCCCCGGCCCGGCTTGGGCTTCCGGCCGAAACCCGTTTGACATTTGCCGGTCGGTGCGTATGATTGCCGCTTTGACCTCGAGTCCACACGCATTCAGGGGAGCCGAAATTGGCTAACACAGCACAAGCGCGGAAACGTGTGCGCCAGGCGGAAAAGGCCCGTCAGCGCAACATGATGCATCGGTCGAAGGTTCGTACCTTCATCAAGAACACCGAGAAGGCCATCGAGTCGGGCGACAAGGCCCAGGCCCAGGAAGCCTTCCAGAAGGCCGTGCCGGTCATCGACAGCATGGTCAACAAGGGCATCCTGCATCAGAACAAGGCGGCGCGTCAGAAGAGCCGCCTGAATGCGCGGATCCGCGGCCTGAGCTGAGCGATGGCCGCACTCTGAATGCTCGCGTGGCGCCGTCCCCCGGCGCCCGGAAAGCCCCGGCCCGGCCGGGGCTTTTGCGTTTGTGCACCCGCCTGAAACCCGGCGCCGCCCCGGGCCCCGGATCCCGTCTCCACCCCGGCGGCTGCCCGGTTATCATGGCCCCATGAGTCAGCGCCCGCCGATCCTCCGCGTGGCCGTGCCCACCCCCGTGCGCGGCC
>JAAZVP010000085.1 GCA_018623495.1 Halothiobacillus sp. | reverse complement strand
GAGGTCCGCTGGGAGACCGACCCGCTGCCCAACAACAGCATGGTGGTCCGCGAGGACGTGCCCGCGGAGGTGGTGGAGACGGTCACCGACGTGCTGGTGACCCTGCCCGACAGCGAGGCGGGCCGGAGCATCCTGGCGGGCATGGAGTCCGACGGCTTCGTCACCGCCGACAACGCCACCTACGACCCGGTACGCGACTTCATCCGCCGTTTCGAGGCCGAGGTCCGCACCATCCGGCAACCCACGGAGGGGACATGATCAAGGGACTGCGGCGCTTCTGGACCCGCTCCATCCGCCGCCAGCTGGTACTGGGCATCGCCCTGGTCCACGCCGTGCTGATGACCATCTTCGTGGTCGACCTGGTCTCGCGCCAGCAGGGCTTTCTCCGCGAGCAGAGCGAGGACCAGGCGCTCTCCCTGGCCGACACCCTGGCCACCAACGGCGCCCCCTGGGTGCTGGCCAACGACGTGGTGGGCATGGAGGAGCTGCTGCACTCGCTGGACGACTACCCCGGCCTGGACTACGCCTTCCTGGTCTCCCCCGAGGGTCGCGTGCTCAGCCACACCCGCCCCGAGCTCACCGGCGAGTACGTGCGCGACCGGCGCAGTCGTGCCCTGCTGGAGGCCGAGCCCCGCCGGAAGACCGTCAGCCGCTCCCCCCAGCTCATCGACGTCGCCGCCCCCATCACCGTCGATGGCCGCCTGATCGGCTGGGCGCGTATCGGCCTCAGCCAGCGCTCCAACACCAACAACATCGTCCAGGCCGCCCGCGACGGCCTGTTCTACACCCTGGCCGCGATCCTGGTGGGCACGCTCTTCGCCCTGGTGATGGCCCGCGGGCTGACCCGCAGCCTCTACCGCATGCTGGGCGTGGTCCGCAGGGTCCGCGACGGCCGCCTCGACCACCGCATCGAACTCGACCGGCCCGACGAGCTGGGCGAGCTCTCCGACCAGATCGACGGCATGCTCGATGCCCTGGAGGCGAGCGACCACTCGCTGCGCCAGGCCCGGGAGCAGCTCCACCTGGCGCTGGAGGGCTCCGGCACCGGCTGGTGGGACTGGGACGTGGGCAGCGACCGGGTCACCTTCTCGCCCACCTGGAAGCGCATGCTGGGTTTCTCCGGGCACGACGTCGGCATCCCCGCAGAGGAGTGGCGAGCGCGAGTCCATCCCGACGACCTGGAGCAGACCCGGGCGGACGTCGACGCCCACATGCGCGGGCACACCGGGCGCTACGAGAACATCCACCGCATGCGTCACCGCGAGGGCCACTGGTTCTGGGTCCTCGATCGCGGCCTGGCCCTGCACGACGATCGCGGGACGGTGCGGCGGATGGTCGGCACCCACACCGACATCAGCAACCGCGTGCGCACCGAGCAGGCCCTGCAGAAGGCCAAGCAGCGCCTGGCGGTCACCCTGCAGTCCATCGGCGACGGGGTGATCACCACCGATGCCGAGGGCCGGGTGGAGAACATGAACCCCAAGGCCGAGGCCCTGACCGGCTGGCGGCTGGGCGAGGCCCACCTGCGACCGGTGGACGACGTCCTCCACCTCTGCCGCGACAACGGCGAGCGGGCCGACCCGGTCGGCGAGATGCTGTCCAGCCCCCGGGCCCGCGGCCAGAGCGAGCACGGCGAGATCCGCGCCCGCGACGGTTCCACCGTGCCGGTGGAGTTCATCACCAGCCCCATCCGCGACGGCGGCCCCGAGTCGACCGGGACGGTGGTGGTCCTGCACGACGTCTCCGAGGCCCGCCGCATGGCCGAGGAGATGAGCTGGCTGGCCAGCCACGACCCGCTCACCGGGCTGTACAACCGGCGTGCCTTCGAAGAGGAGCTCGAGCGCATGCTGGAGACCGCCCGGCGCGACGGCCGCATGCACGCCATGCTCTATCTCGACCTCGACCAGTTCAAGGTGGTCAACGACACCTCCGGCCACCTCGCCGGCGACGAGCTGCTGCGCCAGCTCACCCGCCTGCTGCCGGACCGCCTGCGCCAGAGCGACATCCTCGCGCGCCTGGGTGGCGACGAGTTCGGCCTGCTGCTGGAATCCTGCGACGAGGAGCACGCCCGCGCCATCGCCGAGGACCTGCGGCGCACCATCGCCGACTTCAACTTCCTCTGGCGGGGCCAGATCTTCAACGTCGGGGTGAGCATCGGGGTGGTGGTCATCGACGCCGCCTGGCCCTCGCCCGAGGCCATCCTGAGCGCGGCGGACGTGGCCTGCTACACGGCCAAGGAACACGGCCGCAACCGCTACCACGTCTACCGCTCGGAAGACGAGGAGGTGGGCGGCCACCACCAGCAGATGCAGCTGGTGAGCGAGATCCGCGAGGCCCTGCGCGAGGACCGCATGCAGCTGCTGGGCCAGACCATCATCCCGCTGGCCCGGGAGGACGACGCCGGGCACCCGCACGTCGAGGTGCTGGTGCGCATGCAGGACCGCGAGGGGCGCACCATCTCGCCCGGCTTCTTCATCCCCGCCGCCGAGCGCTACGACCTGATGCAGCGCGTCGACCGCTGGGTGATCCGCCATGCCCTGAAGACGTTGAGCGAGATCGATGCCGACGTCGAGCACGGGCCCGGTCGCTGCTTCATCAACCTCTCGGGCAACTCCCTGGCCGACCCGGACATCCTCGGCTTCATCCGCGAGCAGCTCGAAACCTTCCGGGTACCGGCCCGGCGGCTGTGCTTCGAGGTCACCGAGACGGCCGCCATCAGCAACCTGGAGACCGCCATCGAGCTGATGGGCTCGCTGCGGCGCATGGGCTGCTGGTTCGCCCTGGACGACTTCGGCTCGGGGCTCTCCTCGTTCGCCTACCTCAAGAACCTGCCGGTGGACTGCCTCAAGATCGACGGCGAATTCACCCGCAAGATCGACGTCGAGGCCACCGACCGGGTCTTCGTCCAGGCCATCAACGAGGTGGGCCACACCCTGGGCCTGACCACCATCGCCGAGTTCGTGGAGAGCGCCGAGATCCTGGAGACGGCCCGGGCCCTGGGCGTCGACTACGCCCAGGGCTACCACATCACCCGGCCCCGGCCGCTGGCCGAGGCCCTCCGCGACGACCAGGGCGGCGCGCAGTGAGGCGAATCCCCGGGCCTTGACGCACCCGCGGCGCGGCTGCCCGCCGGCGGGATCAGTCGCGCGGCTGCAACCAGACGCGGGTCTGCTCCGCGCCCGCCCGTTGCGGCCCGCAGCCGGCCAGGCGATCGCGGGCCACGCCCAGTTCCTCGGCGAGGTGTTCGCGCACCCGGGCGGCAGCCACGGCGCCCTCGGCAGTCCCCTGGCAGACCGCCAGCCGCGTGGCCGGGTGGGCGGCCAGGCGCCCGGCGGCAGAACCCAGCAGGCTGCGGCTGATGGCCGAGAGCCCCTCCCCGCCGGCACGCAGGGTGCCCAGCGGCAGGGCTACCGGCCGGCGCGCCAGCAGCTCCCGGGGCGCATCCAGGCCGAAATCCCCGTATTCCCGCACCAGGTTGTCCAGGATGCCCCGCTCCAGGGTGGCGGCCACGCTCTCGGCCAGCCCGCCGGCGCCACCGCCCCCGTGGCGCACCCGCAGGTTGAGACCCAGCTCGCCGGCGCGGTCTTCCAGCAGGGCCAGGCCGGCGTTCCAGTCCGGCCCCCCGCCATCGCCCTCGGCCAGGCGCAGGCCCTGGAGCATCACGTGGGCACCGCCACTGAGGGTCTCGCCGCGGGCGACCAGGCTGAAGTCCAGGTCCACCGCGCCGGCTGCCGGGCGGGTCCCGGGAAGCCCCGCGAGATAGCCCGCCAGCCCACGGGCCGGCACCGCCCGCAGGCGCCCGGCGATACGCCCGGCAGCGGCGATGTCGAGCCGTTCGAGGTCGGCCTCGCCCTCCACCCGGCCGCCGCCGGCCAGGGCGCCTTCCAGGCGGATCCGCCAGGGCCGCTCGGCCGTTGCCTGGCGGACCACGCCCAGCTGCGCGGGCTTGACCGCCAGGGCCACCGCCGGCTCCACCGCCGCGTCCTCCAGGGCCAGCCGGCTGTCGCCGCCGGCCGACAGGCGGGCCACCTCGACGCGCCAGTCATCCTCGCCCGCGAGCAGGACCGGCAGGCCCTGCCAGCGACCGCCGGCGGTGCGGGCAAAGCGCATCCGCGCGCCCTCCAGCCGGACCTCGTCGAGCACCAGCCGGGCATCGCCCGGGACCAGCACCAGCTGGTCGGCCTCCAGCGCCCGGGACGCCAGCGCCTCGGCGCCCTCGGGGCCCTCCACCACCAGCCCGGTCAACCCGGCCATCTGGATGCGCAGCCGGCCCTGCTCGCCGGCCACGCCGTTGAACTCGGTGGCGCGGGCGCGGGCCACCCGCTCGCCCAGCACCAGCTGCCCGGCACCGCCCTCGGCACTGCCGTGCACCGCCAGCGGGGCCTCCGGCCCGGCCTCCAGCGTGCCCTGCCACAGCAGGCCCGCCTGGGTGAAGGCCAGGCCCTCGCGCTCCACCCGGAGGCGCTCCGCGGTGAGCACGCCCCGGCTGTCCAGCGAGCGCCAGGTGCCCTGCAGGGCACCGGCCTCCAGCTCGCCTTCCCATTGCCAGTCGTCCAGCCGGGTGGCGGCACCCGTGGGCCGGTCGAGGGCCAGCGACTGCCCGCCGATGCGCCCGCGGAAGCGGAGTGCCGTGCGCCGCTCGCCCACTGCCCCGGTCACCTGGCCGTCCAGGGACCAGTCACTGCCGCTGACGGAACGGCCCGCCGGCAGCCGGTCGGCGACCAGCGCCTGCCAGCCGCGGGCCTCCAGCCGGCCGTCGACCAGGGCGCGCTCGCCGAACTGCCAGTCGCCGTCGAAGTCCACCTCCGCCTCGCCGATCCGGCCGGCGAAGCGCAACCCGGTGGGCCGCCCGGCGAGGGCCGACTCCAGGGCGTCGACGCGCAGTCGCGCCACCCCCAGCTCCAGCGCGGTGCCGGCCCCGGCCGCCTGCAGCCGCAACCGGCCATCCTCGAGGCGTACGCGGGCCAGGCTCAGCCGCCCCTGGCGGAAAGACGCCGCCGTCGGCAACGCGGCGCCGCCGACGAACCAGCGCCCGCGCTCGTCCTCGCGCAGGGTCAGCTCGGCCTCCCGCAGGACGAGGTCGTCCACCACCAGCCGCCCGCTCCACAGGGCGGCGGGCCGGAGCCGGGCCTCGACCGCGCCCAGCGACTGCCCGTCCATCTCCAGGCCGTCGACGGTCAGCCGCCCGTCCAGCCAGCGGGTCTCCACCGGACCCACCGTGACCTCGGCGAAACCCGCCGCGCGCAGCGAATGGTCCAGCCCGGCGCGCACCAGCCCGTCGGCGAAGGCCCACAGCCCGCCGAGCAGCAACGCCAGCAGCGCCAGGACCACCAGCAGTGTTCTCACCACGATCCGCATGCCTCGCTCTCTCCCAAGGGAACCTCTGCACGAATCGATGGCGCCTCTGGCTTGCGGGTTTGTTCGCAATCGAGGCGCCGGGCCGAAGGCGGGCTGGTTGCCCGTCGAGGGCCGGGCACAACCCGGCAGGAAAGCCGGGTTGCACGCCCACTGGGCGCCCGCAGGGTGCCGCACACGGATGTGCGGCATGAACAAGAGTG
>JAAZVP010000042.1 GCA_018623495.1 Halothiobacillus sp. | reverse complement strand
TGCGGCTGCGGACCGCGCAGGCCGGTCGCCGGGGCCAGGGTGGCACCCCGCTTGTCGAGGTGGACGCCCACGCGGTGGTTGGTTGGCCTGCGCTTGAGAAAGCCTGGCAATCGAGCCCCCGATCAGGATTCTTGTTGGTGCTGTGCTCGCCCGGAAGAGCCGGAACGACCCGGCGGGCCCGCTCCCTGGTCCCGGGGAAGCCGCGCATCCCGCCCGAGGGCGCGCGCAAAGGCATTCCCGGTTCCTGAAAATACCCCATCGGGGCGGGGATAAAAAGCCCGGCGGCGCGTCCGGACGCGGCTCAGGAGGGATCCCCGCCGAATTCGGCCACCACCGGGGCATGGTCGGAAGGCCGCTCCCAGCGCCGTGGCTCGACGTCGATCCAGGCCTGCCGGCAGGTCGCCGCCAGCGCCCGGGAGGCCAGCACCAGGTCGATGCGCAGGCCGCGGTTGCGGCGGAAGTTGGCCTGGCGGTAGTCCCACCAGGAATACTGCCCGGGGGGCTGGTCGAAGAGCCGGTAGGTGTCCTCGAAACCCAGGTCCAGCAGGGCCTGCAGGGCCTCGCGCTCGGGCGTGGAGCAGAGGATGCGCTCCCGCCAGGCCTCGGGGTCGTGGACGTCGGCATCGGTCGGGGCGATGTTGAAGTCCCCGAGGACCACCATCCGGGGATGGCGCTGGATCTCGGCGGCGACGAAGTCGCGCACCCGCGCCAGCCATTCGAGCTTGTAGGCGTATTTCTCCGAGCCCACCGCCTGGCCGTTGACCACGTAGAGATCGAGCACCCGGGTGTCACCGACGGTGCCGGCCAGGATCCGCCGCTGGGGATCGTCGAGGCCGGGGATGTCGGTGACCACGTCGCGGATGGGTTCGCGGCTGACCAGGGCCACCCCGTTGTAGGTCTTCTGGCCCGAGTGCACGGCATGGTAACCGGCGGCCTCGAAGGCCGCGGCCGGGAACTGGTCGTCGGTCATCTTGGTTTCCTGCAGGGCGAGCACGTCGGGCGCGGCATCGGCGAGCCACTGCTCCACCTGGGGCAGGCGCACCCGCAGGGAATTGACGTTCCAGCTGGCGATCCTCATGAGCCGTCCACTCCCGTGCCGTCGGCGCCGTCGACCAGGCCGTTGTGGCGCAGCAGGGCGTCGATGGAGGGCTCACGGCCGCGGAATTCGCAAAACAGCTCCAGGGCGGGCCGGGAGCCGCCGCGTTCGAGGATGCAGCCGAGAAAGTCCCGCCCCACCAGCGGGTCGAAGACGTCGTATTCCTCGAATCGGCCGAAGGCGTCGGCGGACAGGACCTCGGCCCACTTGTAGCTGTAGTAGCCCGCCGCGTAACCGCCGGCGAAGATGTGGGCAAAGCCGTTCTGGAAGCGGTTGAAGGCCGGCGGTTGCAACACGGCGACGTGTTCCCGGACCGCGTCGAGGATCGCCTGGATGGTGGCCGGTTCGCAGTCTGCACCGGTCTCGCGGTGCAGGCGGATGTCGAACAGCGAGAATTCCAGCTGGCGCATCATCGCCATGCCGGCATTGAAGTTGCGCGAACGCCGCAGGCGGTCGAAGAGGTCGTCGGGCAGCGGCTCGCCGGTGCGGTAGTGACCGGCGACGAGATCGAGGGCCCGTTTTTCCCAGCACCAGTTCTCCAGCAGCTGGCTGGGCAGTTCCACCGCGTCCCATTCCACGCCGTTGATGCCCGAGACCGGGCGGTACTCCACCTGGGTGAGCATGTGGTGCAGGCCGTGGCCGAACTCGTGGAACAACGTGGTGACCTCGTCGAAGGTCAGCAGGGCCGGTCGGTCGCCCACCGGCGGGGCCGCGTTGCAGGTGAGAAAGGCCACCGGCTGCTGGATGCCCTCGGCCGTCAGCCGCCGGCTGATGCACTCGTCCATCCAGGCCCCGCCGCGCTTGTGCTCGCGGGCGTAGAGGTCGAGGTAGAAGCCGCCGCGGGGCCGGCCGTCGGCGTCCTCGAGCGCGTAGAAGCGCACGTCCGGGTGCCAGGCGTCCACGCCTTCGCGCTCGGCGACGCGCACGCCGAAGAGCTTGCCGACGATGGCGAACAGCCCGTCGAGCACGCACTCGACCGGGAAGTAGGGCTTGAGTTCTTCCTGGGAGAGGGCATAACGCGATTGGCGCAGGCGCTCGGCCCAGTAGGCCACGTCCCAGGCCTCGAGGGCCTCGGGGCCGCCGTTCTCGCGGGCGAACTCGGCGAGGGTGTCGAACTCGCGCCGGGCGATGGGCCCGGCCCGGTGGGCGAGGTCGTCGAGGAATTCCAGCACGGCCTCGGGGGAGTCGGCCATCTTGGTGGTCAGCGACAGCCGGGCATAGTCGCCGAAGCCCAGCAGTTCGGCCTTTTCCCGCCGCAGCCGCAGGATCTCGGCCATCACCGGGCCGTTGTCCCAGCGACCGGCATGGGGTCCCTGGTCCGAGGCGCGGGTGGTGAAGGCGGTGTAGACCTCGCGGCGCAAGGCGCGGTCGGCGGCATGGGTCAGCACGCCGATGACACTCGGGGCCTGGAGGTTGAAGACCCAGCCCTCCACGCCCCGCTGCTCGGCGGCCGAGCGGGCGAGGTCGCGCACGGATTCGGGCATGCCCTCGAGGCGCGCCGGGTCGGTGACGGTCAGGCTCCAGGCGTCGGTGGCATCCAGCAGGTTCTGCTCGAAGCGCGACTCCAGCTCGGCAAGGCGGGCGTCGATGGCCCGGAAACGGTCGCGCTGCGCCTCGGGCAGGTCGATACCTCCGAGACGGAAATCGCGCAGGGCGTCGTCGATCACCTTGCGCTGCACGGCGTCCAGCCGCGCGTACTCGGGGCCTTCGGCGATCGCCTTGAAGGCGCGGAACAGGCCGGGGTGCTGGGCCTTCTCCGAGTAGTAGGCGGTGAGCTTCTCCAGGCAGCGGTTGTGCACCTCGCGCAGTTCCGGCGAGGAGGCCACGCCGTTGAGGTGGCGTACCGGTGCCCAGCTGCGTTCCAGGCGATCCTCCATGGCCTCGATGGGGGCCACCAGGTTGTCCCAGGTCGGCGGGTCGGCAGCGTCGGTCAGTCGGTCGAGGGCCGCGCGGTTGGCCTCGATCCGGTCGGTGATGGCGGGCTCGATGGCCTCCACGCGGATCTCGGAAAAGGGCGGCAGCCCCTCGAAGCGGGCCAGGATGTCGTCGCTCACGTCGGTTCCCGTGGTTGGAGAATGGGTTCAGAGGGCCAGGCGGGCCTGGATCAGGGCCGCCAGCAGGCCGCCAGCGACCATGCCCGCGGCCAGCAGGCCCCAGCCCTGCCAGCGGTAGCGGCGCGCCAGGCCGTGCTGGGAGCCGGCCCCGAGGATGAACGGCCGGCCGTCGCGGGGCAACGCCAGCAGGTGGGTGGCCGGGCTCCGGCGGCGCTCGGACCGGGAAGCGATCACCTCGCGGCGGGCCTGGGCCCGCAGGCGGGCGAACTCCTCCATGTCCACCTGGCCGTCCCCGTCGGCGTCGAAGCGCGCCATCTGCTGCGGGTCGCGCTTCCAGGCGAGCACCAGGTCGCGGGTTTCCTCGGCCACCGAGGGCATGGGCTGGGAATCGCCGCCCACGGTGCGGAACTCGCCCAGGGCGTAGAGCGGCAGCCCCGGCAGCAGCAGCCGCTCGACGTAGCGGTAGCGGCCACGACCGAACAGCGAGGCGGAGCCGGTCTGCATGCCCCAGGCCGGGCTGGCGGTGGTGCCGTACCAGGTGCGCTTGCGCGCCCCGCGCACGTCGGCGCCGTCCGGGTCGATGACGCATTCACCGGTGGCATCGTCGAGCAGGAAGAGCCCCTCGCTGGTGCCCGATCGCACCGTCCGCCAGCGGCTCCGGCGGTTCTCGCCGAAGCCCGTCTCCTCGCGCTTTTCCACCTTGTAGTCGTACCAGACGCACTCGGTGCCCGAGAGCGGGGCGACGATGGGCGTGCCCTCGAGCAGACCCGAGCGGCCCTCGAGTTCCACGTAGCCCTGGGGCGCGGAGCGCACCCGGGCCGTGGGGGTGTCCTCGATCAGCCGGGCCCGGTGGATGCCGCGGTAGCCGGCGTAGACGCCGCCGGCGGTGGCCACCAGCAGGAAGGCCACCGCCATCCAGAACTCGAGCCCCCCGTTCGCGGCCAGGCCACCGACGAGATCGCCGAACATCAATGCCTCCGTTCAACCCGGCGACACGGCGGCCGGGTCAGATGTCGAGGTTGGTCACCGAGAGGGCGTTCTCCTCGATGAACTCCCGCCGCGGTTCCACCTCGTCGCCCATCAGGGTGGTGAACACGGCATCCGCGGCGATGGCGTCCTCGATGCTCACCTGCAGCAGGCGGCGGCTCTCGGGGTCCATGGTGGTCTCCCAGAGCTGCTCGGGGTTCATCTCGCCGAGACCCTTGTAGCGCTGGAAGTTGACGCCCTTGCGCGCCTGGGCCAGCAGCCACTTCATGGCCTCGTCGAAGCTGGCCACCGACTCGGCCTGCTCGCCGCGCTCGATGCGCGCACCCTCGCCCACTAGGCCCTCGGTCTTCTCGATCAGCCGGGCGATGGCGCCGTACTCGGGGCTGCGGAAGAAATCGAGGCCGATGTCCACGCCGTGGGGCACGCCGTGGACGCTGCGGGTGACCCGGATCACCGGATCCTCGCCGTGGTGGCCCAGGCCGAGCTCGAACTGCACGCCCCGCGGGGCCAGCTCGTTGGCCCGCTCGGCGAGCCGGGCGATCCAGCCGCGCAGGGTGTTCTCCTCGGCGAGGCGCTCCTCGGTGAGTTCCTCGAGGTCGACCATGGCCCGCAGCAGTTCGCCGTCGTAGCGGTTGGCCAGGCGCTCGACCACCGCCATGGCGGTCATGTGGCTGCGCGCCAGGTCCTCGAGGCCGGTGCCGGTGATCGGTGCGGCGCCCTCGAAGGGGATGAACCGGGCCCCGTGCAGGGCCTGCTGCAGCAGGTAACGGTTGAGCTCCTGCTCGTCCTTGACGTAGGTCTCCTGCTTGCCCTTCTTGAGCTTGAACAGCGGCGGCTGGGCAATGTAGATGTGGCCGCGCTCCACCAGCTCGGGCATCTGCCGGTAGAAGAACGTCAGCAGCAGGGTGCGGATGTGGGAGCCGTCCACGTCCGCGTCGGTCATGATGATGATGCGGTGGTAGCGCAGCTTGTCCGGGTCGAACTCGTCGGGGCCGATGCCGCAGCCCAGCGCGGTGATCAGGCTGCCCACCTCCACCGAGGAGAGCATCTTCTCGAAGCGCGACTTCTCCACGTTCAGGATCTTGCCCTTGAGCGGCAGGATCGCCTGGGTGTGGCGGTCGCGCCCCTGCTTGGCCGAGCCACCGGCGGAATCGCCCTCCACCAGGAAGATCTCGGAGTGGGCGGGGTCCTTCTCCTGGCAGTCGGCCAGCTTGCCGGGCAGACCGGCCACGTCCAGGGCGCCCTTGCGCCGGGTCATCTCGCGGGCCTTGCGGGCCGCGTCGCGGGCGCGGGCGGCCTCGAGGATCTTGCCGGCGATGGCCTTGGCCTCGCCGGGGTGCTCGAGCAGGAAGTCGCGCAGTTGCTCCGAGACCACGCTGTCCACCACCGGCTTGACCTCGGAGGAGACCAGCTTGTCCTTGGTCTGCGAGGAGAACTTGGGATCGGGGACCTTGACCGAGAGCACCGCGGTGAGGCCCTCGCGGATGTCCTCGCCGGAGGTGGCGACCTTGGACTTCTTCAGCAGCCCCTGTTCCTCGAGGTACTGGTTCAGGGTCCGCGTCAGGGCCGAGCGCAGCCCGGCGAGGTGGGAACCACCGTCGCGCTGGGGGATGTTGTTGGTGAAGCAGAAGATCGACTCCTGGTAGGACTCGCTCCACTGCAGGGCCACCTCCACCGAGATCCCCTCGCGCTCGCCGCCCATGGAGAAGACGCTGGCGTTGAGCGGTGTCTTGGAACGGTTGAGGTGCTCGACGAAGGCGCGGATGCCGCCCTCGTAGGCGAAGGTGTCGGCACGCTGGTCGCGCTCGTCGCGCAGGTCGATGCGCACCCCCGAGTTGAGGAACGCCAGCTCGCGCAGGCGCTTGGCCAGCTGGTCGTAGTCGTACTCGGTGATGCCGAAGATCTCGGCACTGGGCTTGAAGCGGATGTAGGTGCCGGTGGTGTCGGCGGGCCCCACCTCCTTGAGGGGGTAGAGCGGCTCGCCCATGGCGTATTCCTGCTCGTAGCGGTGACCGTCGCGGTCGATGCGCAGGCGCAGGTGCTCGGAGAGCGCGTTGACCACCGAGACCCCCACGCCGTGCAGGCCACCGGAGACCTTGTAGGAGTTCTCGTCGAACTTGCCGCCGGCATGGAGCACGGTGAGGATGACCTCGGCCGCCGAGCGTCCCTCCTCGTGGTGCATGTCGGTGGGGATGCCGCGGCCGTTGTCGGAAACGCTTACCGAGTTGTCCTCGTGGAGGACGATCTCGATCCGGTCACAGTAGCCGGCCAGGGCCTCGTCGATGGCGTTGTCCACCACCTCGAACACCATGTGGTGCAGGCCGGTGCCGTCGTCGGTGTCCCCGATGTACATGCCGGGGCGCTTGCGCACCGCCTCCAGGCCCTTGAGGACCTTGATGCTGGAGGAGTCGTAACTTGGCTGGTCAGTCATTTTCCGGCGTTTCCGTCGCAAAAGCTCGATTATACCAGTTGTTCCACTTCACCTCGTTCCACGTGAAACCGCGCCCCCAGGTCGGCGTCCGCGAGCCCCAGGCTCTCCCGGCGGATGGCGGTGAGAAACACCTGGTTGGGCAGCTCCCGCAGGTAGTCGAGGACCGCCTCGCGGTGGTCGGGGTCGAGCTCGGAAGCGGGGTCGTCCACCAGCAGCACCGAGTGGCGGTCGCGCTTGTCGGCCAGCACGCGCTCCATCGCCAGAAACAGCGTCAGGGTGAGCATCTTCTGCTGGCCCCGCGAGATCCGTTCCTGCACCTCGCGGCCATCCACCCGCAGGCGCAGATCGGCGCGATGGGGGCCGCGGGTGGTGAAACCGGCGCGTTCGTCACGCTCGCCCCCGGTAGCCAGCTGCGCCTCCAGCGAAGGACCGGCGGGCCAGCCACGGCGGTAGTCGAGTCCCAGCGCGGCACCGCCGAGGAACCGCCGGGTCAGCGGCGGCAGGACCGACTCCAGGTCGGCGACGAAGGCGCGCCGGTCGGCGTCCAGGGCCTCGCCCAGCTCGCCCACCACCGCGTTCCAGCGCCGGGCCATTCCCGCGCCTTGCTTGAGGGCGGCGTTGCGCTGGCGCAGGGCCCGGCGGAACTGCTGCCAGTCCCCGTGGAAGCCCGGTTTCACGTGAAACAGTCCCCAGTCGAGGAAGCGGCGTCGCAGCTGGGGACCGCCGGTGAGCAGCCGGTGGCTCTCCGGGTGCAGGGCCAGGGCCGGCAGCCGCTGGGCGAGGTCGGCGATCCGCCGGTGTTCCTCGCCGTCGATGCGGATGCGATAGCGCCTGCGGCAGCGCTCCAGCCCCAGGGCGTGTTTCGCCTCGGCGTCCTGCAGCTGGCCCATCACCCGGCAGCAGTCCTCGCCGTGGCGCAGGAACTTGTCCAGCTCGGCGGTGCGGAACGAGCGCCCGGTGGAGAGGATGAACACCGCCTCCAGCAGCGAGGTCTTGCCCGCGCCGTTGGCGCCGGTCACCAGGTTCATCCCCGGCCCGGGTTCGAGGCGGGCTTCGACGACATTGCGCAGGTTTTCCAGCGCCAGGCGTTGGAGTTGCATGCCCTCGCCGCGCAAGTGCCCGCTAGAGCTTCATCGGCATGACGACGTACCGGCAGCGGGTGGTCCCCCCGGCCTCCACCAGGCAACTGCTGTTGGCGTCGTTGAAGCCGGCGGTGAAGGTCTCGTCCTCCAGCACGCCGATGACGTCGAGCAGATAGCCCACGTTGAAGCCCATCTCCAGGGTTTCGCCCTGGTAGTCCACCGGCAGCTGTTCCTCGGCCTCTTCCTGCTCGGGGTTGTGGGCCGAGATCGCCAGGTTGTCCGGTGTCATGGTCAGGCGCACGCCCTTGTACTTCTCGTTGGAGAGGATCGAGGCACGCACCAGCGACTGGCGCAGGGACTCGCGGTCCACCGACAGCTGCTGGCGGGTGCCGGAGGGGATGACCCGCTCGTAGTCGGGGAAACGCCCGTCGATCAGCTTGGAGGTGAAGCGCAGTCCGCCGATGCTCGCCCGCAGGTGGTTGGCGTCGAGTTCCAGCAGGAAATCCTCCTCGGCCGAGCCCAGCAGACGTTGCAGCTCGTTGACCCCCTTGCGCGGGATGATCACCTGGCTGGCTTCTTCCACCGCGCCGGACAGCGGGAAGTCACAGGTGGCCAGGCGATGGCCGTCGGTGGCCACCGTGCGGATCGCCTGGGGGTCGAGTTCCAGCAGCAGGCCGTTGAGGTAGTAGCGCACGTCCTGCTGGGCCATGGAGAAGGCGGTCCGATCGATCAGCTGCTTGAACGGTTCCCGCGGCAGCCGGAGGGCCCGGGCATCGTGCAGTTCGCCGATGGCGGGAAAGTCGTCGGCCGGCAGGGTGGCCAGGCTGAACCGGCTCTTGCCGGATTGCACGGTGGCGCGTTCGCCGTCGGCAAGGATGCGGATATCGGCACTCGCCGGCAGGTTGCGGCAGATGTCGTGGAGTTTGCGTGCCGGCAGGGTGACGGCCCCGGGTTCGTCCACGTGGATCTCCACGGCGGCGACCAGCTCCACCTCCAGGTCGGTGGCGGTGAGGGTCAGTTGGTCCCTGTCGGCCCTGAGCAGTACGTTGCCGAGAATGGGCAGCGTGTGGCGACGTTCCACGGCACCGATGACCTGTTGCAGGGGTTCGAGCAGTTGATCGCGTTGGATCTCGAGTCGCATGGCGGATCACTCTCAATCAATATAAACAGATGAATTCCTTAGACTGCCTGATGATGACAACAAGGGCACGGGGTTGTTTGTGGAAAAGTCCCGGAAAGTCCGTTCTCTCAAATGGTTACGAATGGCCTGGCCTGTTCGCCAACCGGTGACCGAGGCGCGGTGGCTCTTGTGTACGGCCTGTGGATGGCTGTGGACGGATTCGGCCGGTCAGGATGCTCGACAGCTTGTCCACAGGTTCCTCGCAGCGATGCTACCAGCCTGTCCACCGCCGTGCCCGGGCGGCCTCAATTGCTCAGGGTCCGTAGCAGGTTGGCGTAGTCCTCGCCGATGCGGTTGTCGCTCTCGCGCAGCTCGTCGATCTTGCGACAGGCATGCAGGACCGTGGTGTGGTCGCGCCCCCCGAAGGCGTTGCCGATCTCGGGCAGGCTGTGGCTGGTCATTTCCTTGGCCAGCGCCATGGCCAGCTGTCGCGGCCGGGTGATGGAGCGGCTGCGCCGGGCCGAGAGCAGGTCCGAGACCCGGATCTTGTAGTAGTCGGCCACGGTCTTCTGGATATTCTCGATGGTCACCAGCTTGTCCTGCAGCGCGATCAGGTCCTTGAGCGCCTCCTTGGCGAAGTCCAGGGTGATGATCGGCTGGCCGGTGAAGCGGGCCTGGGCCATGACCCGCTTGAGCGCGCCCTCGAGTTCGCGGATGTTGGAGCGGATGCGCTTGGCGATGAAGAAGGCCACTTCGCTGGGCAGGTCCACCTGGTTCTGCTCGGCCTTGCTCTGGAGGATGGCCACCCGCGTCTCCAGCTCGGGGGGCTCGATGGCCACGGTCAGGCCCCAGCCGAAGCGGGACTTGAGCCGCTCTTCCAGGCCCTCGATCTCCTTGGGGTAGCGATCGCAGGTCATGATGATCTGCTGGCCCTCCTCCATGAGGGCGTTGAAGGTGTGGAAGAATTCCTCCTGGGAGCGTTCCTTGCCGGCGAAGAACTGGATGTCGTCGATCAGCAGCGCGTTGACCGAGCGGTAGAAGGCCTTGAACTGGTCGATGGCGTTGTGCTGCAGCGCGCGGATCATCTCGGCGACGAACCGTTCGGAATGCAGGTAGATCACCCGCGCACCGGGGTCGTGCTCGAGGATGCGGTTGCCCGCGGCGTGCATCAGGTGGGTCTTGCCCAGGCCCACGCCGCCGTAGATGAACAGCGGGTTGTAACCGGCGCCGGGGTGGTCGGCCACCTGCATGGAGGCCGCCCGGGCGATCTGGTTGGACTTGCCCTCGACGTAGGTGGCGAAGGTGAAACTGGGATTGAGGTTGTGCTGGACCCCCTCCTCGGGTTCCTCCACCGCCGGGCCCCGCGGGGGGCGCGCCGGTGCCGGTGACGAGGCGGGTGCCGGCCCGGGTGCCGCGGCTCGCGGGGCGGGACGCTCCGGGGACGTTGCCCGGGGGCGGGGGCGCTTCTGGCTGCCCACCTCGAGCACCAGTTGCAGACCGGGGTCGCCGGCGATCTCGCGCACCGAGGCCTGGATCTTGCTGTAGAAATGGCTGCGGATCCAGTCGAGGACGAAGCGGTTGGGCGCCAGCAGGCGGAGGGTGTCGTCCTCCTCGACGGCCTGCAGGGGGCGGATCCAGGTGCTCAGTTGCTGTTCCGAGAGCTCGGACTCGAGTCGTTCGAGGGATTTTTCCCAGAGTCGGTTGCTCACAGGGGACCACCGTGTTTGTTCACAGGCGCCGCAGTGCCGGGCGTGGCCGGGGGCGGGTCGTGCCGGCGGCGCCGAGAGCGCGCCAGCAGGCGTTCTCGCCGCCATCGCACCGCTCCGGGGCGGGCGAGACCGGGAACGAGGATTGTAGTGAGCGCGGCGGTTATCCACAACCGCCCATCCGCTTTTCCACAACGCTTCCCGGCCCGGGGACGGCGCCGGGGTGCCGGATTGCGTTGACTTGCGCGGCGCGGACGATTACATTCACCCCCTTTTTTCAACTGCGTCCAAAAGGGTGGTCGTGTCATGTCCAAGAGAACATTCCAGCCCAGCAACCTGCGTCGCAAGCGCACCCACGGCTTCCGTGCCCGCATGAAGACCCGCACCGGCCGTGCCGTGATCCGCGCCCGCCGGGCCAAGGGACGTCGTCGCCTGTCCGCCTGAGGGAGGCCGATATCCCGGTGCCCCAGGCGCGCTTCGAGCGGCGTTCCCGCCTGACCCGGCCGGCCGAGTACCGGCGGGTGTTCGCCGACCCCGAGCGCTCCTCCGCGCGTGGCCTGCTGGTCCTCGCGCGCAGCAACGACCTGGGACACCCGCGGCTGGGTCTGGCCATCGCCAAGCGCCACGTCAAGCTGGCCCACGACCGCAACCGCATCAAGCGGCTGGTGCGCGAGAGCTTCCGCCGCAACCAGCACTGGATGGCGCCCAAGGATTTCATCGTGCTCGCCCGCGGCAACGTGGTGGGGATGAGCAACGAGGAGATCACCTGGGTGCTCGAGCGCCACTGGCGTCGGCTGGCCAGCGGCGACCGAGGATGAGTGGCCGTCGGCGAGGCCCCAGAGGATGCGAAGACTGTTGATACTGCTCGTTCGCGCCTACCAGTACGGTATCAGCCCGTACCTCGGGTCGCGTTGCCGATTCCACCCGTCCTGTTCCCAGTATGCCGTGACCGCCATCGAGCGGTTCGGGGCCTTGCGCGGGGGCTGGCTGGCCCTGCGCCGGCTGGGCCGCTGCCATCCCCTCGGCAAAGGGGGCTACGATCCCGTACCCGAAGACAGGGGCAAGAAGACCCATGGATAGTCAACGCCTGTTGTTGATCATCGCCCTCGGTTTCGTCCTGCTGCTCCTGTGGCAGAACTGGATGCAGGACTACGGCCCCGGTGCCGGCCAGGCCCCGGTCGAGGCCGCCGCCCCGGCCGACGGGGAGAGCGAGCCGGCGGACCTGCCCGAGCTGCGCGAGACCCCGGCCGACACCGCCCCCGACACGCCCGCCGCCGGTTCGGGCACCGCGGCCGCCGACGTACCCCAGGGCCCGGCCTCCGACGACGCCGACCTGATCCGGGTCGAGACCGACGTCCTCGACGTGCGCATCGACCCCCGCGGCGGGGTCCTCGCCCGGGCCGACCTGCTCGAGTACCCGGTCTCCCTCGACCAGCCGGACACCCCCCTGCGCCTGCTCGAGCGCCGGCCCGGCCGGGTGTTCGTCGCCCAGTCCGGGCTGCGCGCCGCCGACGGCCCGGCCCCCGATCACCACGCCGAGTACGCCAGCGATCGCGATCGCTACACCCTCGAGGAATCCGCCGACCGCGTGAGCGTGCCGCTGACCTGGGAGCAGGACGGCATCCGCGTGACCAAGACCCTCACCTTCCGCCGCGGCAGCTACGTGGTGGAGGTCGACCACCGGGTGGAGAACACTTCGGGCGAGACCTGGCGGGGCAGCCAGTACCGCCAGCTCCAGCGCAGCGCGGCACAACGCGAGTCGGCCTTCCTCTACACCTACACCGGCGGCGTCTACGCCGGCGACAAGGTGGACGTCGACGAGCGCATCGCCTACGAGAAGGTGGACTTCGAGGAACTGGGCAAGGGCCTCGACCAGCGCCTGGAGGGCGGCTGGACGGCCATGATCCAGCACTACTTCGTGGGTGCCTGGATCCCGGTCCAGGACCAGGTGAACCGCTTCTACGGCTTTTCCAGCGACCAGGACGGCCGCACCCTCTACTCGCTGGGCATGATCACCGATCCCCGCAGCCTGGCGCCGGGCGAGAGCCTGCAGTTCTCCTCCCGGCTCTACGTGGGTCCCAAGGTCCAGGAGCGCCTGGAGTCCATCGCCGAGGGCCTCGAGCTCACCGTCGACTACGGCATCTTCACCATCATCTCCAAGCCGATCTTCGCGGTGCTCAAGTTCTTCCACGACTGGGTGGGCAACTGGGGCTGGTCGATCGTGCTGGTCACCCTGCTGATCAAGCTGGTCTTCTGGAAGCTCTCGGCCACCAGCTACCGCTCCATGGCGCGCATGCGCAAGGTCCAGCCCAAGCTCCAGCAGCTCAAGGAGCGCTACGGCGAGGACCGCCAGCGCATGGGCCAGGAGATGATGAAGCTCTACAAGCAGGAGAAGATCAACCCGCTGGGTGGCTGCCTGCCGATCCTGGTGCAGATCCCGGTCTTCATCTCGCTCTACTGGGTGCTGCTGGAATCCGTGGAACTGCGCCAGGCACCGTGGATCCTGTGGATCAACGACCTCTCGCAGAAGGATCCCTTCTTCGTGCTGCCCGTGCTGA
Source organism: Halothiobacillus sp. (assembly GCA_018623495.1). GTDB lineage: Bacteria > Pseudomonadota > Gammaproteobacteria > JAAZVP01 > JAAZVP01 > JAAZVP01. The sequence goes on along the minus strand of JAAZVP010000042.1, from coordinate 5,895 downwards.
TGGCGGCCAGCATGTGGCTCCAGCAGCGCCTCAACCCGGCGCCCATGGACCCCGTGCAGCAGCGGGTGTTCCAGATCATGCCGTTCGCCTTCGGCGTGTTCTTCGCCTTCTTCCCGGCGGGCCTGGTGCTCTACTGGCTGACCAACAACCTGCTCTCCATCGGCCAGCAGTGGTACATCCTCCGCCAGGTGGAGAAGCAGTCGGACTGACGCGGCACCCGGAGTCGCCGCCCGACGCCAGACGCGGTTGCGGGAACGCCCGGTGCCGCCCGGGCATCGGTCGTTGGCAGCCCCCGAGAATCGGCCCATGAACCCGACCCAGGACACCATCGCCGCCATCGCCACGCCCCCGGGACGCGGGGGCGTGGGCATCGTGCGGGTCTCCGGCCCCGCCGTGCGGGCCATCGCCGAGGCCGTGGTGGGCCGCTGCCCGGCGCCGCGCCGCGCCGCCTTCGCCACTTTCCGCGACGGTGCAGGCGAGGCCGTGGACGAGGGCCTGGCGCTGTTCTTCCCCGGGCCGCATTCCTTCACCGGCGAGGACGTGCTCGAGCTCCAGGGGCACGGCGGCCCGGTGGTCCTCGACCTGCTGGTGGCCGCGGTGCTCGCCGCCGGCGCCCGGGCCGCGCGCCCCGGCGAGTTCTCCGAGCGCGCCTTTCTCAACGACAAGCTCGACCTGGCCCAGGCCGAGGCCGTGGCCGACCTGATCGACGCCGGCAGCGCCCAGGCCGCCCGGGCCTCCCTGCAGTCCCTGCGCGGGCGCTTCTCCACCGAGGTGGACGGCCTGGTGGAGGCGCTCATCGAACTGCGCATCTACGTCGAGGCCGCCCTCGACTTCCCCGAGGAGGAAGTGGACTTCCTCGGGGACGCCGAGATCACCCGCCGGCTCGAGGGCATCGAGGCCGCCCTCGCCACCATCCGCGACAGTGCCCGCCAGGGCTGCCTGCTGCGCGAGGGCATGACCGTGGTCCTCGCCGGCCAGCCCAACGCCGGCAAGTCCAGCCTGCTCAACCGCCTGGCGGGGCGCGAATCCGCCATCGTCACCGAGATCCCCGGCACCACCCGCGACATCCTGCGCGAGGAGATCGGCATCGACGGCCTGCCCGTGCACGTGATCGACACCGCCGGCCTGCGCGACAGCGCCGACCCGGTGGAAGCCGAGGGCATCCGCCGCGCCTGGGACGAGATCGAGAACGCCGACCGCATCGTGCTCATCTGCGACGACCGCAGCGGCATCGGCGCCGAGGAGGAGGCCATCATCGCCCGCCTGCCCGACGGCCCCGGGCTCACCGTGGTCCGCAACAAGATCGACCTCTCGGGCAACCCGGCCGGCGTGCGCGAGACCGACCGGGGCACCGAGGTGCGCCTCTCCGCCCGCGACGGCGAGGGCGTCGAGGCCCTCGTCGAGCACCTCAAGGCCACCATGGGCTACCAGGCCGCCGGCGAGGGCACCTTCATGGCCCGCCGCCGCCACCTCGACGCCATCGAGCGTGCCGACGCCGCCGTCGGCCGTGCCCGCACCGTGCTCGAGGCCCAGCAGGCGGGTGAACTCATGGCCGAGGAACTGCGCACCGCCCAGTCGGCGCTCTCCGAGATCACCGGCGAATTCACCAGCGACGACCTCCTGGGCCGGATCTTCTCCAGCTTCTGCATCGGCAAGTGAGCGAGCCGGGCCAGCGGCAAGCCATCGCCCCGGCTTCCGGTCGTGGCCGGGTCGGGGCACGCCTGCCCCGTCCCGCCAGCCTGGCGATTTGCGCTAGAATGCACGGCCGGCGTGGTCTGCGGCCTGCCGGGCCGGGCGGACTGTTTCACGTGGAACCGAGGGGTCTGGCGATGACGTCACCGATTCGATTGACCGAGTACAGCCACGGGGCCGGTTGTGGCTGCAAGATCGCCCCCGACGTGCTGGGCTCGATCCTGGCGGGCCAGGTGTCGGCGGTGGAGGACGAGCGGCTGCTGGTGGGCAACGATGCCCGCGACGATGCCGCGGTCTACGACGTGGGCCACGGCCTGGCGGTGATCTCCACCACCGATTTCTTCATGCCCATCGTCGACGACCCCGAGGATTTCGGCCGGATCGCGGCCACCAATGCCATGAGCGACGTCTACGCCATGGGTGGCCGGCCGTCGATGGCCATCGCCATCCTCGGCTGGCCGGTGGAGCGGCTCGACGCTTCGGTTGCCGGCCGGGTGGTGGATGGCGGCCGACGCGCCTGTGCCGATGCCGGCATCGCCCTGGCCGGCGGGCATTCCATCGACGCCCCCGAGCCGATCTTCGGCCTGGCGGTGACCGGCACGGTCCCGGTGGCGCAGCTCAAGCGCAACGACGCGGCCACGGCGGGCTGCCGGCTGTATCTCACCAAGCCCCTGGGCATCGGCATTCTCACCACCGCGCAGAAGCAGAAGAAGCTCGACCCCGGGCACCTGGACGTGGCCCGCGATGCCATGTGCCGGCTCAATACGGTGGGCGCCGAGCTGGCCGGGATCGAGGGCGTGCGCGCCATGACCGACGTCACCGGTTTCGGCCTGCTGGGCCATCTCTCCGAGGTCTGCCTGGGTTCCGGGCTGCGTGCCGAGATCGACTTCGACGCCGTGCCGCGCCTGGAGCACGTGGACCACTACATCGACGCGGGCTGCTTCCCCGGCGGCACGTTCAAGAACTTCCGCGCCTACGGCGAGCACCTCGGCCCGCTGGAGGAGTGGCAGAAGATGCTGCTCTGCGACCCGCAGACCAGCGGCGGGCTGCTGGTGGCCGTGGAACCGGAGGCCGAGGCCGCCTTCGCCGCCACTACCCGCGCGGCGGGCCTGGACCTCGCCCCCATCGGCGAGCTGCGCGAGCCCGATGCCGGACATGCCCTGATCGAGCTGCGATGAGCGGGCTGCCGCAGACCGACGACTACCGCGGACTGCTCCTCGGGGGCGTGCCCCTGATGGACACCCGCGCGCCGGTGGAATTCGACCAGGGGGCCTTTCCCGGGGCCGAGAACCGGCCGCTGCTCACCGACGAGGAGCGCCACCGGGTGGGCATCCGCTACAAGGAGGCCGGCCAGGACGCGGCCATCGAGCTGGGCTACCGGCTCGTGAGCGCCGAGGAAAAGGCCCGGCGCATCGCGGCCTGGGAGGATTTCGCCCGCCGCCACCCGGAGGGGGCGCTCTACTGCTTCCGCGGCGGCCTGCGTTCGCGGCTCACCCAGCGGATGCTCGCCGAGGAGACCGGCAGGGTCCTGCCCCGGGTTCGGGGTGGCTACAAGGCCCTGCGCCGGTTCTGCATCGAGACCACCGAGGCCTTTGCTGCCGAGATCCCCCTGCGGGTGGTCGGCGGGCGCACCGGCTCGGGCAAGACCCTCCTGATCGCCGAGCGGGGCGACGCCGTGGACCTCGAGGGCCTGGCCCACCACCGGGGCTCGGCCTTCGGGGCCCGCGGGCGGCCCCAGCCGGCGCAGATCGACGTGGAGAACCGGCTGGCCGTGGCGCTGCTGCGCCACCGCGAGCACCGCGGCGGCGGCCTGGTGGTGGAGGACGAGTCGCGCAACATCGGCAGCCGCCAGCTGCCGCTGGTCTTCTACCGCGCCATGCAGGCCGCGCCACTGGCCGTGGTGGAGCGCCCCACCGCGGAGCGGGTGGAGATCGCCCTGGCCGACTACGTCCACGAGCCCCTGGCCGAGTTGCGGCCCGCGCACGGCGAGGCGGCCGTGGCCGCCTTCGGCGAGCGGGCCCGCAAGGGCCTGGACCGCATCCGCAAGCGCCTGGGCGGCCAGCGCCACCGGGAGTTCGGCGAGCTGCTGGACGCCGGGCTCGCGGAGATCGAGCGCGGCGCGGAGCTGGATGCCATGCGCGCCTTCATCCGTCGGCTGCTCACCGAGTACTACGACCCCATGTACGACTACCAGCTGGCCAAGCGCGCCGAGCGCATCGCCTACCGGGGCGATCCGCGCGGCGTGCAGGAATGGCTGGACGCGGCCCGGGAGGAGGGATGAGCGGCCAGCGTCACCCGCAGACCGACAGCATCTATGCCCGGCCGGTGGCGTCGGTGGAGCCCTTCGCCTTCGACGGGCGCGTGGCCACCGTCTTCCAGGACATGATCCACCGCTCGGTGCCGGGCTATGCCACGATGATCGAGACCATCGGCCGGCTGGCCGGCCGCTTTGCCCAGCCGGGCAGCCGCTGCTTCGATCTCGGCTGCTCGCTGGGCGCGGCCACCCTGGCCATGCGCCGCCACGTCCACGACCGGGACGTGCGCATCGTCGCGGTGGACAACTCGCCGGCGATGACCGAGCGGGCCGCCGAGCACCTGCGGGCCTACCGCTCGCCGGTGCCCGTGGACCTGGTCTGTGCCGACATCGAGGACGTCGCCCTCCGTGATGCCTCGGTGGTGGTGCTGAACTTCACCCTGCAGTTCGTGCCCGTGGAGCGCCGCCCGGTGCTGCTGGAGCGGATCCGGGCCGGGCTGCGCCCGGGGGGCATCCTGGTGCTCTCGGAAAAGATCCGCTTCCCCGACCCGGACCAGGACGCCCTCAACATCGAGCTCCACCACGACTTCAAGCGGGCCAACGGCTACTCCGAGCTCGAGATCAGCCAGAAGCGCACGGCACTGGAGAACGTGCTGATCCCCGAGACCCTCGATACCCACCGGGCGCGGCTGCGCGAGGCGGGCTTCACCAGCGCCGAGCCCTGGTACCAGTGCTTCAACTTCATGTCCCTGGTGGCGTTCGCATGATCGACTACGGCCCCTTCTACCGTTCGCTGGAGGGCACCGCCCTGGAACCGCTGCTGGCCGACCTGCCGGCCAAGGTCGATGCTTCGCTGGAGCGGCTCAACCACGGCGACCTGCACCGCTGGATCGACGCCCTGGAGGCCATGCCGCGCCCGGCGCCGTCCTCGGTGGACCTGGACGCCGATGCCGTGCGCATCGGCCGGGCGGGGGACGTGGACGGGGCCACCCGGGCCGCGATCGAGCGCCAGCTGCGCGCCTTCCATCCCTGGCGCAAGGGGCCCTTCGAGATCTTCGGCATCCCCGTGGACACCGAGTGGCGCTCGGACTGGAAGTGGAACCGCATCCGCGACGGCATCCGGCCGCTGGCGGGGCGCACGGTGCTGGACGTGGGCTGCGGCTCGGGCTACCACGCCTGGCGCATGGCCGGCGCGGGCGCCGAGCGGGTGATCGGCATCGATCCCACGCTGTTGTTCGTGATGCAGTTCTTCGCCGTGCGCGGTTTCCTGCCCGAACCGCCGGCGGTGGACGTGCTGCCCCTGCGCCTGGAGGACCTGCCCGGCGAGTTGCGGCTGTTCGACACGGTGTTCTCCCTGGGCGTGCTCTACCACCGGCGCTCGCCCATCGACCACCTCTTCGAGCTGCGCGAGGCCCTGCGTCCCGGCGGCGAGCTGGTGCTCGAGACCCTGGTGATCGAGGGTGGCCCCGGCGAGGTGCTGGTCCCCGGGGGGCGTTACGCCAGGATGCGCAACGTCTGGTTCATCCCCACCGTGGCCGAGCTGGAGCGCTGGCTGGCCCGCTGCGGCTTCGCCGACATCCGCGTGATCGACGTCACCCCCACCACGCCCGACGAGCAGCGCACCACCGACTGGATGACCTTCCACTCGCTGCCCGACTTCCTCGATCCCGACGACCCGGCCCGCACCATCGAGGGCCACCCCGGCCCGGTGCGCGCTACGCTGGTGGCCACGCCGCGCTAGGGAACCTCTGCACGAATGGATAGTGCCTCTGCGGGACCGCCAAGGGTCCTGTTCGCGGCGCGCAGCTCGCAGTGAATGGCCGTCGTTCCAGCTCCGCTGCGCTCCGCGCTCCGGCAGCATGCGGAGCAACCCGTGTTGCTCCGGTCTGCCTGCGCCCTTTACCAGAGCTGCACAAATCCGCCGGGACCGATTCGCCAGGAGCGAATCG
>JAAZVP010000013.1 GCA_018623495.1 Halothiobacillus sp. | reverse complement strand
TCCCGGCCCGAACAGCACCCTCTCCCCGCCGGGGAGCGGGTCGGGGTGAGGGGGCGCAGTCCCGGCCTGGCGGCGGGAACCTCCCCCGGTGCGGGGTTCCGGCCCGAACAGCACCCTTTCCCCGCCGGGGAGCGTGTCGGGGTGAGGGGGAGCAGTCCCGGCTTGACGGCGGGAACCTTCCCCGGCGCGTGGTCCCGGCTCGAGCGCCACCCTCTCCCCGCCGGGGAGAGGGCCGGGGTGAGGGGTGCATGCGTGGTCCCGGCCCGCCCTCCTGGCTCGCGTTTACCGGGCATTCGGCGTGCCATTCAAGGCACGCCCTTCCGGGTTCACCCGGGTGGCCATTGCATCTGGCGACCGCCGAGGAGGTGGACGTGGAGGTGGTAGACCTCCTGGCCGCCGCCGGCGTTGCAGTTGATCACCGTGCGGTAGCCGCTCTCGGCGATTCCTTCCTGCTCGGCCACCTTGCGCACCACGGCGAACAGGTGCCCCATCAGCTCGCCGTCCCCGTCCTCGAGGTCGTTGAGCGTGGGGATCGGCTTTTTCGGGATCACCAGCACGTGCACGGGGGCCTGGGGATTGATGTCCCGGAAGGCCAGGGCATGATCGTCCTCGTGGACGATGTCGGCGGGGATCTCCCGGTCGATGATCTTCTGGAAGAGGGTCTTCTCGCTCACCTGCAAATCTCCCTTGCACGAATCGACGAAGGTGCCGGTGCCGTGGGAGCGGCGTCCGCGCCGCGAAGCCGCCCGGCGGCGCCGGCCCGGTCAGCGGTCGCCCACGGCGCGGCGACCGTTGAAGGCGTGGGTCAGGGTGTTGCCGTCCACGTACTCGAGCTCCCCGCCCATGGGGATCCCGTAGGCGATCCGCGTGACCTCCACGCCGGCGTCCCCGGCCATCTCGCTGATGTACTGGGCGGTGGCCTCCCCCTCGACGGTGGAGTTGGTGGCCAGGATGACCTCGCGGACCGACTCGCCCGCCAGCCGCTCGGCCAGCAGGCCGAGCCCCAGCTCCTCCGGGCCGATGCCGTCCAGCGGCGAGAGGTGGCCCATGAGCACATGGTAGACGCCGGAGAAGATGCCCGCCTGCTCGATGGCCATCACGTCGGCGGGGGTCTCCACCACGCAAAGCACCTCGCGGTCGCGCCGGGGATTGGCGCAGATGGGGCAGAGTTCGTCCTCGGTGAGGTTGCGGCACCGCCGGCAGTGGCCGACGTTCTCGATGGCCGCCTCCAGGGCGCCGGCGAGCCGACGCCCGCCCTCGCGGTCGCGCTCGAGGACGTGCATCGCCAGGCGCTGGGCCGTCTTGCGACCGACGCCCGGCAGGCCCTGGAAGGCCTCCACCAGGGATTCCAGCAGGGGGGAGAGACTCATCGACTGGGTGCCCGCGATCGGGATTGGGGAAACGGGCCGGCTCACCGGCGCTGGTGGCCGGCTGGCCGGGCCGCGCCGCGGCCCGACCGGTCAGCCGGGTTCAGAACGGCATCTTGAAGCCTTCGGGGAGGTTCATGCCGGCGCCCATGCCGGAGAAGCGCTCCTGCATCTCCTGCTCGACCTTGCGCACCGCGTCGTTGACCGCGGCGGCCATGAGGTCCTCGAGCATCTCCTTGTCGTCCTCCATCAGGCTGTCGTCGATGGTGACCCGCTTGAGCTCGTGCTTGCCGGTCATCACCACGCTGACCATGCCGCCGCCCGACTGGCCGGTGACCTCGAGACTGGCCATCTCTTCCTGGGCCTTCTTCATCTCTTCCTGCATCTTCTGCGCCTGGCGCATCAGGTTGCCGAGTCCGCCTTTCATAGCCACCTCTGTACTGGGTTTCGGATGATGCGCGGATTATCGCATCGTCGACCCCGGGGGCACCACCGGTGCACGCCCCCCGGCCCTTCAGTCCGTGTCCTGCCCGCTGACCGGCCTCACCGACTCCTCGACCAGCTCGGCGTCGAAGCGTTCCTGCAGGCCCTGGACCACCGGGTCGGCCTGCATGGCCTCGACCGCGGCCCGGCGGGCCTCTTCGCTGGTCCGCTCGGCCCGTGCCGCGGGTGTCTCGGCATTGACCTCGCCCACCTCGATCTCCAGGCGCACGCGCCCACCCAGCTCGCGTTCCAGGGCCCGGGCGAGCTGCTCGACGTTGCGCTCGGTCTTGAGCGCGGCGTGGCTGCTGGCGAGGGTGAGCACGACGCGCCCGTCGTCCCGCGACTTGAGCTCGCAGTGGGCCGCCAGCTGCTGGGCCATGCCGCGCAGGCCCAGGCGGTTGCTCAGGGCATGCCAGTCCGAACCGGCGGACGAGGCCGCCGCCGATCGGGCCGAAGGGGGCTCGGCCGGGGTCGCGCCCCCCGGGGACGCGTCGGCGGGCGGACGGGGTCGGGGAGGCGCCGGTGCCTCCGCGGACGGCGCCGCCGGGGCGGTGCCGGTGGAGCCCGCCGGCGCAGCGGGTCCGGGCTCGGGGGGGCGCGCTGCCTCGCCCTCCCCGGCGTGCCCGGGGACGAAGGCGAGCATGCGCAGCAGGATCATCTCGAAACCACTGCGCGGGTCCGGGTGGTGGCCCAGGTCGCGGCGCCCGTCGAGGGCGATCTGGTAGAGCACCTGCACCTCCGCCGGCGGGATGGCCGCGGCCAGTTGCGCCACCCGCTCGCCCTCGCCGTCGCCCACCTCGGCACGCTCCGGCATCACCTGGGCCATGGCGATGCGGTGGATCAGCGAGACCAGTTCCGCCAGCACGCCGGCGAAATCGGGCACCCGCGCCGCCAGGCCGTCCACCCCGGCGAACAGGGCCTCCCCGTCACGTCGGTTGACCGCATCCAGCATCTCCAGCAACTGGGTGCTGCCCACCACCCCCAGCATGTCGGCCACCGGCCCCTCGGCGAGCTCGCCCTCGCCGAAGGCGATGGCCTGGTCGAGCAGGCTCAGGGCGTCGCGCATGCTGCCCTCGGCGGCCTTGGCCAGCAGGCGCAGGGCGCCGGGCTGGTAGCCGATGCCCTCGCGGTCGAGGACCGCGGCGAGGTGATCGGCGATCATCGTCTCGGGCATGGCCCGCAGGTTGAACTGGAGACAGCGCGAGAGGATGGTCACGGGCAGCTTCTGCGGCTCGGTGGTGGCCAGCAGGAACTTCACGTGCGGGGGTGGCTCCTCCAGGGTCTTCAACAGGGCGTTGAAGCTGTGCCCGGAGAGCATGTGGACCTCGTCGATGAGATAGATCTTGAAACGGCCGCGGGTAGGGGCGTACTGGACGTTGTCCATCAGCTCCCGGGTGTCCTCGACCTTGGTGCGCGAGGCGGCATCCACCTCGATCAGGTCGACGAAGCGGCCCTCGTCGATCTCGCGGCAGGCGCTGCACTGGCCGCAGGGCGTGGCGCCCACGCCCTGCTCGCAGTTGAGCGCCTTGGCGAAGATGCGTGCCACGGTGGTCTTGCCCACGCCGCGGGTGCCCGAGAACAGGTAGGCATGGTGCAGGCGCTGCTGCTCCAGCGCGTTGGTCAGGGCACGCAGGACGTGTTCCTGGCCTACCATCTCGCCGAACTGGCGGGGACGCCATTTGCGCGCCAGTGCCTGGTAACTCATCGCGGTCTCGCAAGGATTCGAGGTTGTCGCCGAAAGGCGGAGGCAACGGCAGGGAGGGAGAAAAGGAGGCGGCCCGCACCAGCCACACCCCGGCGCCCGAGTCCACTGCTACGGCTGCTCCCTTCCGGGCCTGACCGGGTTCACAGTTTATCGTCGCGGGGGGACCGATGCGAGCCACCATCGACCGGGCGGGCGGTTGCCGGAACGGCACCGTCCCGCGTCGAGCGGCGCATTGTAACCGAAACGTCGCCTCGGCCCAAGGGAACCCCGTCGACGGGCGGGCGGTCAGTCGACGGTCAGCACGATCTTGCCGTGCATGCCGCCGGCCTCGATCTGCCGGTGGGCCTCGGCGGCCTGCTCCAGGCGCAGTCGCCGGCCGACGATCACCTGCAGCGCGTCACGCTCGATCCATTCGGCGGCCGCGGACAGGATGGCCCCCTGGGCGGCCCGGGCCTGGTGCATTTCCGGTCGCAGCAGGGGCGTGAGCATCAGCTCGAACCCGACCCGCAGGTTGCGCTGGCGGGCGTCCTTCCAGCGCACGCCCTCGCCCGGGTCGAGCAGGGTCACCAGGTCGCCGTAGACCGCCATGGCGTCGATGGTGCGGCGGAAGGTCTCGCCGCCCACCGTGTCCAGGGCGACATCCACCCCGCGCCCGCCGGTGAGCTCGACGACCGCCTCGGCGAAATCGCGCTCGCGGTAGTCGATCGCCACGGCCCCGAGCGATTCCACCAATTCCGCCTTCTCCGCCGAGCTCACGGTGGTGAACACCCGGGCCCCGCGGTGACGGGCCAGCTGGATGGCGACGTGACCCACGCCCCCGGCCCCGCCGTGGACCAGCACGCCCTGCCCCTCGGCGAGGCGGGCACGCTCGTAGAGGGCCTCCCAGGCGGTGATCAGCACCAGCGGCAGCGCGGCGGCCTCGGCGAAGGAGAGCGAGGGTGGCTTGGCCCGCACCACCGCGGCATCCACCACCGCGTACTGGGCATAGGTCCCCGGGGCGCCACCCAGCCCGCCGTGGCAGAACCAGACCGCGTCGCCCGGGCGCAGGTCCTGCACCGCGCTGCCCACCTCGACCACCTCGCCGGCACCGTCGAGGCCCGGCACCCGGGGGGCGTCGCCGTCGATGAACGGCCCCCGGCGGCGGATCTTGGTATCGATGGGATTGACCCCCGCGGCCCGCAGGCGGACCTTGACCTGGTCGGGCCGGCAGAGCCGCGGTTCGGGCAGTTCCTGGAGCTGGAGCACCTCGGGACCGCCGGTCCCGGTCATCACGATGGCCTGCATGTCAGCGCCTCCCCTGGTCCCGGTTCTCGCCCAGCATGTTGAGAAACAGGCTGCCCTGCTCGATGGCATCGTCGAGCGCCACGTGGGTGTGGGGATGGTCGTCGAACCAGCGCCCGGGCAGGTAGGGCTTGCCCGTGCGCCGGTAGGTCTCGCGCCGCATCCCCATCGCGTAGGAGCGGATGTCGATGGCGGCCTCGGCGAACGGGCGCCGGCCGGTGAAATTCAACAGGTACCAGTAGACCCACATGAAGTCCCAGCCCGCCGGCCAGCCGACGAAGATCGGCCGGCCCGGCAGGGCCTCCAGCCAGTCGGCGTAGTCGTTCATCGCCGCCTGCGGGTCCCGGGTTCCGGCCCGGCAGGCCGCCCACGCCTCGGGAAACTGCGCCCACCAGCGCATGGTGCGCGGATCGGTCTCGGCCCCGGGCAGGCATTCCAGGTTCACCGAGAACGTGCCCAGCAGCTGTTTCTCGGCCGTGTAGGCCGCCGATCCCAGGCTGAGCATGGAATGCCGCCCGGGGATCGGGCCGTCGGCCTCGATGTCGGTACTGACGTAGATCTCCTCGCGGGCCTGGCTCATGGTCTTCCCCGTTTGATCCTGTCACCATTCTAGCGCCCGGTGGCCGACCCGCCGGAACCCCGGCCCCGCTCGGACGTCTCAGCCTCACCCGGCCGCGATCCGGCTGGAACATGGAGCACCGATGAATCCCGAGACCCAGATCGACGACCTGCGCCTGCTCACCGAGGCCCTCCCCGCGGGCCTGCAGGCCGCGCTCGCCCCCATCCCCGCCGCCGAGTTGCTCGAGATCGTGCTCGATCTCGGCCGCACACCGCAGGCCCGCACCCCCGAGCGCGCCATCGACCTGGCCGCCGAGCCGGTCACCCGCGAGGCGCTCGAGGAGGTGGTGGCGCGCGTGGGTCGTTTCGGCCGCGACAACCGCGCGGGCATCGAGGGCACCCTGCACCGCATCTCGGCGATCCGCAACCGCGCCGGCGACATCGTCGGCCTCACCCTGCGCGTGGGCCGCACCGTGGCGGGTACCATCGACCCCATCCGCGACCTGGTGGAGTCCGGCGCCGGCCTGCTGCTGCTCGGCCGCCCCGGGGTGGGCAAGACCACCAAGCTGCGCGAGGTGGCCCGGGTGCTCGCCGACGACTTCGGCAAGCGCGTGGTGATCATCGACACCTCCAACGAGATCGGCGGCGACGGCGACGTTCCCCACCCCGCCATCGGCGGCGCCCGGCGCATGCAGGTGGCCTCCCCCGAGCGCCAGCACGCGGTGATGATCGAGGCGGTGGAGAACCACATGCCCGAGGTGATCATCGTCGACGAGATCGGCACCGAGGCCGAGGCCCTCGCCGCGCGCACCATCGCCGAGCGGGGCGTGCAGCTGGTGGGCACCGCCCACGGCAACACCCTGGAGAACCTGGTGGCCAACCCCACCCTTTCCGACCTCGTGGGCGGTATCCAGACCGTCACCCTGGGCGACGAGGAGGCCCGCTTGCGGGGCACCCAGAAGACCGTCCGCGAGCGCCGGGCCGCACCCACCTTCGAAGCGGTGGTGGAGATCGTCGACCGCGAACTGCTGATCGTCCACGACGACACCGCCCGCGCGGTGGACAACCTCCTGCGGGGGCGCAAGGCGGGCGGCGTGCGCCGCGGCCCGGCCGGCGAACCGACGAGCGAACCGCTGGCCGACCGTCCCGAGCCCCCGAGCCTGCCCGCCGGCGAGCCCCACGAGACCGTCCGGCTCTATCCCTACGCCCTGGGCCGGGACAACGTCGAGCGGGTGATCCGCACCCTCGACCTCGACGCCCGGCTGGTGACCCGCCCGGAACGGGCCGATCGCATCCTCACCCTGCGCTCGCGGGCCGACGACCCGCGCCTCCAGCGGATCGTCGAGGACTCCGGCGCCGAGGTGCTGACGGTGAAGAAGAACAGCACCTCGCAGCTGCGCCGGCTGCTCGAGCGCGAGTTCCACATCCTCCACGGCGTGCCCCGGGCCGACATCGACGCCGCCCTCGCCGAGGCCCGCGCGGCGGTGGAGCGGGCCCGGCGCGAATCGGTGACGGTGGCCCTGCCCCCGCGCCCGGCCGCCCTGCGCGAGCTCCAGCAGCGCTACATCATGCGCGAGCGGATGGTGGCCGAGAGCGTCGGCAGCGAGCCGCGGAAACACCTGCGGGTCCATCCCTGAGGCCGGCCATGCTCGCCGTGGCCAGCTACAACCTCTGCAACCTCGGCCTCGATGCCCGCCCCGGGCGCATCGAGCGCATCGCCGAACACCTCGCCGAACGCCTCGGGGGCCCCGCGCTGGTCGCCCTGCAGGAGATCAAGGCCCCCGGCCCGGCCGGCGGGGACGGGCGCGTGCCGGCGGATGCCGTCTACGCGGCCCTGGCGGAGGCGATCACGGCCCGGGGCGGGCCCGCCTACGCCTGGCTGGAAGTCCCGCCGGAGGCGGATTCCACCGGCGGCGTGCCCGGCTTCAATATCCGCTCGGGGCTGCTCTACGATCCCCGCCGGCTGTCGCTGACCGGGCATGCCGAGATCACCGCCCCGGTGGCCCTGGAACGAGGCCGCCTGTGCCCGAACCCGGGCCTGCTCGCCCCTCGCGATCCCGCCTTCGCCGGGGACGCCGAGGCGGGCTGGCGCCCCGCCCGGCCGGTACTGGCCGCGGAATTCGACCTCGCCGGGGAGCCGCTCGTCGTGCTCAACGTCCACCTCAAGTCCATGCAGGCCGAGTCGCGCCGGGCCAGCGAGGCGGCCCGCAAGCAGCGCCACGCCCAGGCCCGCCGCATCCGCGGCTTCGTCGACCGGCTGCTGGCCGAGCGCGGGGCCGAGGCCCGCCTGCTGGTACTCGGCGACTTCAACGACACCCCGGGCACCAAGACCCTGGCCATCGTCCGCGGCGAGGAACTGGTCAACCTCCACGACGCCCTGCCCAAGCGCCAGCGCTACACCGCCCGCCACGGCGGCCGGCCGGTGGTGCTCGACCACGTGCTGGCCAGCCCGGCCCTGGCGGCGGGCGCCGAGCTGCACGTCGACCACCTCAACACCGACGCCCCGCTTGTCCGCCGCGCCAGCGATCACGACCCGCTGCTCGCCCGGTTGGCGACCTGAAAGGCCGTCGACCACGCCGCTTTCCGTTACAATTACGATGGAATGACGGGATCAGCCAACGAGAGGTCACGTGGAACACATCGACCGCATCACCCGGATGGTCGGGCTCAGCGCCGAAGACCGCCGCCTCATCCGGGCGCACCACCAGCCCCTCGCCGATGCCCTCGCGGAGCACCGCGGGCCGCTCGAGGACTGGATGCGCGAGACCGGGCTGTGGCCATTCGGGGAATCTCCCTTCATCGAGGGCTGCCTGGCCTCGCTGATCGCCGGCGAGTACGGCGAATCCTTCAGCACCGTGCAATACCACCAGGCGCTCTTCTGGCGTCGCCATGACCTGCGCAACAGCCATGCCCTGACGGTACTCAGCCGCCTGCGGCAACTGTTCGTGGAACACGCCGAGCGCTGGGAGGCCCTGGCGTTGGGGCGGGCCCTGTGCCGGGTGATCGACAGTGCCCAGGCGGTCCACGCCGTGGTCCACCACCTCGGCTACCAGATGGAACGCCTCGAGGACGAGGCGAATACCGACATCCGGCGGATGCAACAGGGCTGCGGGGTCCTGCTCAGCCAGAGCCAGCAGAGCGCGGCCCAGGCCTACATCGACCACCAGGAATGGAAGATCGCGGCCTATTCGCTGGCGCTGGGGCGAGAAGAGCTGCCCGACAACTACGCCCGTTCGCCGCGGGCATGCCGGCTGGGCCGATGGCTCTATCAAGAGGGCGGCATCGAGGAAATCCCCGTGGCCTTTCGGCCCGGCTTCGAGGCCGCCCACGAACGGCTGCACGGGCTGATGGCGCAGGCCATCGAGGAATCCCGCGACGGTCAGCCCCAGCGGATCGCCGAGTACCTGGTGGACGTGGAAGGCGCCTCCGAGGAGATCACCGAGGTGCTCGGCGAGATCATCGAGTGTGCCATGCACGAGCTGGTCACCCAGGACCCGCTCACCGGCCTGAACAACCGGCGCACCTTCGAGAACGACCTGCAACGCCGCATCGCCTTCAGCCGGCGGCGCGGCTTCCCCTTCGGCCTATTCATCCTCGACATCGACCACTTCAAGACGATCAACGACCGGCACGGCCACGCGATCGGCGACGAGGTCCTGGAGGGCCTGGCACACCGACTGGGGCAGCTGATACGCGCCGAGGACCGGCTCTATCGCTGGGGTGGCGAGGAGTTCGCGGTGCTGGCCTTCATCGACGCCCACCGCCATGCCCGCGATGTCGGCGAACGCCTGCGCCGGGGCATCGCGCAAAAGCCCATCGACACCCGTACCGGCGAGCTGCCGATCACGGTGAGCGTGGGCGGTGCGGTCTTCGATCCAGCCGTCACCGAGGGCGGGCTCGAGATTTTCGGCGCGGCCGACCGCAACCTCTACCGGGCCAAGGCCGCCGGCCGGGATCGAACGATCGTCGAGATTCCGTAGCGCTCCGGACCGGGTCAGCCCTCGGCCAGGGCCTCCACCCGCGCCTGGAGCTTGAGGCGCTCCAGCGAGTCCAGCGGCAGCTCGGTGAACAGCTTCACCCGGTTGGAAAGCTCGCGCCAGACCCGGTGCAGCTCGTGCAGGCGCTCGGCCGCGTCCATCTCCCCGGCGAGTGGATCCCGGATGCCCCAGTGGGCGGTGATGGCATGCCCCGGCCAGGTGGGGCAGGCCTCGCGCACGTCATCGCAGAGCGTGATGACGAAATCCATGGCCGGGGCATCGTCCTGCTCGAACACGCTCCAGTGCTTGCTGTGCAATCCCTCGGTGGGCAACTCGGCGTGCCCCACCACCTCCAGTACCTGCGGGTGGACCGTCTCGTTCGGTTCGCTGCCGGCGCTGAAGGCACGGAAATGGCCGTGACCCCAGTGATCGAGCAGCGACTCGGCGAAGATGCTGCGAGCGGCATTGTGCATGCAAAGGAACAGGACGTTATAGGGCGTTTTTCTCATGTCCTCCGGCTCCGGGGATCGATTGGGCAAGCCGCCGTGGCGGGCGTGGGGCACAACGTTACCACCCGCCGGGCGCGGGCGAAATCGCGACCGGGATTGCGCCGCCCACGAATGTGTATACAATCACACATGTGTATACAGAGACAGGCCCCGACATGGAATCGCTCACGCCCCGCCAGACCGAAGTCCTGCAGCTGATCCGCGAACACCTCGATGCCAACGGCATCCCGCCCACCCGCGCGGAGATCGCCCGGGCGCTGGGTTTCCGTTCCGCCAACGCCGCCGAGAACCACCTCCGTGCCCTGGCGCGCAAGGGGGCCATCGCCATGCAGCCCGGGGCCTCCCGCGGCATCCGCCTGCTGGAGCCCGACGACGAGACCGGGCTGCCCGTGGTGGGCCGGGTGGCGGCCGGCCACCCCATCCTCGCCGAGGAATACATCGAGGCCCGCTACCGCCTCGACCCGGCGATGTTCTCGCCCCGGCCGGACTACCTGCTCCAGGTCCACGGCATGAGCATGCGCGAGGCCGGCATCCTCGACGGCGACCTGCTGGCCGTGCACCGCACGCAGGACATCCACAACGGCCAGATCGTGGTGGCGCGGATCGACGACGAGGTCACGGTCAAGCGCTTCCGGCGCGAGGCCGACCACGTCTGGCTGCTGCCGGAGAACCCCGATTTCGAGCCCATCGAGATCGACCTGGGTCACCAGCCCCTGGAGATCGAGGGCCTCGGCGTGGGGGTCATCCGGCGGGGGTTTGACGAAACCGGGGTGAATTGACGCCACCGTGCAGCCCGGCGAACCCGAAACCGCAAACCGGGCGTGAACCCACGCCCCGGACGGCGCCACCCACGGCCTCGGGCAAAGCCCCTCGGCCCGGCGCTCGCCCAGGTGTCGACGGACGAGTGCCCCCTCTCCCACCGGGAGAAGGGCTCGGCGCTCGCCCAGGTGTCGACGGACGAGTGCGCTCCCCTCTCCCACCGGGAGAAGGGCCCGGCGCTCGCCCAGGTGTCGACGGACGAGTGCACTCCCCTCTCCCACCGGGAGAGGGGCCGGGGGTGAGGGGAGAATCGAGCAAGCCTGGAAGAGCGAGGCCCCATGAGCCTGCAAGCCCTGATCGAACGCGGCGCGGTCTGGCGAGGCGACACCACCGCCTCGCCGGCGAGCATGCCGGCAGTGTCCACCGGCCACGGGGCACTCGATCGCCGGTTGCCCGGCCGTGGCTGGCCGCTGGGGGCGCTCACCGAGATCCTGCTCGACGAACCCGGCATCGGCGAGCTGCAGCTGGTGCTGCCCGCCCTCGCGGATACCGGCCGCCGCCAACGCCTCGTCGCCTGGGTCGACCCGCCCCTGCTCCCCTACCCGCCGGGCCTGGCCGCGGCCGGCCTCGATCTCGGCCGCCTGCTGCGGGTACGCACCGGAGACGCCGCCGCCACCCTCTGGGCGCTGGAACAGCTGCTGCGCTCGGGGGCCTGCGGTGCCGTGCTCGGCTGGCCTCGCCAGCCCGACAACACCGCCCTGAGACGCCTGCAGCTGGCCGCCGAGACCGGCAATGCCCTGGCCTTTCTCTTTCGCCCGCGAACGGCGGCCGACCAGGCCTCGCCGGCAGCCCTGCGGCTGACCCTGGCCGGCGGCGATCCCGTCCCCGCCATCCGCATCCTCAAGGCCCGCGGCGGTGGCCGCACCAGCGAGACCATCCGCCTGGCCGGCTGACACCATGCTCTGGCTCGCCCTCGAATGCCCCCGACTGGCACTGGAGGCCTTCGCCGCCCCGTCGACGCGGACCCCGCTGGCGGTGATGGAACCGCGATCCGGCCGACGCCGCATCCATGCCTGCAACCCGGTCGCCGCGGCGGCCGGGGTCCGTCCCGGCATGTCGGCCTCGACGGCCCTCTCCCTGTGCGAGGGGCTGTGCCTGCGCGAGCGCGACCCGGCCGCCGAGGCCGAGCGCCTGCAGGCGCTGGCCACCTGGGCCATCCAGTTCACCGACCACGTCAGCCTCCAGGACCGTCGCGGACTGCTGCTGGAAGTGGCCGGCAGCCTGCGCTATTTCGGGGGCCTGGCGGCCCTGCGGGAACGACTGCTGGCGGGCCTGGAGGACCTCGGCCACCGTTGCCGCCATGCCGTGGCCCCCACGCCCGGCGGGGCCTGGGTGCTGGCACGGGCCGGGGGGGAGGTGGCGATCACCGATCCCGCCACCCTGCAGGCGACCCTCGGCGCCCTGCCCCCGGCCCGCCTGGAACTCGATGCCGACACCCGCCGGGCCCTGGAGGGCATGGGCATTCGCTCGCTGGCCGAGTGCCTGCGCCTGCCCCGGGCCGAGCTGGCCCGCCGCCTGGGGCCGGCCCTGCCGGCCGACCTCGACCGGCTGCTGGGGCGGCGCCCCGATCCTCGCCCGCCGTTCGAGCCGCCGGAACGCTTCCGCAGCCACCTCGAACTGCCGGCCGAGGTGGAAAACAGCCGTGCGCTGGTCTTTGCCGTCCGCCGGCTGCTGGTGGAACTCGGCGGCTTCCTGCGCGGCCGCGGCGCGGGCATCCAGGGGGCTCGGCTGATCCTGCACCACCGCGATGCCGGGGACGCGGTCGTGGCGCTGGAACTCGTCCACCCCAGCCGCGACCCCGAGCACCTCCAGGCCATCCTCGGCGAACGCCTGGAGCGCCACGCGCTCGGCGCACCGGTCACCGGGCTGACGCTGGAGGCCGAGCGCCTCGTGCGCCTGGAGGCACGCGACCGCCGGCTGTTCGGCCGCGAGGGCCCCGCGGAGGACGACACGGCCCGGCTGGTGGAGCGCCTGCGTGCCCACCTGGGCGACGACGCGGTCGACACCCTGCGGGCCGTCGCCGATCATCGCCCCGAGCGGGCCTGGTCGAGCGTCACGGCCGCCCCCGACCGTCGCATCGAGTGGCCGGCCCCGCGACCCACCTGGTTGCTGGAAACTCCGCGACGGCTGGCCGAACGCGACGGGCGGCCGCAGCTGGACGGACCGCTGGCCCTGGTGGCCGGCCCCGAGCGCATCGAGAGCGGCTGGTGGGACGGGGACGATGTCGCCCGCGACTACTTCCGCGCCCGCACCCCGAGCGGCGCAACGGCCTGGGTCTACCGCGACCTGCGCTCGGGGACGTGGTTCCTGCAGGGCTGGTTCGCCTGAACCTCAGTGGAGGCTGGCACCGGGCTCCGGGACCGTGCCGGTGAGGTACTCGCGCTGGGTGCAGACATCCACCAGCGTGCCGGTCTGGCGCATGACTTCGGCGAGGAAGTGCCGAACCTGCTCGGGGCTCACGCCGGCACCGGTGGGGAGCACGCCCTCCGCCACCAGCCGGGGCAGCTCGCCGTCGAGCACGTCGGGGAAGACCTTGAGCAGCGGGAACTCCATGTTCAACGGGCCGACATCGGCGCTCGCCGGCAGCAGCGCGGTCGCCCGCAGGTCCAGTTCGGTGACCAGCGCCAGGCCGAAATCCTCCACGAACAGCCGGCTCTCCAGCACGCCCTCGCGCTCCTGCAGGGCGGGCAGGTGCAGCCCGCTGCACTCGCCGCAGAGGTAGTACGGGACATCGGCCTGTTCCAGCCACTGCATGAGGGTCTCGGCGTCGGGTTTTTGCATCGCGTTTCTCTTGCCGCTCTTTGGGAAATACCCGGGACTTTTACCGCATCCATCCCCGTTCTACCAATCGCGCACGCAAAAAGGCCCCGGCGCCTTGCGGCGCCCGGGGCCCTGTCGCGGTTGCGCGGCCGGCTCAGCGGTTGATGGCGCGCAGCTGGGTGACCAGCTTGTTGTGGGCGTCCATGAAGGCCGCGGCGGTGATCTTGCCCACCTCGGTGTCCTCGTAGGCGCCGCCCGCGGCACCGACCACGCCGGCGAAGCCGCCCCCGCCGAAGCCGATATCGCGTTTTTTCGCGCTGCCCTCGGCCACCGCTACCTGGACACCGCTGCGGACGTTGGTGACCGTCAGCAGGGTCTGGGCCTCGAGGTTCTTGGTCTTGAGACCACCGGCGATGGCCCCGGCCATGCCCGGCAGCAGGCCGCCGATCATCCCGGCGGCACCGCCGGCATCCTCGTCCTTGTGCACGATGGCCGGCTCGATGATGTAGTCGGCCGCCACCATCTGGCCGCCGCCCATGTTGCTGCCCTCGCGCAGCTCGCCCTTGGAGGCCAGTGCCCGCTCGCGCTGCAGGGCCCTGGAGGTCGCCCCGCGGCTGACCACCTGGAAGCAGCCGCTCTGCGCCATCATCAGCTTGACCAGCGGCACCGGGCTGCTGAGGCCGTACTGGGCGTAACCGGTGTTCTGCGGCTCCAGCAGTGCCGCGGTGCCGATGGGCCGGTCGCAGCGCACCAGCTCCTGGCTGTTGTCCTGGGCGCCGGCGGCCCCGCCGGAGCCGGTGGCCACGGTGCCACCCCCGCCCATCCGGGTCTGGTTGGAAACACAGCCGCTGGTCGCCAGCAGGGCGATGGCGGCGACCGCGGTCAGGGTGTGAAAACGACGTGCCTTGGGAATCATCTCGGCTCTCCTGCGACTGGAATCCGGGCGCGCGAGCAAGCGCCGCCATGACAGCCTGTGAGCCTAGGCGCCTGTGGATGGCCGCCCAATAACCCGTTCGGGCCATTGCACTCGGGGGCCATGTGTGCAGGTTCAGACCTCCACGCCGAAGGTCGTGCGCAGGAAGTAGCCGAGCAGAAAGCTCAGCGCGGCGATGCTCAGGCTGAGCACGGCCATCTCGGTAAAGCGCCGGCGGAAGGACTCCTCGCTGGCCACCGCGATGTAGAAGTTGAACACCGCGATGATGCCCACGGCGATGGTCAGCGTGAGCCCGAGCGCGGCGTAGTAGCCCTCGAACACCAGGTAGGGCAACAGCAACAGCAGGACCGTGACCAGGTAGGCCGAGCCGGTATAGACCGCGGCGATCACCGGGTGCTTGTCCGAATCGGGCGAGGACTTGGTGGAGAGATACTCCGAGGCCGCCATGGACATGGCCGCGGCGATGCCGGTGATGGCCCCGGCGAGGGCGATCAGGTGCGTGTTCTGCAACGCCAGCGTCAGCCCGGCCAGCGCGCCGGTGAGCTCCACCAGGGCATCGTTGAGGCCCAGCACCATGGAACCGATGTAGCGCAGGCGCTGCTCGTCGAGCATGGAGAGCAGCGCCTGCTCGTGCTCCTGCTCGTCGGCGATCACCGCCCGCACCTCGTCCTCCGGCAATTCGCTCACCAGGGCGTCGTAGTGGCGCTGGACATCTTCCTCGTTGCGCTCCATCAGTCGCACGCCGAAGGTCACCCCGAAGACCACCCCGATCAGCACGTAGAAGGCGATGCGCCAGCGGCAGGGCGCGACATCCTCGCCGGTATGGGCCCGCCAGGTCGCGTAGTGGCGCATTTCCTCGTCGGCGATGTCGCGCAGCACCCCGGCGTTCTCCGGCGACTTCACCCGCTCGGCCAGGCGCCGGTAGATGTGGTGCTCGGTGATTTCGTTTCTCTGGTAGACCAGCAACCGCTGGCGCAGGGATTCACTGATCGCCATGGTCGACCTCGAAGAGTTCCCGGGCGTTTTCGAAGGCCAGCCGCCGGGCTACCGGCGGCGGCAACTGGGTCAGCCAGCGGCGCATGGTGGCCACCACCGCGTCGAAATGCCGCCAGCGATTGACGCTGAAGGTGTCCACGCCCACCAGGAAGCGATCGGCGTGGTCGGTGAACAACCGCCGCCACTCGGGACGCAGTCGGCCCTGGTGGAGGAAGCGCTCGTCGCGCACCGAGGTGTCGATGAACAGCCGCTCGGGGTGGCGCTCGAGGACGCCGCGCAGAAAGGCCGGCTCGGGCCGGGTGCCGAGATGCGCCCAGAGCACGGTGGCGCCGGGGTCGATGGCAAAGATCTCGTCGATGATCTCGGCATCGCCGTGGATCAGAAGCATCAGGTCGCGCTGGTCGGCGATCTCCACGATCCGGCGAAAGACGGGACTCTCGCGGTCCTTGGCGAAGATGTGGAGTTCGCCGATACCCCGGTAGACCCCGCTCTCCAGGGCCGACTCCACCTTCGCGGGCAGGCGGGTGTCGTGCATCCAGTCGCGCTTGTCCCGGTAGCTCCGGTAGACGCTCAGAAACGGCACGATGCGCCCGGGCGCATGGGCATGGAGGCGCTCGGTGTGGCGCGTGGGGTTGCTGGTGATCAGCCCGTGGGTGATGCCGTTGCGATCGAAGATCGCCATCACCTCCGGCGGCGGGAAGGCTTCGGCATGCGCGGCGTGGTAATGCAGGTGGGCATCGAAGATCGGCCATTCCGCCCGGGCCGTGCCCAGGGTCAGCAGGGCGAGCCAGGGCAGCAGGGTCAGGCAACGTTTCATCACGGGCTCCCGGACGGCTTGGACTCTCCGGGATTGTAACGCGGACGAGGCATTCCCCCGCCAGGCGCCAAGGTGTATATTCATACACGTACTCCGACCGGTTTCGTTGCATGGCCACGCCCGCCTTCGCCGAACTCCACTGCCTGAGCAACTTCAGCTTCCTGCGCGGTGCCTCCCATCCCGAGGAGCTGGTCGAGCGGGCCGCGGAACTGGGGTATGCCGCCCTCGCCCTCACCGACGAGTGCTCGCTGGCCGGGGTGGTACGGGCCCACCAGGCGGCCCGGTCGGCCGGCATCCACCTGGTCATCGGCAGCGAGCTGCGCCTCGACGACGGCCCGGGGCTGGTGCTGCTGGCCGCCGATCGCGAGGGCTACGGCAACCTCGCGCAGCGGATCACCCGCGGGCGGCGCCGGGCGGACAAGGGCAGCTACCGCCTGGAACGGGCCGACCTGGAGGACGGCGTGCCCGGCTGCCTGGCCCTGTGGCTGCCCGACCGGGGCAGCGATGATGCAACCCTCGAGGCCGAGGGCCACTGGCTCGCCACCACCTTTCCCGGCCGGGCCTGGCTGGCCGTGGAATGCCTGGGCGACGGCGACGACGCCGGCTGGCTCGACCGCACGGCGGAACTGGCCGGGCGCCTGGCATTGCCCCGGGTGGCGACCAACGACGTCCACATGCACCGGCGCAGCCGCCGCCCCCTGCAGGACCTGGTCACCGCCATCCGCCACAACTGCCCGGTGGCCGAGGCCGGCCACCGCCTGTTTGCCAACGGCGAGCGCCACCTGCGGTCGCGGGAGCGCCTGGCGCGGATCCATCCCCCCGCCCTGCTCGCCGAGAGCCGGGCCATCGCCGGGCGCTGCCGCTTCTCCCTCGACGAGCTGCGCTACCAGTATCCCCTCGACTGCCTGCCCGACGACCGCTCGCCGGCCGAGCACCTGCGCCGGCTCACCGAGGCGGGCATGCGCGAGCACTGGCCGGAGGGGGCCCCGGAACGGGTCCGCCGGCTGGTGGAGCACGAACTGGCGATCATCGCCGAGCTGGAATACGAGCCCTACTTCCTGGTGGTGCACGACATCGTGCGCTTCGCCCGCTCCCGGGGCATCCTCTGCCAGGGGCGGGGATCGGCGGCCAACTCGGCGGTGTGCTTCTGCCTGGGGATCACCGCCGTGGACCCCTCGCGCATGGAGATGCTCTTCGAGCGCTTCGTCTCCAGGGAGCGCAACGAGCCGCCGGACATCGACGTGGATTTCGAGCACCACCGCCGCGAGGAGGTGCTGCAGTACGTCTACGCGACCTACGGGCGGCACCGGGCGGCACTCGCCGCCACGGTGATCTGCTACCGCCCCAAGAGCGCCCTGCGCGACACCGCCCGGGTCCTGGGCCTGGACGCCGACCGCGCCGAGCGCCTGGCCGGGGCGGTGATCTGGGGCAGCCGCCGGCAGGTGCCGGATGCCGCCATCCGCGAGGCCGGCTTCGACCCGGGCAACCCCCTCATCCACCGCCTGCTGGTGCTGGTCAACCAGCTCATCGGCAGTCCCCGCCACCTGTCCCAGCACGTGGGCGGCATGGTCATCGCCCGCGACCGGCTGGACCGCCTGGTGCCGGTGGAGAACGCGGCCATGGAGGACCGCACGGTGATCCAGTGGGACAAGGACGACCTGGACGCCATGGGCCTGCTGAAGGTGGACTGCCTGGCGCTGGGCATGCTCACCGCCATCCACCGCTGCTTCGACCTGGTCCGCCGCCACCGGGGGCGATCGCTCGACCTGGCCGGCATCCCGGCGGAGGACCCGGCCGTCTACGCCATGATCTCGCGGGCCGAGACCATGGGCGTGTTCCAGATCGAGTCGCGGGCGCAGATGGCCATGCTCCCCCGGCTGCGACCGGCCACCTTCTACGACCTGGTGATCGAGGTGGCCCTGGTGCGTCCCGGCCCCATCCAGGGGGACATGGTCCACCCCTACCTCAAGCGCCGCCAGGGGATCGAGCCGGTGCGCTACCCCAGCGAGGCGGTCCGGGCGGTTTTGGCACGCACCCTGGGCGTGCCGCTGTTCCAGGAGCAGGTGATCCAGCTGGCCATGGTGGCCGCCGGTTTCTCCGCCGGCGAGGCCGACGAACTGCGCCGCGCCATCGGCGCCTGGCGTCGCCGCGACCAGCTGGCGCGCTTCCAGCGGCGGGTGGTGGAAGGCATGCGCGCCCGGGGCTACCCCGAGCGCTTCGCCGAGCAGGTCTATCGCCAGATCCACGGCTTCGGCGAATACGGCTTCCCCGAGTCCCATGCCGCCAGCTTCGCCCTGCTGGTCTACGTCTCCGCCTGGCTCAAGCACCATGAGCCGGCCGCCTTTGCCTGCGCGCTGCTCAACAGCCAGCCCATGGGCTTCTACGCCCCCGCCCAGCTGGTGCGCGAGGCCCGCCGCCAGGGCGTGACGGTACGCCCGGTGGACGTGCGGGAAAGCGCCTGGGACTGCACCCTGGAAGCCGGCGACGGCGAACAGCCCGCCCTGCGCCTGGGACTGCGCATGGTGCGCGGGCTTTCCAGGGACGGCGGCCAGCGCCTGGCGGCGGTGCGCGAGACCCGCGGGTTCGCCAACTTCACCGAGATGCAGCACCGCGCCCGCCTCGCCCGCCGGGACCTGGAGGCCCTGGCCGAATCCGGGGCCCTGGAACGCCTCGCCGGCCACCGCCATGCCGCGCGCTGGGAAGTGCTGGGCGCCGAAGGCACCCTGCCGTTGTTCGGCGACGCCGCCCTGCCCGAGGCGAAACCCGACCTGCCCGCCCCCAGCGAGGGCCAGGCCCTGGTGGCCGACTACGCCAGCCTGGGCCTGACCCTCGGGCGCCACCCGCTGGCCCTGCTGCGCGACCGCCTGGGCCGGCTGCGCTGCCGGCCGGCGGCGATAGTCCAGTCCCAGAAGGACCGCAGCTTCGTGCGCACCGCGGGGCTGGTGATCACCCGCCAGCGCCCGGGCTCGGCCAGCGGCACGGTCTTTCTGACCCTCGAGGACGAGACCGGCCATCTCAACTGCATCGTCCGGGAGCAGACCGCGCTGCGCCATCGCCGGGAGGTCCTCGGCGGGCGACTGCTGCGCGTCACCGGCCACCTCCAGCGCGAGGGCGAGGTCATGCACGTGATCGCCGCCCGGCTGGAGGATCTCACCCCGCTTCTGGGCGAACTGGACACCCGCTCGCGGGATTTCTGCTGATCACCCCCCCATACGGGTGCTGGCATTTCCCCGCCGCTGGCCTAACTGGAAAGACCCGTCTTCCTGCCCGAGAGAACACCATGAAACTGCACCACGCCCTTGTGACCACCCTCCTCGCCCTGCCCGCGGCCAGCGCCGTGCAGGCCGCCTCCATGAACTTGGAACCCGGCCTCTGGGAATACGAGCACCGCATGCAGATCCCCGGAATGCCCCGGCAGATGCCGGCCCAGACCCGCCAGCAGTGCGTGCGCCAGGCCGACCTGGAGAAGTTCGTCATCGAGGACGAGGCCGACTGCGAGATCCTCGAGCACGAGGTGAGCGACGACGCGGTCAGCTGGCACGTGCGCTGTGGCAGCGGCGAAAGCCTCGCCGACATGCGCGGCCGGCTGCAGACCCACGGCGACCACTACGAGGGCGAGGCCGAGATGGAAATCCAGGGACCCGACGGCCAGCCCCGGACGATGACCATGGAAATGCGCGGCCGGCGCATCGGCGACTGCCGCTGACCCCCGCCGGCGTCTCCCGGCCGCAACCGCCCCGGCCCGCCGCTCGCGGCCGGGAGGCCGCTAATCCCCCCCTTCCACCCGCCGCCGGCATTCGGCCTCGCGGCCGCGCACCACCCGCTCGCCGGCGAGCACGCCACGGTTCTCGGTGACCACGGTGCGCTGGCCCTCGTGGTGGGCCTCGTCGTAGAAATAGATCACCACCCAGTCGTGGGTGCGGTCCAGCTCGTGGGCGCGGGCACTGTTGGAGAAGAGCGCGGTGAAATGCCAGCCATCCCGGTCGGCATGCAGGATCGGCAGCCAGGCGCGGCCCTCGGGGTTGAAGCGCCGCGGGGCGATGGTGGGCAGCTCGCCCGCCTCGGCCCGTCGCCGGTATTCGCGGTCCACCGCCAGCAGCGTATCCACCCCGGGCTCGTCGCCGGCCCCTCCCCCGGGGAGCCGCGGCCGGCGGGCGAGCATCTGCTCCAGCGCCAGCCGGATGCCCTCCGCCCGCCGCGCACCCACCCCGGGGACCGCCTCCAGCCGGCCGTCGTGGGCCGCCACCTCCAGGCCCTCCAGGCTCTCCACGTGCAGCCGATCGAAGATCCGCCGGGCCAGCGCCGGGCCGATGCCGGGCACGGCCTGGAAAACCTGCTCCGGCTCGAGCTGGCCGCGCAGGTTCTCCAGCCGGCTGGAACGGCCGGTGGCGAGGATCTCGTGGACCACCCCGGCGATGCCGCTGCCGATGCCCGGCAGACGTTCGAGGCCCGCCCGGCCTTCGGTGGCGTCGATGGCCGCCAGCGGGCGGTCGAGCCCCGCCACCGTCTCCGC
This sequence comes from Halothiobacillus sp., assembly GCA_018623495.1. GTDB lineage: Bacteria > Pseudomonadota > Gammaproteobacteria > JAAZVP01 > JAAZVP01 > JAAZVP01. Next base: position 35,964 of record JAAZVP010000013.1, on the reverse strand, counting down.
CGCCCGGCGATAGGCGCTCACGCGGAAGGGGTTGGCCTCCTGCAGTTCCAGCAGGTCGCCGATCTCGCGCAGTTGCTCGGCGATCCCGGCATTGCCGCCGACCACCTCAGCGCCTCGCGATGTGCTGGCTGCCGCCGTCGGGATGGTGGTGCCGGTCCTCCTGGACCAGCAACACCAGCGAGCGCGGCTCGACGGTGAAGCCGTCGCCCACGTTCACCGCCTCGTCGCGGCGATCGGTGCCCTCGACCGTGTCGATCAGCACGGTCCACCAGTCGGAGCCGTCCGCACGCCGCGGCAGGATGTAGGTCACGGGCGCGTCCGAGGCGTTCATCGCCACGAAGAAGGTGTCGTCGGGCTCCGGCTCGCCCCATTCGGTGAGGTGGTACTGGCCGGCCTCGCCGCTGATGACGAAACCGATGGAACGCGCATCCGGGGCATGCCAGTCCTCGGGGGTCATCTCCTCGCCGTCGGGACGCAACCAGACGATGTCCTTGATGTCGGTGCCCGGGATCGGCTCGCCGTGGAAGAAGCGGCTGCGATGGAAGACGATATGCCGGCTGCGCAGGCGGATCAGGCGCTGGGTGAAGGCCAGCAGGCTGCAGCCGTGGCGGTCGATCTCGTCCCAGTTGAGCCAGCCCACCTCGTTGTCCTGGCAGTAGGCGTTGTTGTTGCCCCCCTGGGAATTGCAGAACTCGTCGCCGGCGAGCAGCATCGGCACGCCCTGGGCGATGAACAGCGTGGCCAGCAGGTTGCGCGTCTGCTGGCGCCGCAGGCGGCGGATCTCGCGGTCCTCGGTCTCGCCTTCCGCGCCGCAGTTCCAGCTCCAGTTCTGGTCGGCGCCGTCGCGGTTGTCCTCGCCGTTGTCGAGGTTGTGCTTGTGGTTGTAGGAGACCAGGTCGCGCAGGGTGAAGCCGTCGTGGGCGGTGATGAAGTTCATGCTCGCCCAGGGGCGCCGGCCACGGCCGTCGAAGATGTCGCTGGAGCCCGCCAGTCGCGAGGCCAGCTCGGGGAGCTGGCCCCCGTCGCCGCGCCAGAAACGGCGTACCGTGTCGCGGTAGCGGTCGTTCCATTCCGACCAGCCGGGCGGGAAACTGCCCACCTGGTAGCCGCCCGGACCGGTGTCCCAGGGCTCGGCGAACAGCTTGACCGGCGCCAGCACCGGGTCCTGGGCCACGGTGTCGAGGAAACTGGCATTGTCGCTGAACTCGCCCCGGACCCGGGCGAGCGTGGTGGCCAGGTCGAAGCGAAAGCCATCCACGCCCATCTCCTGCACCCAGTAGCGCAGCGAGTCGGTGACCATGCGCTGGACGTAGGGGTGGCCCAGCTCCAGGGCATTGCCGGTACCTGTGAAATCGTTGTAGAAGCGCTGGTTGGCCTCGTCGAGGTAGTAGTAGGACTTGTTGTCGATGCCGCGAAAGCTCAGCGTCGGCCCCAGGTGGTTGCCCTCGCCGGTGTGGTTGTAGACCACGTCGAGGATCACCTCGATGCCGGCATCGTGCATCTTCTGCACGAAGATCTTGAACTCGTCGATCCCGCCCGGGCCGAGGTAGCGGGGCTGGGGGGCGAAGAAACCGATCGAGTTGTAGCCCCAGTAGTTGCGCTGACCCCGCTCGACGAGGTGGCGATCGTTGACGAAGGCATGCACCGGCAGCAGCTCCACCGCGGTGATGCCCAGCTCGCGCAGGTAGGCCACCACGCGCGGATGGGAAAGCCCCTCGAAGGTACCCCGCTGGGCCTGGGGGACGGCGGGGTGGCGCATGGTGAAGCCGCGCACGTGCATCTCGTAGAGGATGCTCTCGTGCCAGCCGTGACGCGGCTTGGGCCGCCCGCCCCAGGTGAAGGCGGGGTCCACCACCCGGCACTTGGGGGTATAGGGTGCGCTGTCGCGGGTATCGAACGACAGGTCGGCGTCGGGGTGGTCCACCCGGTAGCCGAAATGGGCATCGCTCCAGGCCAGGCGGCCGTGCAGGGCCTTGGCGTAGGGGTCGATCAGCAGCTTGTGGTGGTTGAAGCGGTGGCCGTTCTCGGGATCATAGGGGCCGTACACCCGGTAGCCGTAGAGCTGCCCGGCCCGCACCTCCGGCAGGTAGCCATGCCAGATCTCGTGGGTGTACTCGGGCAGCTCGATGCGTTCGAGCTCCCGCCGGCCGGCGGTATCGAACAGGCACAGCTCGACCTTCTCCGCGTGGGCGGAGAAGATGGCAAAATTGGTACCCGACCCGTCCCAGGTGGCACCCAGGGGGTAGGGCTTGCCGGGCCAGACGCGGCGACCGTTGGACATGACATTCCCCGAAATCGATGAAATGGGTATGCGACAGGGATTTCCATCCATAGCTTAAACCACTCGCCACCCCTGCCGGCCAGGTTCGTTCTCGCCGGGGGCGCCGGTGAACAGCCAACAGCGGAGCAGCCATGGCAGCGGCCACCTCGTTTCTGATCATCCTGTTGATCTCGCTTCTGATCGTGCGCATCGCCACCGTGGCGCTGGTCTACACCGGGATGTCGATGGAGGCGGCGCGCTTCCAGGCGCGCTCGGCGATCACCGGCACCGGCTTCACCACCGCCGAGGCGGAGATGATCGTGCGCCACCCGGTGCGCCGACGGATCGTCAGCCTGCTGATGCTGCTGCAGAGCGCGGGCCTGGTCACCGCCACCTCCTCGCTGATCCTCTCCTTCACCAACCTCGAACAGGGCCAGGACGGCCTCCTCCGCCTGCTGATGCTGGCCGCCGGCCTGGCGGTCCTCTGGGTGGCCGCCTCCAGCCGCTGGGTGGAGCACCAGCTCCAGCGCGTCATCGGCTGGGCGCTGGAACGCTGGAGCTCGCTGGAGGCCCGCGACTACCTGAGCCTGCTGCATCTCGCCGAGGACTACCGCGTCACCGAGATCGCGGTGCGCGACGGCGACTGGCTCGCCGATCGCAGCCTGAGCGAGCTGGACCTGCCCGAGGAAGGCTGCCTGGTGCTGGGCATCCAGCGCGCCGACGGTCCCTATGTCGGCGCCCCCCAGGGCGACACGGTGGTGCGCCCGGACGACGTGCTGGTGGTCTACGGCCAGCGCGAGCGCCTGGCGGAACTCGGTACCCGCCGGGCCGGCGAGACCGGCGACGAGGCCCGGGAGACGGCCGTGGCCGCCCACCGAGCATCCCTCCGTCGTCAGCCCGGCGGGCGCGACTGATCGCCCTCGACGGCCCCGAGCCGCAACACCCCATCCTCGAGGGCCAGACGGCAGCCCAGCCCGGCGCATTCCCGGTCCAGCCGCCCGGCCAGCCATTCCCGCTCCGCCGTCCCGGCCCGCTCGAGGCGCATCCGGCGGATGCGCATCGGCACCAGCCACAGGTCCACCAGGCAGCCGTCGCGCCGATCGATGTCGGCGAAGACCATCAGCGAGAGCTCCGGGCGGAAGGCCTCGTGGCCGCGGATCCCCTCGTAGTCGTTGACCAGGTCCCCGCAGCCGTGGAGGATCGGCCGGCCCCGGTGGATCTCGATGCCCTTGGGGTGGTGCGAGGAATGCCCGTGGACCAGGTCCACCAGGCCCGCCTCGATCAGCGAGTGGGCGAAGGCCCGGCGCTCGCCGGGAATCCCGTAGCCCCAGTTGCCGCCCCAGTGGACCGACAGGACCACGATATCCCCCGGCCGGCGCCACTGGCGGATGTGGCGCGCCACGGCCGCCCCCTCGGCCGCGGAAAAGCCGGCCAGGCGGTTGACGCCGCAGCGGCCCGGGCGGGCGCTCCAGCTCTCGGGAATGCCGCAGTCCGGCCCGCCCCAGGCGAACAGCAGCACCCGGCCACCGTCGCCGACCGGGAACACCGCCGGGGCCGCCGCCCGATCCGCGTCCCGGCCGGCGCCGGCGGTGGCGATTCCCGCGTCCGCCAGGCCGTCGAGGGTGTCCTCGAGCCCATCGTAACCCCAATCGAGGACATGGTTGTTGGCGAGCACGCAACCGTCGATGCCGGCGGCGGTGAGGGCGCCCAGGTTGCCGGGGCTCATCCGGTACTGGATGCCCTTGCCCGGCCAGGGCTCGCCGCGATCGGTGACCGCCGTCTCCAGGTTGACCAGCCGCAGATCGGGGCGGGCCTGCCCGAGGATTTCCAGGGCATCGCCCCAGGGATAGGCGAACGGCACCGGCCGGTCGATCGGCCCGCTCGCCCGCTCGGCGAGCCCCACGTAGTCCAGCGCCGAGCGGGCCCAGGGCTCGTCGATCCACGGGTCGACCGGGTGCGGCAGGATCTGGTCGATGCCGCGCCCGAACATCACGTCGCCGGCCAGGAAGAGCCGCACGACCCCGTCGCCCTTCCCGCCCGGCCGCATGGCCTCAGTCCAGCTCCGCCGGCTCGCCGGTGCGCCTCAGGCTCAGCCGGGCCACGTCCGGCGGGAAGAGCATGTTCCAGTTCCACTCGCCGAAGACGCGTACCTTGCGCGCCAGCGTGGGCATCTTCATGAGATAGACGCCGCGCCAGAGCAGCCAGCCGACGAAACCCGAGAAGCGCCAGCCGTGGAGCTCGGCCACCGCCGTGTGATGGCCGATGCTCGCCAGCTGGCCCAGCGGCTCGAAGGCGAACGGCCGGGTCGAACCGCCCCGGAGACGGGCGACCAGGTTGTCCGCCAGCCAGCGTCCCTGGCGATCGGCGAACTGGGCCGTGGGCGGACAGGGGCGGTCGCCATCCAGGCGGTTGGGGATCGAGGCGCAGTCCCCCAGGGCCCAGACACCGGGATGGCCGGGCACGGCCAGGTCCGCCGCGACGCGGATCTTGCCCCCCTCCATGGGCAACGCCATGTGCTCGACCAGCGGGTGGGGACGCGTCCCCACCGTGCTGATCACCGTGCCCGCCCGCAGGATCTCGCCATCGGGCAGCTCGACCCCGGCGGCCGACACCGAGCGGGCCGCGCAACCGGTCCGGATCTCGATGCCCCGGGCCCGCATCTTGCGCTCGGCGTAGCGGCCCAGCTCCTCGGAGAGCTCCGGGAGGATGCGCGGGCCGTCGTGCAGGAGCACCACCCGGAAGTCCTCGGCCGAGGTCCCCTGGTAGTAGCGGTGCGCACGGTCGAGGAAATCGTGGATGGCGCCGGCCACCTCGACCCCACTGGCGCCGCCGCCGATCACGGCGAAGGTGGTCAGCCGGTGGCAGCGGTCGGCGTCATCCTCGAACTCGGCCCGCTCGAGGTTGCCGATCAGCCGATTGCGGACATGCAGGGCATCGCCCGGGGTCTTGAGCGGCAGCGCATGCTCGGCCATCCCCGGCAGGAGGTCGACGTTGGCCGCCCGGCCCGGTGCCAGCACCAGCTGGTCGAATTCGATGGGACCGTCCCCGCCGAAACAGCGGATCTCCCGGCCCTCGAGGTCGACCTGTTCCACCTCGCCCATCAGCACGCGGGTACGCCGCACCATCTGGCGCAGCGGGGCCACCGCGTGCCCCGGCAACACCGCCGCCCCCGCGACCTCGGCCAGCAGGGGGCTGTAGGTGATGTGGTTCTCGGCACTGATCAGCGTGATCGACCCGTGGTCGGGCAACCGCTTCTCCAGGCGCCGCGCCGCGGCGATGCCGCCGAAACCACCACCGATGATGACGATGCGCTGACCCTTCATCCCGCGCCCCCCGGACGATGGCAAACCCACCATCGAATCTAGCAGGCGCAGGCCCCGGCGGACATTTCAGTTCCCTGACAGGCCCGCCACGCCCTTCGGCAGCATCTCCATCAGCGAGCGGTACTCCTCGGGCGCCAGGATCTGGCGGATGTCGACGAAGCTGCCGGAAGGGAATTCGCGGATGCCGGGGAGTGCCTCGAGCACCCGGTCGGCCGCCTCGCGCGGTCCCGGCATCGTCGCCGTGCCCCGGGCCTCGCGGATCCGCTGCATGGCCGGGAACCGTTCCGGGTCCGGCTCGACACAGAGGTAGTCCATCATCGCCGAGTCGATCAGCCCCGGGGCCACCGCGCTCACGTGGGTCTCCGTGAGCTCGTGGGAATAGAGCCGCGCGAGCATGTTCACCGCCGACTTGGAGAGCGCGTAGCTGCCCCAGCCCTTGTTGCCGAGCACCGAGGCACCCGAGGAGATCAGCACCACCTGCTTCACCGGCCGGCCCCAGGCATGCAGCCAGTCCAGGATCACCTTGTTGGCCCAGACGTTGATGTCCATCACGCGCCGTATGTCTTCCAGCGGAGTCTCGGTCATCTCCCGGATCTCGCCGATGATCCCCGCGTTGAGGATCACCCGGTCCAGGCCCTCGGCGTCGGCCAGCAGCCCATCCAGGGCCGGCCCGATGGCCGCGAAATCGGCCAGGTCGCAGCGGGTGTCGTGCAGGCGGGGGTGGTCGATCGCGCAACCGCGCCGGCTGCAGCCGAAGACCTCCGCGCCGTCCTCGAGAAATCGCTCGGTGAACCCGCGCCCGAGCCCCGAGCTGTTGCCCGTCACCAACACCTGCTCGGCCTTGAACCCCATCGACATTCCTCCCTCGACATTGCCAGGCCCCTCATCCTAGCAAGGGGCACGCGCTAACGCCGGCCCGCAGGCAACATCAACTCCACGGAGAGCCCGCCATCACGACGGTTGGCGACGTCGAGCACCCCCTTGTGCAGCTCCACGAAGAACTTCACCAGCGTCAGCCCGGACACACCGCCTCGCCGACCGGGGAGATTCACCTCCCCCATCCCGTTGAGCCGCTCGATCAATGCCTCGGGCATGCCGGGTCCCTCGTCCTCGACCAGGAAATGGGCCCAGCCCTGGTCCACGCTGAACCCGACACGGCAGTGCCCTCCCCCGTGGGTCAGGGCGTTGTCGATCAGGTTGCGGAGGGCGTGGGTGATCAGTGTCCTCGAGCCGGGGATCCGCACCCCTTCGGCCCCCTCCGGTTCCACCGTGATCTCCCGGGGAGCACTCGACATCGACACGGCATCCTCGACGACGTCGCGGGGGCAGACACCGCCTTCCCGCGATTGGCGGCCGAGAAACACCCGGGCGATCTCCTCGATTTCTTCCAGGCGCCCGCGGGCCTTTGCCACTCGCTCCAGCTGACGTTCGGCCATCCCACCGGGGCGCCGCTGGATCATTTCCAGCGCCCGTTGCGCACCGGCCAGTGGGTTCATCAGCTCGTGCGAGAGGAAGCGCGTGGTGTTGTGCAGCACCGCGGCACGCGCCTCCGCGCTCTCGGCCCAGCTCCGGTAGGTGGCCTGGGCCCGGACACTGCGCAGCCACTCGATCCCCATGCCCATCGCCAGGAAGGCCATCTGCAGGACGGTGCCCAGGAAATAGGCATGCAGGCTCCAGCCGGTGAGCGGCAACACCCCCTGGAGGGTGAGCACCATGACGCCGGCCCCCAGCAGGCTCACCAGGAAACCGAGGGTATAGAAGGCGAGCGACGAATCCCGGGTGATGAAGGTCTGGTGGGCCGCCAGTGCCGTGGCCAGCGGTACTGTCAGCGCGCCCAGGAACTGGCTGGCGACCGCGAAATACCCGTAGACCGGGGTCGTCACCCAGGGAATCCCCAGGGCGGCGACCAGGGCCTGGATCAGCAGGACACGATAGAGCCAGCGCGCGGTCCGCGCGAGCCGCAGCAACGTGATGAAGACCAGGGAAGCGCCCAGCGTGATCCCCAGGGTGCCGGCCCCGGTGAACACGTCGGGCACCCATGCCTCGGCACCCGGCCAGAGCAGGCGCACATAGCCGAAAACCCCCAGGTAGGTGGTGAGCAGCGCCAGCGTCAGGGTCGCGAAGGCGAGGTACTCGGGCCGGCGCAAAAGGGCCGCCAGCGGCAAGAAAACCAGCGCGAGCCCCGCCAACAACCCGAAGTAGGTCCCGTAGGCCACCTCCTGCAGGGAGGTCGAACGCTCGTGGTCCGCTTGATTCCACGCCCGCACCCTGAAGGTCATCGCGCTGTTGGAGCTCACACGGACGTAGAGCTCCACGGTCTCGCCGGGATCGAGATCGAGGGGAAGCACGTACCCCCGCTGGTGCCCGAATCGCTCCGCCGCCCCGGCATGGTCACCGAACCGGTAATGCCGAGCCCCGGAGGCCGGCGCGTTTTGGCCCAACAGGTAGACGTCGATTCGGTTCAGGTAGAGGGGCTCGAACGCCAGGAGGAGCTCGCGGTCCGGGACGGTCTCCCGCAGGACGAACCGGTACCAGTGAATGTCCCGGTCATAGCCGCCGGAGTGGAAGGCCTCCATCGGCTGGAAGCGGCGTTCGCGAACCTCGGCCAGTCGCAACGCCCCGGTCGGGTCGACCAAACGTTCGACATGACCGGCGAGACCGGCCGGGCCCGGGTCGGCCGGCACGGGATAGACCGCCCCCGCATTCGCCGGGCCGAGGGCCAGCAGGGCCCCGAGTATCGTCGCCAGCAACGACGCCCACCCGCTCCCCCGGGCCCCGGCCCGACCGCGACCGGCACGCCCGCTCATCGGCACTCGCGTTGGTGCATCAGAAAGCCTCGTCTCGCGCGCCGGATCCCCGCGCTCGGAGGGTCTCCGCGGCTATCCACAGAATCTGTGGATAAGTCTGTGGAGGATTTAGGTTCATCGGGCGGCAGACGGCGCAGGATCATTCCCTTGGTCAAATTGGTGAAATATTGACCAAATCCGTTTTTTCCTTTTAATACAATCAGTTGGGCCCGTTTCCTGAAGCCGCGCTTGATCTTTTGCGGCTATCCGGCATCCTGCGCCCCACACCCGGGCCACCCCGTCCCGGATTGTGAATAAGCCCGCGGCTGTCAACCCCCGGAACCAAAAAAACCCGGCGGGTGCCGGGTCGCACCGGAACCCGGCGGGGCTCAGGCGTTGAGCATGCGCGCGAGTTCGTCCTTGAGTTTCAGGCGCTTCTTCTTGAGCTCTTCCATGTGCTCGTCGGTGACCGGCTCGCCCTGCTTCTCCAGGTTTTCGATGTCGCGGGTCAGCTCGTTGTACTCCTCCATGAGTCGACGGAAATGCGCATCGTTCATCTTCAGGTCGTGGATGCGGTCGTAGTGCTCCGGGAACTCGTGGTGCAGCTCGTGGTGTTCGCCCAGCATGCGAGGTCTCCTCTCGGTCGGTTGAAATTCGCGATTGCCGGGATTCTCGCACCTGCAGGCGCGTGCTCCAACTGTTTCCTCCGTACTCGCCACGCGGCGGGGACCTGTTATTCTGGGGTGTCGTTTCCCAAGCAAGCGGTGACTCTCCGATGGCAGACTCCCAAGGCATGCCCGATTTCAGCATGGACCCCTCCGGCCTCTACCGCGAGGAGGTCTTCACCGACCAGCGCACCGGCACCATCCGGCGCATGGAGCCGGTCACTGCCGCCGGCGAGCCGGACAGCCAACGCCCGGTTCGCTATGTCGGCGAAACCCAGGTGATGACGCCGGCGGGCTCGCTGCCCCTGTCGTTCGAGCTCGAGGGGCCCTCGCTCGAGGACGCCGCCGGCCAGTTCGGCGATGCCGCGCAGAAGGCGGTCGAGGAGGCGATGGAGGAGCTCAAGCGCATGCAGCGCGAGGCCTCCTCGCAGATCGTCACTCCCGACGGCGGCATGGGCGGAATGGGGGGAATGGGTGGCCAGGGCGGCCCCGGAGGCGGGCTGCACATGCCCTGAGGGGCGCTTGCCGACGGGCGGGACCGCCCCCTAGGACGACGCCGGCGCGAGGCGCAGCAGGCGCGCGTTGATCGCCACGATCACCGTGGACAGCGACATCAGCGCCGCGCCCAGCGCCGGCGACAGCAGCACGCCGGCCCCGTAGGCGACGCCCGCACCCAGCGGGATGGCAACCAGGTTGTAACCGCTCGCCCAGAAGAGGTTCTCGAGCATCTTGCGCCAGGTGGCCCGCGACAGGTCGAGGATGGCCAGCACGTCGCGCGGGTCGCTGCTCACCAGCACCACGTCGCCGGCCTCCACGGCCACGTCGGTCCCGGCCCCGATGGCGATACCGAGATCGGCGGCCGCCAGGGCCGGGGCATCGTTGACGCCGTCGCCGACCATCGCCACGCGCTTGCCTGCCCGGCGGGCCTCGGCGACCTTGTCGGCCTTCTCGTGCGGCAGCACCCCGGCGAAGAAGTCGTCCAGCCCGAGCTCTTCGGCCACTGCCTGGGCAACGGCGCGATGGTCGCCCGTGAGCATCAGGCATTCGACACCGCGGGAACGCAGGGCGCGGATGGCCTCGCGCGAGGTCTCGCGGACGACGTCGGCGAGGGTCACGGCGCCGATGGCTCGCCCCTCCTCGACCACGATCACCGTCGTCCTGGCGCTGTCGAGCGCCGCCTGCAGGCGCTCGTCCCCCGGCAGTTCGCCCACCTCGCGCTCGAACCGGGCCGGGCTGACCACGCGCAACCGGACACCGTCCAGCCGGCCCTCGATCCCCTCGCCGCCGAGGTTGGCCGCCTCCTCCACGGCGCCCGGTTCCAGGCCGCGATCCCTGGCCGCCTCGGTGATGCCGCGGGCGATGGGGTGCTCCGAGTGGGCCTCGAGCGCCGCCGCGCGCCCGAGCACCCGCTCTTCGTCATACCCGCCGAAGGCGATCACCGACTGCACGCCGAACCGGCCCTCGGTGAGCGTGCCGGTCTTGTCGAAGATCACGGTGTCGAGGTTGCGGGCCCGCTCGAAGGCGGCACGGTCGCGGATCAGCAGGCCGTTGCGGGCCGCGATGCTCGTGCTCACCGCCACCACCAGCGGTACCGCCAGCCCCAGGGCGTGGGGACAGGTCACCACCATGACGGTGACCATCCGTTCCAGGGCGAAATCGAAGGCCCTGGAGGTGAAGACCAGCCACGCCAGCAGGGTGAGCGCTCCCGCGGAGAGGGCGGTCCAGGTCAGCCAGCCGGCAGCGCGGTTGGCCAGATCCTGGCTGCGCGAGCGCGACTCCCGCGCCTCCTCCACCAGCCGGACCACCTGGGCGAGGTAACCCTGTTCGCCGGCTTTCGAGACCTCGACGGTGAGCGCCCCTTCGCCGTTGACCGCGCCACCGATCACCGTGTCGCCCTCGGTCACGCCCACGGGCACCGATTCGCCGGTCACCAGTGACTGGTCGACCGCCGAACGCCCATCGACCACCCTGCCATCCACCGGGATCCGCTCGCCCGGTGGCACGCGCACCCGGTCGCCGGCCTGCAGCGCGCTCACCTCGACGGTCTCCACCTCGCCGTCGCTGCGCAGCCGCTGGGCCTGGCGCGGCATCAGGCTCACCAGGGTTTCCAGGGCACCGGCAGCCCCGGCAACCGAGCGCATCTCGATCCAGTGGCCGAGCAGCATCACGTCGATGAGCGTTGCCAGTTCCCAGAAGAAGACCTTGCCGGGCAGGCCGAGCACCACCGCCGAGGAATAGGCCCAGGCCACCGTGATGGCCAGGCCGATCAGCGTCATCATCCCCGGCTGGCGGGCGGCCACCTCCTCCTGCAATCCGCCGAGAAACGGCCGCCCCCCGTAGACGAAGACCAGCGTGGCCAACCCCAAGAGAAGCAAGCCGTCGCCGGGAAACGCCAGGACGCTGCCCAGGCCGAGCGCGCCCCGGATCATGGGCGAGAGTGCGAGGATGGGCACCGTCAGCGCCAGCGAGACCCAGAAGCGCCGGCGGAAGTCCCGGATCATGGCGCCGTGATCGTGACCGCCGTGCCCGGGATGACCGTGCCCGTGGTGCGAGTGCGGATCTTGCCCGGACATCGTTGCCTCCTCGCCCCGGAGATCGTGCCTGGTTCGCTGCCCGGCGGGCCCCGGGCGGCATCAATCGAGCGCGTCGAGCATCCGCTGCAGGCGTTCGCGCACCTCGTGGGCCAGCTCGGTGACCCGCGGATTGGCGACGATCTCGAGTACGGCCTCGGGGTCCATGGCCTCCACCCGGATCGTGCCGTCGCCGATCTCGCGCACCACCACGTTGCACGGCAGCAGCAGGCCGATGGCGGGCTCGGCGTCGATGGCGCGGGCGGCGAGCGGCGGGTTGCAGGCACCCCGAATCCGGTAGGGGCGAAGCTGGCGGTCGAGCTTGCGTTGGAGGGTGTCGGCGACGTCGATACGGGTGAGCACACCGAATCCCTGCCCTTCCAGGGCGGCGGTCACCCGCTCGACGATCGACTCGAAATCCCCGGCGAAGGTCTTGCCGAAGCCGTAGCGCAGGTCGGACATGGCGAAACCTCCAGGCGGATGGGGTGAAATTGCGCGCCTGTCACCGGGAGTCTGGCAGATCCCTGCGCCCCTTTCCGGCGCCCCCCCCCGGCGCCGCCCTTGCGAGCGTCGCCAGGCCACCCGGAATCGACCTGCGGACCCACACCCGGGCGGGGACACTGGATTCCCGTGGACGATCCGGGCATCCTGCACGACATCGATTCGCCGACCGACATGGAGACCCCGGCCTGATCATGGAGGCCCAGCTCGGCCTGTTTCTCACGGCCTTCCTGGCGGCCACGGTCCTGCCCGCCTACTCCGAGATCCTGTTCGCCGGGCTGCTGGCCGCCGGCCACGCGCCCTGGGCGCTGTGGGCCTGGGCCACGGCGGGCAACACCCTGGGATCGGCCGTGAACTGGCTGCTGGGGCGTTTTCTCCTGCGGTTCGAGGACCGGCGCTGGTTCCCCTTCCGGCGCGACCGCCTGGGCCGCGTGCAGCGCTGGTACCAGCGCTACGGCGTGTGGTCGCTGCTGTTCGCCTGGGCGCCGGTGGGCGGGGATGCGCTGACCTTCATCGCCGGCGTGATGCGGGTGCGCTTCGACCTCTTTCTTCTGCTCACCGCCATCGGCAAGGGCCTGCGCTATGCCATCCTGCTGTGGCTGATGCAGGCCGCCGGCGGCATCCCCGGCACCTGAGGGCGCCGGCGACGGTTGCTTCGCGGCGGATCGAGGCGTTAACAAGGTGCCCATCACAACAAACCGGAGAATGCGCATGAACCAACTGCCGGGCACGGGCCCCGTCCGTTCCATCGTCAAGTTCCTGGAGCTGTTCGGCCTGCTGGTGATCCTGGTGGCCACCCTCTTCGCCGCCGGCACGGACGTGCTGGAAATGGCCGCCATGCGGGAGGTCAATCTCTCCGACCTGCTGCTGCTGTTCCTCTACCTCGAGGTACTGGCGATGGTGGCCGTGTACATGGAATCCGGCAAGCTGCCGGTGCGCTTCCCCATCTACATCGCCATCATCGCCCTGGCCCGCTACCTGATCATCGAGGTCAAGGACCTCGATACCTGGAAGATGCTCGCCGTGGGCCTGACCATGCTGGTGCTGGCGGCGACCGTGCTGGTTGTCCGCTACGGCCACCTGCGGTTCCCCTATCCGCCGGATGACAAGTAGCCGGCAACCCGTGAACGACGCGCGGCCTCGACGGTCGAGCCGGACCCCTGGCCTCCCCAATCCCGGGGACGGGAACTCAAGCTCCCGAACCGGTGGAGGTCCGATGCGCAACGCACTGAAAAAGCGCGTTCCCCGGCCGTTGGCCATGGACGTCGTCGGTGGCCCCGCGGCCCTCCGGGTGGTCCTGGTGGCCCGGTTCGCCACCGCCACCCGGGGCACCCCGCGGGTGATCCGACCGGCGACCGATCGGCGCCGGCCCTTTTCGTCGACTCCCCCCGCCCGCCGGCCTTGACGTTACAATGGGCGCATCCGCGCCACCCGATCCCCGCGAGCAGGCAGCCGATGAGCACACTCTGGAAGATCATTCTCAAGGGACTGAGCGCCGTCCTGCCCCTGGGGCTGACGGTTTCGCTGATCTACTGGGTGGGGGTTTCCACCGAGCTGGTCATGGGCAAGGCCCTGAAATGGGTCCTGCCGGCGGAGTACTACTGGCCCGGCATGGGCCTGCTGGCGGGCGTCGCGGTGCTGATCGCGATCGGCCTGTCGGTCAACGCCTGGGTGGTGCGCAAGCTCCTCGAGATCACCGAGCACCTGCTCGAGCGCATCCCGCTGGTGAAGTCGGTCTACGGCGCGATCCGCGACTTCCTCAACTACTTCAACATGGCCGAGGAACGCCAGGACCTGGAGAGCGTGGTCCTGGTGAGCCTGGGTGACGGCGAGGCCGAACTGCTCGGCTTCATGACCCAGAACCCGGCGAGCATCCCCGCACGGTTCGACGGCGAGGAGGACCGGGTCGCGGTATACCTGCCCATGAGCTACCAGATCGGCGGCTTCACCCTCTACCTGCCGCGCTCGCAGATCCGCTCCATCGACATGTCGGTGGAGGACGCCATGCGCACCATCCTCACCGCCGGGCTCTCCGGCTCGCGCGAGAGGAACGGCGGCCGGTGATCGAGGAATCCCTCAAGGCGAGCATCCGGGCGGGCTATCACCGCCTGCGCGAGGCCACCCCGGGCTCCACGCCCCGGCGTGCCCAGCTCGAGATGATCGCCGCCATCACCCGCGAGATGGCCGGCGTCTACGGCGATGCCGAGCGGCCCGAGGACTACCGGGCCCCGGTCCACGTGATCGAGGGTCCCACCGGCGTGGGCAAGACCTGGGGCTATCTGCTCGCCCTCATTCCCCTGGCGAAGGCGCGCCAGAAGAAGCTGGTGGTGGCCACGGCCACCGTCTCGCTGCAACAGCAGCTGGTCGAGCGCGACCTGCCCCATGTGCGGGCGCATTCCGGCCTCGATTTCCGCGCGGTGATCGCCAAGGGCCGCCGTCGCTACCTCTGCCCCAGCCGGCTCAAGCAGCGCGTCGACGAGCCCGACCCCAACCAGTCGCTCTTCGGCGCCGCGGAGCACGCGCCGGCGGGCCGGGGCGGTGACCACGCGGCCCTCTTCCAGGCCCTGGACGCGGCCTTCGAGTCCGGCGACTGGGACGGCGACCGCGACCGCTGGGACGAACCGCTCCCCGAGAAGGCCTGGACGGAGGTGAGCACCGACCGCCACGGCTGCGTCGGGCGCAACTGCTCCTTCTTCCGGCAGTGCCCGTTCTTCCGCGCGCGGGAGGCCATGGACCAGGCGGAGCTGATCGTCGCCAACCAGGACCTGCTGCTCGCCGACCTGTCCCTCGGCGGTGGTGTCGTCCTGCCCGACCCGGGGCAGACCCTGTACGTGGTCGACGAATGCCACCACCTGCCGGCCAAGGCGCTGGCCCACGGCGCCTCCCAGCACTGGGTCCACGGTGCCCGGGAGTGGCTTGCCGGTGCCGGGCGCAAGCTGCCCCAGGCCCTGCTCGCCCTGCCCGACGGCCTCCAGCGACGGGTGGACCGCGAGGGCGATGTCGCCGGGCTGATCGACGAACTGGAGGCCGGCCTGCGGCTGCTGGCCGAGGCGCTGGACCACAACGGCCCCGACCGCCGGACCGCCCGGCGCGACGAGGCCACCCTGCGTTTCGAGAACGGGGTGATCCCCGAGTGGCTGCGCGAGATCGGCGGGTCCATCCATCCCCCCGCCGAGAAGCTCGCCCGGCGCCTCGAACGCATCCAGGGACTGGTCCGCGAGGCCCTGGACAACGGCGACCTCGCCGCCCGGACCGCCGAGGAACTGATGCCCGAGCTGGGCTTCACCGCCCAGCGGGCCGCCAACCTGGCCGAGACCTGGGAACTGCTGCTCCGTGCCGATCCCGCGGATGGCCCGCCCGCGGCCCGCTGGATCACCAGTGCCGAGCGCGAGGGCTTCGTCGACTACCTGGTGGCCGCCTCCCCCATCTCCGCCGGCGGCCTGCTGCGCGCCCGCCTGTGGGACACCTGCGCCGGGGCGGTGCTCACCTCGGCCACGGTCACCGCCCTGGGCCGTTTCGACCGCTTCGCCGGTCTCGCCGGCCTCAACGGCCGGGATCGCACCGCCTTCCTGCAGCTCCAGTCGCCGTTCGACTACGCCCGCAACGCCGTGCTCGAGGTCCCCGCCCTGGGCGCCGACCCGGCCGACCCGCCGGCCCACACCCGCGCCGTGACCGAGTGGCTGGAACGCGAGATCGACCCGGCCATCGGCTCGCTGGTCCTGTTCTCCTCCTACCGCCAGATGCGCGAGGTCCGCCAGGACCTGCCGCAATCGTTGAAGCAGCGCATCCGCATGCAGGGGGAGATGCCCCGCGGGGCGCTGATCGCCGAGCACCGACGGGCCGTGGAACGCGGCGAGGGAAGCATCCTTTTCGGCGTGGCCTCGCTGGCCGAGGGCGTGGACCTGCCGGGCCGGCTGTGCGAGCACGTGGTGATCGCCAAGATCCCCTTCCCGGTCCCCGACTCGCCGGTGGAAAAGACCACCGAGGAATGGCTCAAGTCGCTCGGTCGCAACCCCTTCATGGAGATGATGGTCCCGGATGCCGCCACCCGCCTGGTTCAGGCCGCCGGCCGGCTGATCCGCACCGAGGACGACACCGGGCGCGTGTCCATCCTCGACCCCCGGCTGCTCACCCGCGCCTACGGGCGGCAGATGCTCGACAGCCTGCCGCCCATGCAGCGCCGGCTCGGCGGGGGGTGACCCGGGCGGGGACAGGCCCCGTCCAATGCCGGTACAATCGTCGGCAGCAACCGGGAGCACGCGAACCATGTCCGACAAGCACTTCGAGGTGGCCATCGTCGGCGGCGGGATCTCCGGCGCCGCGCTCGCCCACGTCCTCTCCAGCTACACCGACATCGGCTCCATCGTCCTGCTGGAGAAATACGACCACCTCGCGCCGCTCAACTCCAGCGCCCGCAACAACAGCCAGACGCTGCACTGCGGCGACATCGAGACCAACTACACCCTGGAAAAGGCCCTGCGCGTGCGCCGCCAGGCGTCGATGATCGAGCACTACGCCCGGATCCACGGCGAGAACGACTTCCTGTTCCGCTATCCCAAGATGGTGCTGGCCGTGGGCGAGGCCGAGTGCGAGACCCTCGCCGAGCGCCACGAGACCTTCCGCGAGGGCTTTCCCTACATGCAGCGCTGGGACGCCCGCCGCATCGCCGAGGTCGAGCCCGCGGTGGCGCTGCGCGGCGGCCACCCGCGCAGCGAACCCCTGCTCGCCTCGGGCACCACCGAGGACTTCTCGGCGGTCAACTACGGCCGCCTGACCGAGCACTTCGTCCACACGGCCCACCAGGCCAACCCCGGCCTGGAGGTGGTCCTGCGCGCGCCGGCCGAAGCCATCGAGCGCGACGCCGACGGCCCCTACGCCATCGACACCCCGCAGGGCCGCTACCGGGCCGATTTCGTGGTCACCGCCGCCGGCGCCCACAGCCTGCTGATGGCCCACCGCATGGGACACGGCCTGGACAAGTCCATCCTCCCGGTGGCGGGGAGTTTCTACCACACGCCCAGGCTCCTCAACGGCAAGGTCTATACCCTGCAGAACCCCAAGCTGCCCTTCGCCGCCCTGCACGGCGATCCCGACCTGGTCGAGCCCGACAAGACGCGCTTCGGGCCCACCGCCCTGCTCCTGCCCAAGCTGGAGCGCTACACCGGCGGCACCTACCTCGATTTCTGGCGCACGCTGCGCCTCGACGGCACCGTGGTCCGGGTCTTCGCCGGCCTGTTCCGCGACCGCGACATCCGCAACTACATCCTGCGCAACATCGCCTTCGAGATCCCCGGCATCCGCAAGCGCCTCTTCCAGCGCGACGTGCAGCGGATCGTTCCCGACATCACCCGCGAGCAACTGCAATTCGCCCACCGGATCGGCGGCCTGCGACCGCAGATCATCGACAAGACCGCCGGCAAGCTCAGCCTGGGCGAGTCCACCATCCAGCCGCCCGACCAGCGGTTGATCTTCAACATCACGCCCTCGCCCGGCGCCACCACCTGCCTGGGCAACGCCTACCGGGACGCGGGCGAGATCTGCCGCCAGCTCGGCCGCCGTTTCCACCGCCAGCGGATCGAGGACGACCTCCTGGAAGGCCGGCCGCTGGACTGACGGGAGAGGCCCTTCGGGGTTCCCCGGAGGGCGCTCGGGCATCGCGGGTCGCGGCCCATGCTCACAGCCGCGATTCGAGGAAGGCGCCCATCGCCTTCCAGGAGAGCCGCTCGGCCTCCTCGTCGAAGCCCACGGGGATACCGAAACGCTCGGCGAACCCGTCCGCGGCGGGGTTGGTGAAACTGTGCGGCGCACCGCCGTAGACCACGATACGATAGTCGGCGCCCACCGCCTCCATGTCGGCCTGGAAGCCCGCCACCTGCTCGGGAGGAACGAGCTTGTCGGCACCGCCGTGGAGGACCAGGATCGCGGTGTCGAAGGGCTCGGCCATCGCCGGACGCGAACCCTCGAGCGAGCCGTGGAAACTCACCACCGCGTCCAGCTCCACCCCGGCCCGGGCCATCTGCAACACGATGCCGCCGCCGAAGCAATAGCCGATGGCGGCCATGCGCCCGCCGTCGGCGTGCTCGCTGGCCGCCAGGCGCTCCATGGCCGCCCGGAACCGCCGCTCGGCCACCTCGGCGTTGTTGCGTACCGCGCCGGCAAAGGCCCCGGCCTGGTCGGGGTGCTCGGCCTGTTTCCCCTCGCCGTACATGTCCAGCGCCATGGCCGTGTAGCCCATGCGCGCGAGCCGCTCGGCCGCCCGCCGGGCATGGTCGTTGTGGCCCCACCACTCGTGGACCACGAGAACCGCCGGCTGCGGGCCCTCGGCATCCCGGTTCCAGGCGAGATAACCGTGGAAGGTCTCGTCCCCCACTGAATAGCGTACCTCCTCGGCCTCGACGGGCACGTTGGCGAAGGCGGGGCCGGCGAACAGCGCGAGCAGGATCAGGGTGAACAGGCGTTGCATGGAAAGACTCCCGTGTGCGGGTGGACGCGAGGGGAGTATAGGCAATGCCCGCGGGCGGGGCCGCGGCATATTTTCCCGGCCGGCTGTGTGGTATAACGGAATTCCCCCGCCCGGAAAGGGGGGATTGCCCCGAACAACGACCCGGCAAGGGATGGCCCATGAAACGCAGCGACGTCACCGGCAACGAAGTCTTTTTCGACCCGCGCACCTTCATCGTCTCCAAGTCCGACCCGCGCGGCATCATCACCCAGGTCAACGCCACCCTGCTCGAGGTCACCGGCTACCGCGAGGACGAGCTCCTCGGCAGCCAGCACAACATCCTCCGCCACCCGGACATGCCCCGGGGCATCTTCGAACTGATGTGGGAGACACTGCGCTCGGGTGACGCCTTCTACGGCTTCATGAAGAACCGCTGCAAGAACGGCGACCACTACTGGGCCTTCGCCTACGTCAAGCCCGAACACCGTGGCGGCGAGCTGCTGGGCTACCGGTCGTTTCGCCGGGTTCCGCAACGGGAGATGGTGGAGTTGTGGGCCGGCCACTACCAGCGCATGCGGGCACTGGAAGAAAAGACGCCCACCCGCGACCAGTGCCGGGTCAGCCGCCAGTGGCTGAACAAGTGGCTGCGCAAGCAGGGCGTGCCGGACTACAAGAGCTGGATGCTGCGCAGCCTCTGATCCGCGCTCAGGGCAGAAACGGCGCGAGCCGCGCGAGGGCCGCGTCGAGGGCCTCGCGGGTGTCGGCGAGCACGTTGACGTGGCCCAGCTTGCGTCCCGGTCGCTCGGCCTTGTCGTAGAGATGCAGATGACAACCGGGCATGCGCAGCACCTCCTCCACCGGTCCCGTCTCGCCGATGATGTTGACCATCGCCGCCCAGGGCTGGCGCGGCGTGGTCTCGCCCAGCGGCAGGCCGGTGATGGCACGCACGTGGTTCTCGAACTGCGAGGTCTGTGCGCCCTCGATGCTCCAGTGCCCCGAGTTGTGCACCCGCGGGGCCATCTCGTTGGCCAGCAGGCCGTCCTCGGTCTCGAAGAGCTCCAGGGCCAGGCAGCCCACGTGGTCCATCTCGTCGAGCAGGGCCCGCATGTAGCCCTCCGCCTTTTGCTGGACCGCCGGTTCCACGGCCGGCGCCGGGGCGATGGTGGTGCGCAGGATCCCGTCGTGGTGACGGTTCTCCACCAGCGGGTAGTAGACGTGCTCGTCGGCCGCGTTGCGCACGGCGATGATGGACAGCTCCCGGCGAAACGCGACGAAGCCCTCGAGGACCGCCTCACGCCCGGCCATCGCCGCCCAGGCGGCGTCCAGCTCGCCCGGTTCGCGGACCAGGTACTGGCCCTTGCCGTCGTAGCCCTCGGTGGCGGTCTTGAGCACCGCCGGCAGGCCCAGCTCGGCGACGGCACCGTCGAGGGCGGCGCGCTCGGCGACCCGGCGGTACGGGGCACAGGGGATGCCGAGGCGGTCGAAGAGTCCCTTTTCCCGGCCCCGGTGCTGGGCATGGTAGAGCGACGCCGCGCCGGGATAGACCGGCACCTCCCGCGCCAGCCGGCGCACCAGCTCGACGTCGGTGTTCTCGCTCTCGTAGGTGATCACGTCGGCGAAACGCAACAGCGCCTCCACCGAGCGCGCGTCGTCCACCGCGCCGTGCATGTGGCCGAGCAGCGCCGAGGGATCCCCCGGGCCGGCCCCGAGAAAGCCGAACTTCTGCCCCAGCGGATAGCCCGAGATGGCCAGCATGCGGCCCAGTTGGCCCGCCCCGAGAACGCCGATGTGCCTGCTGATGGGGGTCATGCCCGGCCCTCCGCTCACTCCAGCGGTCCGCCGGCCAGCGCCTGCTCCGCCTGGCGGGTGCGGAAGGCATGCAGCGCCTGGCGCAGCTCGGGGTTCTCGTTGGCGACGATCTGGGCCGCCAGCAGGCCGGCGTTCCGGGCGCCCGACTCGCCGATGGCCAGGGTCCCCACCGGCACCCCGCCGGGCATCTGGACGATGGAGAGCAGCGAGTCCTGGCCCGAGAGCGCACGCGACTGCACCGGCACGCCGAGCACCGGCAGGACGGTCTTGGCCGCCACCATCCCGGGCAGGTGCGCGGCCCCGCCGGCACCGGCGATGATCACCTTGAGCCCGCGCCCCTCGGCGCCCTCGGCATACGCGAACATCCGGTCCGGCGTGCGGTGGGCCGAGACGATCTCCGCCTCGTGGGGCACCGCCAGCTCGTCGAGGATTTCCACCGCCTTCTTCATCGTCGGCCAGTCCGACCGCGACCCCATGATGACGCCGACAAGGGGCTCCATGCGCGACTCCGAGTGTCTGTTCAAAGGCGCCATTTGTACCAGAATCGGCCCGCCTTGGGCAGGTCAGGCCGCCGTCGCCGGCCCGGGATCGGTCAACAGCAGCCAGTGGAGGGTGTTCAGACCCCAGTGCAAGGCCATCGGCGCCAGCGGATCCCGGCTGCGATGGTAGACCCACGCGTAACCGACGCCGGCCGCGGCGGCAAGCGCCGCCCAGGGCAGTCCCCCGCCGAGATGGACCAGGCCGAAGACGACCCCGGTGGCCAGGACCACCCCGACCGGCCGTCCCGGCCAGTGCCGGTGGAGCCGGTCCTGGAGCAGCAGCTGGAAGAAGGCCGTCTCCGAGCCCACCACCAGCACCTGCACCGGCAGAAATAGGGGCAGCGCCTCCAGGCCGCCGGGCGACCAGGCCACCACCCCGCTGAGCAGGCCCAGGGCGAAGACCACCCCCGCCAGCACCGGCAGGGCGACCGCCGCCAGTCCCAGGGAGGCAAGCCGGCGCCGGTCGGCCCCGGCCGCCAGGGCCCCCAGCAGGATGAGCCCGGCGCCGTACTTGTCGAGGCGCAGCCGGGCCGCGTACCCCTCCGCCCCGGCCTCCCGCGGGCCGACCTCGGCCAGCGTGAGCTCGGCAAAACCCGGCCACAGGCCGAAACCCAGGACCAGCCCGGCCGCGAACACCGCGACAAACGCCACCCCGGACGCCGGGCGCGAGCCCAGCCACCCGACCAGCAGGGCGAAGGCGCCCAGTGCCAGCCAGGCCGGCCATTCCAGCAGGCCCGCCAGGGCCCCGGCGGCCATCGCCGCAAACCCCACCCGGCGCCAGTCCAGCAGGGGGTGGGGCCGCCAGCGCAGCGCCGCCAGCACGAAGGCCGACACCAGCAGCGCGGTGGTCAGCGCGGCCGCCATCAGGGGCCTGGGGGGCGGATGCCGAGGTGGTCGGCCACCTTGTGATTGACCTCCAGGCGAAGCCCGTCGCCATACATGGCGAAGCCCTCGCCCCCCTGCTCCACCGCGGCCAGGAAACGGCGTGCGGCGACCCGGGCATTCTCCCCGGCCCGGGGATAGAGGCCGGCGACGATGCCCGCGCGGACGTAGGCCGGCGTGGTCCCGCCGAACAGCGGCACCCCCTGGCGCACCGAGAGCATCACCACCGGCTTGATGTTGGTGCCATCGAGCACGTTGCGGTCGGCCAGCACCAGGAAGGCGTCCACCCGCGAGCTCAGGAACCGGAATCGCCGGATGGCGGGAATCGGCGCCTCGGCGGATTGCGCCAGGATCTCCATGTCGAGGGAGTCGGCGACCTCGCGCAACCGCGCCAGCTGGGGCGCCGAGTGCGGGCTGTGAACCACCCCGACCCGCGCCGCACCCGGCAGGGTGCGGTGGATCAGCCGGAGTGTCTCGACGGGATCACACTCCAGGTAGAGGGCGGCCTCCATCGACGTCCCCTGCCGGCGGCCGCCCCCTTCCGCCAGCCAGGCACGGGTCACCAGCAGCGTCAGCCGGGGTCCCGCGCAATGCCGCCCCGACCAGCGGTGGGCGCGAAAGCCCACGGCGATGACGGCCACCCCGTGGGCGCAGACGCCCCCGGACAGCGCCCGCGACTCGCGCAGGGCGGCGACTTCCAGCGTCACCCCGCTCAGCTCGCGCTCCAGCGACTCGCCGATGGCCCGGTATTCGGCGTTGTCCGCCGAGAGCACCACCAGGACCGGGCCGGGGCCGGCCGGTGCCTCCGGGATGCCCACGGCCAGCAGCACGCCGGCAAACAGTATGGTCCGGATGGATCGCCACAGCATGTCGGAAAAGTCCCTTGTTTCCGCAGGGCCCGGGGCCGGTTCAGAAATAGCCGCTGACACGCAGCATCACTTCACGATCCCAACGGCGGCCGGGCAGGTAATCCGCGTAGTCGCCCAGGAGATTCTGGCCGATCAGCTCGACCTCGACGTCGCGCGCGCCGAGGTCGATGGTGCGACCGATGCGGGCGTTGAGAATCTCGTAGGCCTCGAGGTCGCTGTCGATGTACCAGCGCATGTCACCGACGTGAATGTAGTTGAGCGAACCCTCGACGGCGGGCGAAAAGCGATGCGTGTAGAGCAGCGACAGGGTGTGATCCGGCGCCGTGCGCTCGTAACCGTAGTTGGTGGGCGACGGGTCGGCATCGATATCGCTGCTGGCCACCGCGAAGGCCAGCCAGTCGTCGCGGGTGAGGTCCCAGCGGCCGTCGAGCTCCACGCCGCGCACCACCACCTCGTCCTCGGCGGTGACAAAATCCATCACCTCGCCGGGAAAGGTGTTGCCGGTGACCGGGTCGACGCGCTCCACGGGCCGGTAGTAGGCCGTCACCAGGTCGCTGAAGCGATCGCGGAAGACCCGCAGGGCGAGGTAGCGCTTGGGCCCGCTGCGCCAGCGATAGGCCGCCGACACCGAGGTGGCGCTCTCCACCGTCACGTCGCCGGTGGCCTCCACCTGGGTGAAGCCCAGGCCGGTTCCCGGGATCTCGGCCACCAGGAGACCGTCGGTCTCGTAGGCCAGGGGCGCACGCGAGCCGGTGCCCAGGGAGAAGAGCAGGTCGTGGCCCGGCGCCAGTCCCTGCCGGAGGCTCACGAGCGGCGAGGTGACCGGGTCGAGATCGCCGCTGAAACGCTCGTGCATCACGCCCAGCGCCAGGTCGGTGCGCGCCGCCAGCTGCCACTCGAGATTGGCAAACACCCGGGCGAGGTCCCGGTCCATCTCGCCCGTGTCGTGGAAGAAGGCATCCGAGACCACCTCGTCGTGGCGCTGGCCGAGCCCCCAGTTCAACCGCAGGTCACGAGCCAGTCGCCAACGGTGTCGCAGCTCGATGTCGTAGCGGTCGGCGCGCGCCCCCTTCTCCACCTGCAGTGGCACCCCCTGGTACTGCTCCAGGTAGCCGTCGTCGTTCCAGACCGCGCGCTTGAAATGCCCCCTCAGCGAAAGACGGCCGTTATCCAGCTCGCGTTCCCACAGGCCGTGGTAGAAGTAGGACTCGTCGGCCATCTCCCGGTTGCGGGCATCCCCCTCGCCGAAATCCAGCTCGAGATCGGTCTTCGACAGCCCCATTTCCAGGGCCACGCGATCCGTGGCGGCCACCTGCGCGTCCCAGCGCAACAGCAGCGAACGCGCGTCGGCACCATCGTCCATCCCGGCATAGCCGTCATCCGCCATCCGGTGCAGCGAGACCGACAAGGCACTGCGCTCGTCCAGCCACTGGCCGTGCTGGAGATACAGGTCCCGCACCCCGTTGCTGCCCACGCGGGTCTCGGCGGTGGTGCCGGTCACCTCCGTGGCCCGCGGCGTGATGATGTTGATCGTCGCCAGGAAGGCATTGGTGCCGTGCAGCGCCCCGGAGGCCCCGCGAATCACCTCGATGCGCTCGATATCGGCCAGCTTCACCGGCAAGCTGCCCCAGAAGACATTGCCCGGCCCCGCGTTGTAGATCGAGCGGCCGTTGACCAGCACCTGGAGACGACGCGAGTACTCGTCGGCCATGCCGTTGTAGGTCACCGTCTGGAAATGCCGGCTCTTGGAACCCACCGTGAACCCCGGCACCAGCCGGAAGACATCGGCCAGCTTGCGCATCCCCGAGGCGCGGATCATGTCCTTGGTAATCACCGACGTGACACACGAGGCCACCGGGCACACCGAGACCGACTCGACCGGGTCGAAGTCCGCCGCCGTCATCACGCCCAGGCCCGCGCCACCGCCACCACCGGGCGACGCCTGCGCCTGCACCAGGCCCGCAAGGGCCAGCAACCAGAAAAGCCGAAAACCGTGGGAAAAAGGCATGTTGGAATCCACCGCGACGGGAGACCGGAACGGGCAGGAGACGAACCGGAGACGCTACCGCAAGCGAACCGCCCGGGAGTGGTCGCGCGGGAACCCGGAAACCGGGGCAACGCCCACCCCCGGACTCCGGCCCGGGAGGGATGCCCGGCTCACCGCCGGCCCGACCGCCAGCGATGCCCGCGCGCCTCGGGATGCGGGATCAGGACCCGCCGCAGCAGCCCCCCGAATCACCGCAACCACTGCCCTCGCGCGCCTTGTTCACCCGCTCCTGCAGGCAACAGGACTCCGACTCGCAGCGAACCGCCGCGGCGATCAGCGCCTGGGAGCGCTGCGCCGCCTCGTCCCGCACGTTCTGGGCCACGTCGACCACCTCGAGGATCTGCTCCTCGGTGAGCCCGCGCGCCCGCAGGGCACTGACCAGCTCGTGGGTCATCGACGAACAACCCATCGAGATCGCTGCACCCAGGGCGACCAGGTCCTGGGTTGCCGTATCCAGTACGGGGGTGTCGAGGGACTCGACGCGCTTGACGGGATCTGCCATGACGACGTTTCTCGAAAGAGGCTTGGAAAGGGGCCCCAGTCTACCAGTTTGCCCGCTCATTGGCAGGCTCGGGGTATTGCGCCCATCGGGTCCAGGGGCGCGATCGGGGGCTCGCAAGCTTGCCGATCGACACCCCCTGCACCGCGTTGGTCATCGTGAAGGCGAGGGTCATCCCAACGTCACGAATTCTTGTGTTAACTTCAATCGGACCGCAAACATGGAACGCGACGACACACGGATGAGCCTCGACGCCGCCTCAATCCCCCTCGCCATTGGCCATTACCGGGCCGACTTTCAGCCGATCAGGGCGGGTCGAGGGAACCTGGCGTTCCCGGGCTCTGCCTGGCGCGGGGCACTCGGCAAGGCACTGCGCGACGCCGTCTGCGTCACCGGCCAGCCGCAGTGCGCGGGCTGCCCGCTGCTGCACCGGTGTCTCTACCCTTACTTCTTCGAGACCCCGCCACCGCCCGGCGCCACACGGATGCGCAAATACCCCAACGCGCCGCACCCATTCGTGCTGCGGCCGGGGCCGGGCGAGTTGCGTGCCGGCGAACCGGTGGAACTGGCCTTTACCCTGGTCGGCCGCGCCACTCATCACCTCGATATTTTCAGTAACGCCTTGTCGAGGGCAGCCGCCGGGCGCCGGGGCATCGGCGGGCATCGATACCAGCTCAACGAGCTGAAGCAGTGCCTCGACCCGGGCACCCCCGACTGGCAGACGATCGCCACCGGCGGAACACGCCCCCGAGCGATTCCGGCCCGCGTGCCCGAGCCGCCCCCGGCGCCCGGCAGCGTGCTCCTCCACCTGCAAACCCCGGTCCGGGTAAAACGCCAGGGGCGCCTGCTGGGCCCGGCCGAATTCGGGCCCGGCGACCTGTTCGCCAACCTCCTCCGAAGGCTGTCGCTGCTCACCTACTTTCACGGGGAAACCGAGCTCGAGCGCGACTTCAAGTCGCTCAACGCCCTCGCCCGGGAAATCCCCGCGCAAGGCGACCTGGACTGGCAGGAGCAGACCCGCTACTCCGCCCGCCAGCGACGGAAACTCAAGGCCGGCGGCGTCGTGGGGTGGATGCAGCTCGAGCACCCGGACCTGGAAACCCTCTGGCCCTATCTCTGGATCGGCCAGTGGGTCCACGCCGGCGCCAACGCCACCATGGGGCTCGGGCAGTACCGGCTGATCGAAACCCGCTAGATCCGCGCCTTTCCGCGGACAGGGACATGCCCCTCCGGGGCGTAACACCAACGACGGACCGATTCCGTGACGGCGGAGGACCGATGACCAACCACACGCTGATCACCTTCCTGGGCCGCGGCCTGCCCCACCTCGACGCCGGCTATCGGCCCGCGACCTACCACTTCCCCGACGACAGCGAGCGACTCACGCCCTTCTTCGGCCTCGCCCTGGCCGATTACCTCGCCCCCGACAGCCTGGTGGTCCTCGGCACCGCCGGCAGCATGTGGGGCGTGTTGCTGGAGAACCACGTCGAGGCCAACGAAGAAGAGGCCCTGCGCCTCGAGGTAATGGAAGCGGAAATCGCCGGCACCGTGGACCAGGACCTGGTCGACCGGATCGGCGAGGTGCTCGCCCGCGCCCTCGGCAGCCGGGTGAGCGCCCACCTCATCCCCTTCGCCCGCGACGTCGACGAACAGATCGACATCCTCGAGACCATGGCGGCGGAAACCGGGAGCTCTCGGCGGGTCAGCCTCGACCTCACCCACGGATTCCGCCACCTCGGCATGATCGGCTTCCTCTCCGCCTTCATGCTCGAAGGCATCGAGCGCCTGGAAGTCGACGGCCTCTGGTACGGCGCCCTCGACATGACCCGCGACGGGACCACCCCGGTCCTGCGCCTCGACGGCCTGCACGCGGTGCACGCCTGGGTCACCGCCCTGGAACGCTTCGATGCCAGTGGCGACTACGGCATCTTCGCCCCGCTGCTGGAAGCCGACGGGCTACCCGCCGACAAGGCCGACTGCCTGCGCCGCGCGGCTTTCTTCGAAGCGACCATGAACATCCCCGACGCCGTTCGCCAGTTGCAGACGCTGCTGCCCGAACTGGAACGCCCGCTCGCCGATGCCAGCGAACTGTTCCGCCGGCGGCTGCTGGACCGACTCCAGTGGGCCCGCCGCGGCCCCCTCTCGAGCCAGCAACGGAGGCTGGCGATCCTGGCCCTGGAACGGGGCGACTACCAGCGCAGCGCCACCCTCGGTTACGAGGCCCTGGTCACCCGCGCCTGCGAGGACGACCACGAAGACGCCCTCGACCAGCGGACCCGGCAGGCCATCGCCGAGCAACTGCGAGAGAACAGCCGGAGTGAGCGCCTCCCCGACCGCCGGAGCCAGGCCTTCCGCACGCTCAACCAGTTGCGCAATGCCCTGGCCCACGGCACACCCCCCAACTACCGCCCCCTGCAGAACGTCATGAAGAATCCTGACCGGCTGACCCGCACCCTGCGGGAAGCACTCGACCACCTGGGAAACTGACAAGCTTGCCGGTGGCCAACGGCCTCGACCCGCGTGCCACCCTGACAACCGACTCGACCCGGACGGAAGAACGACATGGAAACGCGTAGCTACCGACTCACCTTCCTCACCCCCGCCTTCCTCGGTGACGCCGAGCAGAACGCCCGCTGGCGCACCCCGCCCATCAAGCATCTGCTGCGCGAGTGGTGGAGGGTGGCCTGGATGCAGAAACACGGCTTTCGCACCGACCCGGGCGGCATCGACGACATGCGCGCCGCGGAAGGCCGACTGTTCGGCAACGCCTGGCTTGGCGAACGTGACGGCGGCCACCGGCGGTCGAGGATTCGCCTTCGTCTTGACAGCTGGCAGACCGGTCGACTGACCACCTGGGAAAGCTCCCGGGAGGCCAAGGCGTTTCATCCGGAAGTCGGAAAAGGCGGGAATGGCATGCCCGTGGGTGCCGAACTGTACCTCGGCTATGGCCCGCTGAACTACGACCGCCAGGCCCGAGGCACCGGCCTGAAAGCCAATGCCGCCATCCAGCCCGGCGAATCCGCCACCCTGCGCATCGCGGCACCCGCCGGGGAGATCGAGCGGCTGGACCGGGTGGTCGCCTGGATCGACCGCTTCGGTGCGCTGGGCGGACGGAGTCGTAACGGCTGGGGCGCATTCCGGCTCGTTCCGCAGGGCGAACCCGCCTCGAGCACATCGACCGACCTTCCGTTGCGCGACTGGCAGGATGCCCTCGTCGCCGACTGGGCACATGCCATCGGTGCGGACGAGCGTGGCGCACTCGTCTGGCAGACCAAGCCCTTCGAGGACTGGCACGCGCTGATGCAGGCAATGGCCAAGCTGAAGATCGACTTCCGGACCCGGTTCCGCTTTACCACTGGCCGAGGCGCGCCGCGTCCGGAGGCCCGGCACTGGCTCAGTTACCCCGTCACGAACCACGACGTGAGGGGATGGCGCAACCTGAGACTGCCCAACAGCCTGCGCTTCACCGCGACCGAAGACGAGGCCGGCCGGTTGCGTGGACTGGTCTACCACATGCCGGTCCGCCCGACGAGCAACTTCCGGCCCGATGACCGAGCCATCCGCGAGGTATGGCAAACCGTTCATGCGCACCTCGACCACGCAGAAGGACTGGATCGCACCTCGGCATGACCCAGGAGACAACGATGGAATCGACCCCCCTCTGGCAAACCAAGCTCGCCGCCCGCCTGCACGACCCCGCGGAAAAGGCCCTGGTGCTCCTGCGCGACCCCGCCGGGCACGAGGGCGGCACCTCCCGGGTGCTGCGCCAGGACCTCGGGCTCGAGCGCAGCGACGACGACCTCGCCCCGGGTGAAGATGCCCTCGATCGCGTCGCCTTCGACCGGATCGCCGCGGCCATCCACCGCACCGTCAAGCGCGCCGACTGGTGGGCGGCCGCCGCCGACCGGCCGCAGTGGCCACTGCAGGAAATCGAGATCACCACCCGTAACGGCAAGGAAAAGACCCTGGCCGTGGCCGACTACGCCCAGGTGCGCTGGACGAAACGCCCGCTCATTCGCCACCCGCTCACCGGCCAGGAGTTCAACCTGGGAAGCCTGGCCGAAACCGAGATCGGCGACATCAAGCAGCGCAGCCGCGAGCATTTCCGCTCGCTGACCATCAGGGGTGACAACGGCAACACCGACTGGAAACGCAGCCTGCTCGCCTACTGGCGCTTCGGCCCGGAACTGAAGGAAGAGAAGGACAACGGCACGCTGGGCCTGCTCTGGCCGTTGCTGCCCGCCGATACCCGCGTGCCCGACCACTCCATCTGGGACCACCTCGACCTGACCTCCGCCTTTGCCGGCGCCTTCGCCGGGGACGAAAACGGCGAGGCCGCCCTGCTGGCCATGAGCATCGGCCCGGTGCAGACCTTCATCAGCGCCGCCCGCTCCACCTCTGACCTCTGGGCCGGCTCCCACCTGCTCTCGCGGCTCGCCTGGGAAACCATGTGCGTGGTCTGCGAGGAGCTCGGCCCCGACGCCATCCTCTTCCCCCGCCTGCGCGGCATCCCCCAGGTCGACCTCTGGCTGCGCGACGAAATGGGGCTGCCCGCCGACTGGTTCGGGCACGAGGAATGGGCCAGCCGCGAGACCGACGCCAACCCGCTCTTCTCCGGCGCCCTGCCCAACCGCTTCGTCGCCGCCGTGCCCGCCGACCGGGCCGCCGAACTGGCCGAAAAGGCCCGCGACCGGGTGCGCGAATGGCTGCAAGACCAGGGCGAGCGGGTCGTGGAAACCCTGCTCGAGGAAATCGGCGACGACGACCCCGGCGCGCGGGCCTATCGCCAGATGCGCACCCAGCTCGACGGCTTTCCCGAGGTCCACTGGGCGGCCGTGCCGTTCTCCCTGGTCCGGGCGAACAACCGCGCCCGCGACACCGACCTCGACACCACGGCACTCTCCGAGGCCATGCGGTCGTTTTTCGCCGATGATGGCGAGCCGGGCTTTCTCGCCACCCCGGCGTGGCAGGCGCTCTCCGACGAGATCGAGCTCGACGGCCTGCGCTTCTTTTCGCCCAACCCCGGCGTGCTCTACCCGGCCGTGCATGACCTGGCCGACCGGGTGCTGGCCGCTGCCAAGGCCGCACGCCCCTTCGCCCAGGTGCGCGAGGAGGGCTGGCGTTGCTCGCTGACCGGCGAGGCCGAGCGCCTGGCCCTGGACGACGAGGACCTGCACGCCTACCCCGGCAAGGACGCCGACACCCTCTGGAACCGCGTGGCGGCCAGGCGCCCGGCCTGGGCCAGGCCCGGCGAGCACCTCGCCGCCCTGCCCGCCCTCAAGCGGCTCTGGCCGAGCCTGTTCGCCGCCGAGGTGGCCGAGGCACTGGGCATGGACAAGAACACCGTGCCCCGCTTCGTCGTCTCCACCCACACCATGGCCCTGGCGGGCCAGCTCGAGGGCTGGCTCGAGGACGCCGACAACCGCATCGAAGGGTCGCTGGACGCCCAGCTCGCCAAGGCGAACACCGTCCCCCTGCCGCGCCGACTGGCCCACCTGGCGCGCAACCGCGGCGACTTCGACACCGTCCGCCGCCTGCCCGGCCTGCTCGAAGCCGCCGCCGAATCGGACGACGAAAGCGCCCTCGACCAGGCCCGCGACAGCGTAAAGGGCCTGCTCGGCGAGCAACCCGAGGCCTACTACGCCCTGCTGATGCTGGACGGCGACCACATGGGCCGCATCCTCGGCGGCGACCCGGCGCACGCCATCACCTACCGCGAGAGCTTCCACCCGGACGTCCAGGCCGGTTTCGACCGGCTGGCCGAGGGCCACGCCGCCATCCACGCCTACGGCGAACAGAAGCGCGCCCTCTCGCCCGGCCGGCACATGGCCATCTCCGCGGCCCTCAACGACTTCACCCTGCACGTGGTACCCGAGGTCATCGAACGCGAGCACCCCGGCCGCCTGCTCTACGCCGGCGGCGACGACGTGCTCGCCATGCTGCCGGTAACGCACCTGCTGCCCGCCATGGCCCGCCTGCGCGAGGCCTACAGCGGCCGCGGCAAAGTGAGCGACTGGAAGACGGTCACCCGTGAGCGGAAACTGGCCCTGGCCAACGGCTTCGCCTTTTTGCGCGGGCAACTGATGCGGATGATGGGCGAGAACGCCACCGCCTCCGCCGGCGCCGTCATCGCCCACCACCAGGCGCCGCTCAACGCCGTGCGCCGGGCGCTGGACGCCGCCGAAAAGGCCGCCAAGAACGCCGGGCGGGATGCCTTCACCCTGGCGATCGTCAAGCGCAGCGGCGGTGACCTCGAGTTCACGGCCAAGTGGGATGCCATGCCGTTGCTGGAACAGCTGGTCGCGTTCCTCGCCGACCCGGCCGTCTCCCGGCGCGCCGTCTACCACAGCCTGCACTGGCTGGGCACCCTGCCCGACCGCCCGCCGGCCGACATGCTCGCCGGGCTGCTGGCTTACCAGTTCGACCGCCAGTACGAGCGCAAAACCGCCCACGATGCCCACAAAATCCCCGTCCTGACCGACAAGCTGGCCACATTCGTCCTCGCAGACGACCACCCCCTCGACCGGCTGGCCAACCTGCTGTCGACCGCCGAATTCCTCGCCCGCGAAGGCCGCGCCGACGACCGCCCCAAACAGCAGAGCGAACAAGGAGAGACCACCGATGCCTGAATTCACCCGGTTCATCCGCCCGGTCGACGTGCTGTTCTTCCGCGGCAACCGCCTCTTCGGCGAGGCGGGCAGTTTCGGCGAGAGCCACATGCCGCCCCCGCCCTCCGTGGCTGCCGGGGCCCTGCGCTCGGCACTGATGGCCGAGCGCGGCATCGACCCGGCGGAATTCGCCGCCGGCCGAATCGACGACCCCGACCTGGGCCGGGTGGATGCCCCGGGGACCTTCCGCCTGCTGGAATGGCACCTAGCCCGCCACGACGGCCGGCGGGTGACCGCCCTCCACCGGCCGCCGGCCGACCTCGTCGTCAAGCGGGACGACCAGGGCGAGCTGCGCATCGAGCGCATGCAGCCAACGCCCCCGCCCGCGGGCGTGTACAGCTCGTCGGCCACCGACCGCCTCGCCGTGCTCCCGGAAACCGCCCGTGGCAAGCCCGCGGGCGGATACTGGCTCGACGAGGCCGGCTGGGCAGCGGTACTGGCCGGGAAGGTCCCGGCCCCGGAAAACCTCGTCGAGCAGGGCGATCTCTGGCGCGAAGACGTGCGCACCGGCGTCGGCCTCGACCCGGCCACCCGGGGCGTCGAGGAAGGCAAGCTGTTCGCCAGCCAGGCCATCGCCCCCGCCCAGGACGGCGACAAACCGACCGGCTTCGTCGCCCGGGTCCGGGCCGGTGACTGGCCCGCCGCGCTCGACCTGCGCCTCGGCGGCGACGGCCGCGCGGCGGTGGCCGAAGCCAGCGACTGGCAGCCACCGCGCCCCGACCTCGACGCCATCGCCCGCGAAGGCCGCGCCCGCTTGATCCTCACCAGCCCCGGCCTGTTCCCCGAAGGCTGGCGCCCGGGCCAGGACGGCACCATCGAGGCCGAGGGCCTGCGCGCCCGGATTACCTGCGCCGCCGTATCCCGCGCCGAGACCATCTCCGGCTTCGACCTGGCCCACCGGCGCCCCAAGCCGGCCCAACGGGTCGCGCCCACCGGCAGCGTCTACTGGCTTGACGACCTCCAGGCCAGCCCCGAGGCACTGGGCGCCTGGTTGGATGCCGGCCTCTGGCCCCGGGACAACCCGGACCCGGCCCGACGGGCCGAGGGCTACAACCGCTTCACCCTCGCCCGCCTCTGAACCCCGCAGCAAAAGAACGGAGACCGACCATGTTCACGGAAAAAGCGCCCCTGTTCCTCTACGCCGTCAGCCCCGTCCACGCCGGCGGCGGCCAGGCCACCGGCCTGATCGACAACCCCATCCAGCGCGAACGCCACACCGCGCATCCCGCCATCGCCGGCTCCGGCATCAAGGGCGCGGTGCGCCACGGCTTCGAAGCCCTCGGCGGTGACCCGAACCACATCGACGCCCTGTTCGGCCCGGAAAGCCGCAGCGGCGACCTGCATGCCGGCGCGGTCAGCTTCGGCGACGCCCAGACCGTCGCCATCCCGGTGCGCTCGCTCAAGGGGGGTTACGTCTATGCCACCAGCCCGCAGGCCCTCGCCCGCGCCCAGCGGCTGTTGGCCCTTTGCGGCCGGAACACCGACTGGGAAATCCCGGCCGTCGAGGAAGGCAAGGCCCTGTTCACCAACCCCGAGTTCCTGTCCACCGAGAATCGCCTGCACCTGGAGGCCGACGAATTCGAGGCCACGCCGTCCCAGGCCGTGCATGCCATCGCCGACGAGTTGGCCACGCTCGCCCTGCCCGACGAACCCGGCCACGCCTTCTTCCGCGACAAGCTCAAGACCGACCTCGTGGTGCTCAACGAAAGCGACTTCGACCACTTCGCCGAGCACGCCATGCTCATCGAGCCCCACGTGCGCATCAAAAAGGACACCGGCACCGCCGACCCCGGCAGCCTGTTCTACAGCGAGAACCTGCCGCCCGAATCCCTGCTGCTTGCCCCGGTCATGGCCAGCGCCACCCGCGGCAGCCACGGCGACGAGGCGATCCCGGCCAATGGCGTGATGAGCCAGCTTGTCACCGTCCTCGACGGCCAGCCCCTCCAGGTCGGCGGAGATGCCACCACCGGCCGCGGCCTGCTCCTGTGCCACGTTGCCCAGTAAGGAGAAACACCGCCATGGAAACCATCGACCAGAAACGCGCCAGGAACGCCTGGGACGCCGCCAACGGTTACACCGACGCCCACGTCAAGGCCGCCAAGGCCCTGCCCGCGCTGATCAGCAACAGCGGCCTGATGCAGGTCCTCGCCTTCTGCCATGACAAGGGGCGGGAAAGCGAGGACGTTGCCCGGCAGCTGCGCCGCTGGCTGGACGGCCGATTCGACTGGATCGAGAGCGCGCACTTCGAGCCCTTCATGGAAAGCCTGCTCGCCGCCACCCCGGCCCAGTTCCGCGACGTCAACCGCGAGGCCTTCGCCTGGCTCAAGTGGCTGCGCCAGGTGGCCCCGGCCCGCGAAAAGGGAGGAGCGTGACATGCCCCGAGCCGCCGTACCCGACTACCTCGGCAAGCACTTCGGCCCCCTCCTGCAGGAAGCCTCCCCCGGCATGCGCTTCGGCATGTACCTGCCCATCTGGACCGCGCGCCGGGACCAGGAACAGGCCGTTGAAAAGATGGCTTCCCGCAGGAGCCCAAAGGCCCAGGACGTGAGCGCGACCCTCGACGCGCAGGGCATGGACGCGGCCATCGACCGCTTCGCCAAGGAAACCCTCTGGGAAAAGAACGACTCCGCCGCGCGCAATGCCTGGGATACCATCACCCCGCTCAATGCGAGTGACCGGCAGCGCATGACCGCCCTGGCCGAGCGCCAGGACGCGCTCATCGCCGCCGTCCCGGAAGCCGACCGGCTCACGGTCGACGGCGTGGGCATCGCCCCCTTCGTCACCGGCATGGGCAACGAGCACCCGCTGGAAAACGGCTTCGCCTTCCTCGACCCCCACGGCCTGCCCTACCTGCCGGCCAGCGGCGTCAAGGGCGTGCTCCGAACCGCCGCCGAGGAACTGGCCAGCGGCGAATGGGGTGATACGCACGGTTGGGACCGGGAGTTCGCCGTCGACGTCGGCGACTACGAGACCTTCTCCGCCATCGAGCTGCTCTTCGGTCACGACCCGGAAAAGGGCCAGCGAGTCGGCGCCACCCTCTTCCGCGGCCTCCTCCAGGCCTGGGATGTCTTCCCCCAGGTTCGCGGCGATCGCCTCATGGTGGAGATCATGACCCCCCACCAGAAGGACTACTACGAGGGCAAGGCCAGCCCCCACGACTCCGGTCAGCCCAACCCCATCAGCTTCCTCGCCGTCCCGGCAGGCAGCGGTTTCACCTTCCACCTGCGCATCGACCGCGCCCGTCTGCGGGTCCTGGGCCTCGAGCGGGAGCTGGGCCAACAGTGGCAGGCCCTCGCGGGAGCCGCCTTCCGGCATGCCTTCGAGTGGCTCGGCTTCGGCGCCAAGACCAGCCTCGGCTACGGTGCCATGGAACCCGACCAGCGCGCCGCGCGGGCCCGCGAGGAAAAGGCTCGGCAACGCGCCGAACAGGACCAGGCGGCCCGGCGCCAGCGCGAACTGGAAAACCTCTCGCCCGAAGAGCGTGCCCGATACGAGGCCCGCGAGACCATCCAACGCTTCCGCGCGGCCACCGAGACCGCGCGTGAAGAGGGCTACACCCCTGGCGACACCTTCGACCAGCAACGCAACGACTTCATCCAGGCCGCCGACGGCTGGGAGGACGACGGACTGCGCCGCGAGGCCGCCGAGGCCCTCGATGCCAGCTTCAGCAACAACTGGGGCGCGAGCAAGAAAAAGCGCAAGACCCTCAAGGACGCCGTGCGCCGGCTCAAGGGCGAATGACCCTTGGGCCGCGCGCCCCGCAGGCGCTAGACTGACCATGCGCGATGCTCTTTGACAACCTCCAATACAGGCTGCCAATGCGTAAACTTCTTGACGCCCCTGGATCACGGCAACCCCCTCCACAAGTGCTTGATCAAACAGCGCTTTCAGCGACGAGGAGCCCGAATACCTGACCTGAAGAAGAAGGG
Source organism: Halothiobacillus sp. (assembly GCA_018623495.1). Taxonomy (GTDB): domain Bacteria; phylum Pseudomonadota; class Gammaproteobacteria; order JAAZVP01; family JAAZVP01; genus JAAZVP01. Next base: position 175 of record JAAZVP010000013.1, on the reverse strand, counting down.
ATTAAGACCCCCAAGAGGCGAGACGCTTTCTCCAGCTCCTCCGCCCGAATACCTGACCTGAAGAAGAAGGGATTAAGACCGAGATTGCGGTCTTGATTTCTTCTTGGATGGTCGCCCGAATACCTGACCTGAAGAAGAAGGGATTAAGACGTGTCGGCTTCAATCCGTTCGTCGC
>JAAZVP010000041.1 GCA_018623495.1 Halothiobacillus sp. | reverse complement strand
GCGTCAGTCCTTCTCGATGGTGTAGAAGAGGTCCACGCCCGCCTCGGCGCCGCTCTGGGCCTCGAGGGAGACGCGGTCGCTGACGCGGTAGTCGAGTTCCACGCGGTTCTGGGCATCGAACACGCCCATGGCGTAGCGCAGGTAGAGGTCGGGGGTGAGGTACTTGCCGAAGACCAGCGAGGCGGTCTCCAGCCCCCCGCTGCTGTCCACGCCCACCTCGTCGAAGCCCAGTCTCGCGCCGATCTCCTGGGCGAGCATGTCGCCCTGCTTGAGCCCCATTCCCAGCGCGGCTTGCACCAGGGCACTGCGCTGGTCGCCGGCGGTCTCGCCCAGCGGGCGACCGAGGACCAAGTAGGAGAGGATGTCGCCGTCGTTCATGGGCGGTTCGGAGAAGAGGGTGGTCTCGGGGCGCTCGAGCGTGCCGCCCACGCGCACGCCGGCGGTGACCTCGCCCGCCCTGCGCACCGCCTCGACGTCCAGGCCCGGGTTGTCCGCCACCCCGGCGAAGCTCAGCCGGCCGTCGCGCACGCTGAGCTTCTGGCCGTAGGCGGTGTAGCGGCCCTCGGTGATGCGGATCTCGCCGTCGGCCAGCAGGCCGCGGTCCGGGGTCTGGTCGAGCATCAGCCCGCCGGCCAGGGCGCCCTGGAAACCGAAGGCGTCCACGGAGACGTCCTCGCCCAGGTCCAGGCGAACCCGGGCGTGCGTGGCCACGGGCGGCCCGGCCGTCTCCGCCGGTCCCTCGGCGCCTGCCGGCCGGCGCACCACCACGGCGTCCTCCGAGACCTGCGCGCTGCCCTCGGGCAGCTGGCGCAGGTGGACGTGCACGGGGTCGGCCAGGACATTGCCGTTGACCTGCAGGTGCCGGTCGGCGAACTCGATGCCCAGCACGGGGCTCACCGCCACCCGGGCCCGGGGGGTGTCGGCGATGCGGAAGCGCTCGCCGGTCACGCCCAGGCGCAACCGCCGCTCACCCGCGGGATCGGTGACGCGGCCGTCCAGCTGCAGGTGGCCCGCGCCCGATTCCAGCCGGCCGCTGATCGTCACCGGCTCGCCGGGCCGGGCGCGCGTGGAGAGCGACACGTTCTCCAGGGTGATCCCCAGCTCGGGCACCTCGGCGCGGCCGGTGACCGTCGCCCGGCCGAGCACCTCGGGTCGGGCGACCCGGCCGGCCAGCACCAGCTCGGCGTCCAGCGTCCCGCGCGGCTCGGCCAGCCCGGGCACGAAGGGATCGAGCAGCTCGAAGCGGGTCAGGCGCAGGTCGAGGTTGCCGTCCAGGGTGGCCTCGTCCCAGGCGCGCCCGCCGCGCAGCAGGAAGGCCCGGCCGTCGATGCGCCCGGCCTCGCCCAGCCCGGCCGCGACCCGTGCCTCCAGTCGGCCATCGTCCAGCCGGGCGGCCAGGGTGGGCGACTCCAGCGGCAGGTCCAGGACCGGCTTGCCGGGCGCGGCGAGCCGCATGCCGGCCTCCTCCAGGCGCAGGTCGAGCTCGGCCTCGAGCCCTTCCCCCGCCGTTTCGGCCCGCAGCGTCCCGTCGAGGGTGCCCCGTGCGGTCACCGGCGCGGGCAGGTACTCGGCGATCTCGGCGGCCAGGGGGAAGCGCTCCAGCCGGGCGTTCAGGCGGCTCTCGCCGGCGGCCTGCCAGCCCCCCTCCGCGCACAGTCGGGCCGAGCCTGCGACCAGGCAGGCCTGCGCCAGCGAGGCGCCCGCCGGGGACAGCGCCAGCCCGGCCGGGGCCTCCAGGCGCCATTCGCCGACGGCGGGCAGGCGGAGCGCCAATCGCTCCAGCCGGCCCTCCCAGCGGTCCCCGGAGGCGGGCCGCAGTGCCGCGCCCAGCTCCAGGTCCCCCGGCTCGCCGCCCAGGGCCAGGTCCAGCCGCTGCCGGCCGTCGCGGGGGGCGATCTCCAGCGCGAGGCTGTCCCAGCGGCGCTCGCCGACGGCGAGACCACGGGCATCGAGTGCCAGCCGGGCGGACTCGGGCCGGGCGGCATCCACCGCCGCCCGGCCCTCGAACCGGGCCACGGCGAGTTCGCCCAGGGCCACCTCGCGGCCGGCGTACTCGGCCACGATCCGCGGCGACCCCAGGGGGCCGCGGGCCGTGCCCTCGGCCTCCAGGCCGCCCGTGAGGCCGGGCCACAGCGGCTCGAGCCGCGGGGCGTCCAGCGACCAGTCCAGCGCGAGGGACTCGCCCAGGTGGCCGGAGGCCGCGGCCCGGGCCTCGCCGGAGCGCAGGCGGGCCTCGTCGAGCACGAGCCGGCCGGCGGCATACTCCCCCCGGAGGCGCCCCTCGACGGGGAAGCCCCGCAGGGTTCCCGCCAGTCGTTCGAGCACGATCGCGGCCTCGGGGCCGTCGTCGGTGATGCGCCCGCTGCTGCGTGCCTCCAGGGCCAGCTCGCCCGGCCATTCCGGCCGCCAGGCCCCGGGGTCGAGGCCCTCGCCCGCCAGCTCCAGGTCCCAGGCGGGTCCCGCGGCCGGTCGCAGCGTGCCGCGCGCCGTCAGCCGGCCCTCCAGGGTCTCCAGCGTAAGCGGTGCCAGCGCGAGGCGCTGGCCGTCCCAGTGGCCCTCCAGTGCCAGCTGCCCGCCGGGCAGGCCCGCGGCCGCCAGCCCGGTATCCAGCAAGATGGAGACGTCCTCCGGGGTCCCCTGCAGGGCGTAGCGGCCGTCCCGGGCGGTGAACCGGGGTGTCTCCTCCAGCGGCCAGCCCAGCTGGCGCCAGTCGCCGGCGAGATCGAAGGCGGGGCGGGGTTCGAGCGGGCGCACCCGGCCCCGGGTGGTCACCGCCACGGGGGCCTGCAGCCGGTGTTCGACCTCCAGCCGGGCGAGGGGGCCGTGCAGGCGACCGGCGCCGGCGAGGGTCGTGTCGGCCAGGCGGTATTGCCAGTCCAGCTGCAGGTCGAGACGCCAGTCCCGGGCGGGGGCCACCGTGCCGTCGCCGTGCAGGGTGGCCTCCGGGGTCTGCAGTTCCAGCCGCTCGACGGCCAGGCCGTCGTCGTTCCAGCGGCCGGCGAGGGCCAGGGACTCCAGCCGGTGGACCGTGTCGCCCCGGCGCAGGCGGACGTCGGCGAGCCGGCCCTCGACCAGGCGCACGGCGAGCGGCAATTCCACGGCCGGTAGCCGGATGGCCTCGCGGCGCGGCGGTGCCGGCTCCCCGGGGGGCGGCAGGTCCAGTTCCAGGCCCTCGCCGTGCAGCCGATCCACTTGCAGCCGGCCGGCCAGCAGGTGATGGGGCGACCAGGCCAGGTGCAGGACCCGGGCGCGCAGCCGGGTCGCGCCGCCGGGGGCCACCTCCAGCCCGCGCAGTTCCACGCCCTCCACCAGCCGGCCCTCCACCGACGCCACCCGGACCCGTCCGCCGCTCCACTCCGGCAGGCGCTCGGCCAGCAGCCAGCGGGCCCCGGCCTCGGTGGCCAGCAAGAACCCCAATGCGGCCGCCACGGCGGCCGGCACCAGGACCGCCAGGAGCACGGAGACCAGCAGGCGCAGCAGGTTCACAGGTCCGGCCCCATGTGCAGGTGGATGCGCAGCCCGCGCTTGCCCTGCTCCAGCGGCGAGGCGAAATCCAGGCGCACCGGCCCCACCGGGGAGAACCAGCGCAGGCCCACGCCCGCGGCGGTCTCGAGCTCGGTGCCGGGGTCGTCGAAGGCGTTGCCCGCGTCCATGAAGGCCGCCACCGCCCACTGCTCGCGGAAGGCGTGCTCGAGCTCGACGCTGCCGGCGAGCAGGTAGGCGCCGCCGATGACCTCGCCGCTGGCGTCGGTAGGCCCGAGGGCCCGGTAGTCGAAGCCGCGCACGCTCTGGTCGCCGCCGGCGAAGAAACGCAGCGAAGTGGGCACGTCGCTGAACCGGCTGGTCACCGAGCCGCCGGCCGCCACCCGTGCGAGCACCCGGTTGCGCTCGCCGAGGGGTCGAATGGCCTTGGCGTCCATGCGCGCCTGGAGCAGCGAGGTGTCCGAGAACAGGGCCTCGTGGGCCCCCTGGAGGGTGAGGCTGATGCGCTGGCCGCGGCGGGGCCGCAACCGCTCGGCGCCCCAGGTGCGCGCCAGCGTGATCCCCGGCAGGACCAGGGTGGTCCGCCGCGAGGTCATGCCCAGGGCATAGCGCTCTTCCTCGAAACGCAGGAAGCGGGTCACCAGCCAGCCGTCCTCACGCTGGTGGAGCTTGCGCACGTCGAAGGTGGTGGTCTCGCTGCGGCCGTCGTCCACGCGCTCGTCCTGGTAGCCCAGCGAGAGGGCCAGCTGGTCGTTGCGCGGGTCCCGGCCGGGCAGGGTGTAGGTGGCCTCGAAACGGGTGCGCACCTGCGAGAGGCGCAGCTCGGTATCGGCCTGGTGGCCGCGGTCGTTGACGTAACGCAGCCCCCAGCCCGCCAGGGCTCGGGCGCCGGTATCGGTGCCGAAGCCGATGCCGAAGCGGTAGCGCTGGCGCTTGCGGGGTTCGGTGGTCACCGTCACCGGCACCCAGCGGCCGTCCTCGGCCGCCTCGCGCTGCGGCTCCACCTCCACGCGCCGGAACAGGCCGCTGTCGTTGAGTCCGCGGCGCAACTCCAGCAGGTTGCGCTGGTGGTAGGGCTCGCCCGGGGCGAAGGGAATGAAGCGTTCCAGGAAGCCCTCGTCGAAGGTGGACTGCTCGAAGGTCACCGGACCCATCCGGTAGCGGGGGCCGCTGTCCAGCTCCAGGATGGCGCGGGCGGTGTCGGCCACCAGGTCGATTTCCAGGCGGCTGCGGGTGAACTGGAAGTCGAAATAGCCGCGCTGCAGGCAGGCGTTGCGGATGCGCGACCTGGCGGCCTCGAAGTCGGGATGGCGCAGGGTCGCCCCCTCGCTGACGGGGAGGTCGTCGGCCAGCCCGGTCAGCACGGGATCGTCGGCGCCGGGGCCGGTGACCGTGTAGGCCACCGCCGCCACCTTCACCGGCGGCCCCGGGTCGATGCGGTAGCGCACCCGCCAGCCGTCCCCGGTGGTCTCCAGCGAGCGCTCGATGTCGGGGTGGTAGTGGCCCAGGGCCGCCAGCGCCCGCTCCACGCGTTCCCCGGATCGGCGGTAGAGGCGCTGCACGTGGCCCTCGCTCGCCCCGGCCGGGAGGTCGGCGAAACCCAGGTGGGCGCGCACGTTCTCCGCCAGTGCCCCGTCCACGCCCTCGATCACCACTTCCACGGGCGAGTCGGCCCAGGCCGGCGCGACGGGCAGCAGCGAGCAGATCAGGAGGATGGCGAGACGAAGCGGCATGCTCGTTCCGGGTGGAATGGGGGTTCGATGACTCGAAGCATAGCGCCCCGGGGCCCCGGGGAAACAACGGCCGCGCTCGATGGCCCCGGGCAATCAGCGAGCGGAGGCCAGCCGATCGGCGGCGCGGGTGGTCTCGGGGAGCTTGTAGCGGGTGACGCAGTCCATGACCAGCCGCACCGCCGATTCCAGCCCCACCCGGTGACCGGGAGACACGTAGATGGGCTTGACCCCTTCCCGGCTGCGCAGCACGGCGCCGATGACCTCGTCGCCGTCCACCAGCGGTGTCCAGCCGCCGCGCTCCGCGGGCACCGGCCCATGGGTGCCGATCAGCCGGCTCTTGCCCACGCCGATCGACGGCAGGCCGGTGATCAGCCCTAGGTGGCTGGCGATGCCCATGCGCCGGGGGTGGGCGATCCCCTGGCCGTCGCAGAGCAGGACGTCGGGCAGTCGCTCGAGGTCCTCCAGTGCCGCGAGCACCGCCGGGATCTCGCGAAACGAGAGCAGGCCGGGGATGTAGGGCATGGGCGTGGGACAGCGGCCGACGGCCTGCTCGACCACGGCGAGGTCGGCGTGGTCGAGCACCACCACGGCCGCCCGGGCAAGGGTGCCGTCGTCCTCGAAGCCCACGTCCACGCCCGCCACCGTCGCCACGGGGCCGAAATCGTCTTCCAGGATCAGCCGCTGGCGCAGGCGCTGCTGGATGGCGCGCGCCTCGGCCGGGGAAACGTCCCAGCGATGCAACCCGGGAAAGCGGCTCATGCCGGCCGGCGCCAGGGGCCCGGGAAGGGCGGCATGGCCGGGCTGAAGAACTCCTGCACCAGCAGCGGGTGGCCGGCCACGCGAAACAGCGAGCGCCGGCCGAAGACCGCCGCGGTACCGAGCGCCTCGGCGGCACGCGCCTCCAGCAGCGGCTCGGCACCGGGGCGCAGGGGACGCGGCCCGCAACGCTCCAGGCGGCGGCTGGCGAACAGGAAGGCGCCCAGCGGGCGATCGCCGAGCATGGCCAGTTGCCGGCCGGGGCCGCGCAGGCTGGCGGGGGGGACGATGCTGCGGGCGAAGACCCATGGGCTCCCGTCGCAGCCCAGGCAGACCTCGCGCACCAGGGCCTCGGTGCGTGGCCGCAGGCCCAGCGCCCGTCGCTCCCCCGGCAGCGGCCGGGCCCGGCGGTTGTCCAGCACGGTCACCCGGAAGCGACCGCCCCGCGCCCGGCAGGCGCGCTGCAGGTGAGCGGTCAGGGAGCCGGCATCCACCAGCCAGGGGCGCAGGCGGCCGGGCAGGTCGGCGGCGATACGCAGGACCGGGGGGGTGGGGGCTGCGGGGCGCGGCATGTTCGGCTCGGTCTCCGGCGGCGGGTGTCGGGGGCGTCAGTCTAACCGTTCGCGGCGGGTGGCTTCACACCTTGCCGTAGGCCAGCGCCTCGCCCACCCAGCGGTCGATCAGCGGCTGGACGCGCTCGGGGTGGTGTTCGAGCAGCTCGGCGGCCACCTCGCGCACCCGGGGCAGCAGGTGCTTGTCGCGTTCCAGGTCGGCGAAGTGGAAATCCATCATGCCGGTCTGGCGCGTGCCCAGGACCTCGCCGGGACCGCGGATCTCGAGGTCCTTGCGGGCGATCTCGAAGCCGTCGGTGGTCTCGCGCATGGTCTTCAGGCGCGCCTTGCCGGCATCCGAGAGCGGCGGGTGGTAGAGGAGCACGCAGTTGGAGGCGCGGTTGCCCCGGCCCACCCGGCCCCGCAGCTGGTGGAGCTGGGCCAGCCCCAGGCGCTCGGCGTTCTCGATCACCATCAGCGAGGCGTTGGGCACGTCCACGCCCACCTCGATCACCGTCGTGGCCACCAGCAGGTCGAGCTCGTGGGCCTTGAAGGCGCCCATCACCGCCTCCTTGTCGGCGGGTTTCATGCGCCCGTGGACCAGGCCCACGCGCAGGCCGGGCATGGCCTCGGCCAGGGCCGCGGCGGTGTCCTCGGCGGCCTGCGCGGAGAGGGTCTCGGACTCCTCGATCAGGGTGCAGACCCAGTAGGCCTGCTGGCCGCCCCGGCAGGCGGCGCGCACCCGCTCGATCACCTCGGCGCGGCGGCTGTCGCCGATCACCACGGTCTCCACCGGCTTGCGCCCCGGGGGCAGCTCGTCGATCAGGGAGTTGTCCAGGTCGGCATAGGCGGTCATGGCGAGGGTGCGCGGGATGGGCGTGGCGGTCATGATCAGCTGGTGGGGTACGCGCTCGCCCGCGGCCCCCTTCTGCTTCAGGGCCAGGCGCTGGTGGACGCCGAAGCGGTGCTGCTCGTCGACGATCACCAGCCCCAGCGAGCGGAACGCGACCGCCTCCTGGAAGAGCGCGTGGGTACCCACCACCACCCGGGTGCGGCCCTCGGCCAGGCCCTCGATCACCTCGCGGCGGCGGGCGGCGGAGAGCCGGCTGGTGAGCCAGCCGACCTCCACGTCCGGCTCGGGGTCCAGCCAGGCGCTGAAGCTGCGGTAGTGCTGCTCGGCCAGGATCTCGGTGGGGGCCATGATGGCCACCTGGTGGCCGGACTCGACCGCGCGCAGGGCGGCCAGCGCGGCCACCACGGTCTTGCCCGAGCCGACGTCGCCCTGGACCAGCCGCAGCATGGGCCAGGGCCGGCCCAGGTCGGCGTCCACCTCGGCCACCACCCGGTCCTGGGCACCGGTGAGGGTGAACGCGAGCCGCTCGAGGAAGCGTCCCCGCAGGGCGCCGTCACCCGCCATGGGGGGCGCGGCGTGCCGGCGGGCCTGCTCGCGCAGTTGCCGCAGGCTCAGGTGCTGGGCCAGCAGCTCCTCGAACACCAGCCGCTGCTGGCAGGGATGCACGCCCTCGGCCAGGCCCTCCAGCGAGACGTCGGGGGGCGGACGGTGGACGAAGGCCACCGCCTCGGCCAGCGTGGGAAAGGCCTCGGCCTCGCGGACCGCCTCGGGCAGCCATTCCTGGAGCACGCCCGGGTCGTGTTCGAGGAGCGCCAGGGCCTGGTCGGTCAGCCCCCGCAGGGTCTTCTGGTGCACGCCCTCGGTAGTGGGATAGACCGGGGTGAGGGCCGCCTCCACCGGCGCGGTCTCGCCCTCGGCCACCAGCCGGTACTCGGGGTGGACCATCTCCAGGTGACTGCCGGCCACCCGCACCTCGCCGAAGCAGCGGATGCGCCGGCCGCGCTCGAGCTGCTGTTTCTGGCGCTGGTTGAAGTGGAAGAAGCGCAGGGTGAGCGCGCCGCCGCTGTCGGCGATGCGGCAGAGCAGCATGCGCCGGCGGCGCATGACGATCTCGGTGGCCTGGATCTCGGCCTCCACGGTGACCTCCATGCCCGGCCGCAGGGCGGCGAGGGGATAGAGGCGGGTGCGGTCCTGGTAGCGGTGCGGCAGGTGGAAGAGCAGGTCCTGCAGGTCGCGAATGCCCAGTTTCTCCAGGCGCTCGACCATGCGCGGCCCGACGCCTCGCAGCGCGGACAGGGTGGTTCGGGAATGGGGGGCCGGCACACTCGCGGTCATCGGGGTCTCCTTGCCCCAGAATACCAGCAAACCGCTGCCGGCGGCGCAGATCAGTCGCCGGTGGCCCCGATGACCAGGCGCAGCCGGCCGTCCTCGAGGGAATCGAGCCGGACGGGATGGCCGTCGGCCAGCCATCGATCGGTCTCGCCGGGCACCCGCCGGGCGGACGCGAAGCGCCGGGCAATGCGCTCGCGGGCGGAGTCGGGGTCGGCGGGAAGGAGCCGGACCGCGATGGCGGCGAGGCGTGCCTGGCGGAAGTGGTAGTCGATGGCTTCCACCGGCATGGACTGGAAGGTCAGCAGGGCGGGCTTGGCGCCCACGGCGGACAGCCGGCACAGGCTGGCCCCGGCCCCGGTCTCCTCGCAGACGGGGGAGAGCCGGTAGCGGCGGGCGACGGCCTGGAGCACCTCCGCGCGGGTATCGCCCAGGGTGACGGGGCCGAAACCGGGGCCGTCGCTGGCGGGCGTCGGCTCGCCGGGCGCCTGGCAGCCGATGAGTATGCCGAAGGCGACAAAGATCGCCGCGAAGACGCCCAGCCCGCGCATCATGCCCGTGCCCTCGCTCGCATGGCACCGGCGGCCACGCCGAGAAGGGCCAGCAGCAGGCCGGGGCCGATCGCCCCACCGCCGCCGTCGCCCGTGTCGGGCGTCGCCGGGGCCGAGACACCGCTGAGGTCGCGGATCCAGTCGGCATAGGGGGCGATGCGCATGTAGACCCCGAATTTCTCCGGCTGGGCACAGCCATCGCCCCAGGCGGTCACGCCGGCAATGCGCCATTCGCCGGACTGTTCCACGAACAGCGGTCCGCCGCTGTCGCCGGCGCAGGTGTCGCGGATCTCTGATGGATCGGTGTAGTCCGTCGTCCCCGCGCAGACCATGGTTTCGGTGATTTCGCCTCCATACGAGCGAGGCTGATTGCAGCGCTCATTCGAGACGACCTCCACTTCGGCTTGATGCAAGGTGCGTGGATAGTCCGAAGCTGCGGCGTCGAGTGATCCCCAGCCGACGATGTGTGCCTCCACGCCATAGGACGGTGCTCCAGAAAAAAGTTGCGCGGGTGGGGTTTCCACGTCGTGCGCTAGCTTCAAGAGCGCAATGTCGTCATCAAGGCCTTGGGGTTCAAACTCAGGATAGCGATGTATTGCGGCCAGCCGGCGCTCCTCTCCGTTGCTAGAGAGGAGGTTGTGGCGCCCGATGACGACTTTCAGCTCATGTGCCTCGATAGGATCGTCAGAAATGTCGTAGGTGCAATGTGCGGCGGTGAGCACCCAGTCCTCGGCGATCAAGGCACCGCCGCAATACTGACCTTGATAGTCATTGGTTGCATTGGAACGAACCAGGGCCGCCATCGCCGCCCAGTCGCCTTTCTCTGATTCCACGCCCCCCACGATTCGTGGCTCAACGGTTGCTGAGGCGAAGGAAACATGGAGCAGCAGTGTGAACCAAAAGACGATCTTCAGGCGAGACACGTGATCTCCCGGCTACGGAGACGTAGCATCCCAGCATAGCCCATTGGCGGCGCCCTGTGACCCCGCCGGGGACCTCAGTCCCAGTCGAGGCGGATGTCCCAGCGATGCTGGTTCTCCGGCGGCAGCAGCGGCGCGGTCTCGGGGTCCACCGCGTCGTAGACGTTCTCGGGCGGCTCGACGGTGGCATCACGCCCCTGGGTGAAGCTCTGCTCCTTGACGATCACCCGGTAGGCCTTGTTGAGCCTGAGCGCCCGCTCGCGCGAGGGGGTGATCAGCTCGTAGACATCGGCCTGCTCCACCTTCTCGCGTTCGACGTTGCCATCCTCGTCGAACCACCGGGCCTGCATCTCGTCGTTGTTGCGGAACTCGCTGCCACCGCCCACCCGCTCGAGGTAGGTGAGGATCTCGCCGTCCATCTCGCCGACGTTGGGGGCATCCTCCATGCCCTTGAGGTCGATGTAGCCCCAGCCTTCGGCGCCGGTCACCTTGCGCGGGAAGGCGAAGGTCTGGTCGATGGTGGCGCCGATCGAGGTGTGGCAACCCATGCAGAACATGTGCTCCTCGTTGGTCTGCGGCCGCAGCTCGCCCTCGGCATCCTCGATGAAGCCCAGCACCAGCCAGCCGAACCCGTTGTCCAGGCCGTGGCCGGTGTCCACGTAGTTGGGCAGATTGCCGTCGATCTTCTCCTGCTTCTCGTTGCCGTAGAGCGAACGCAGCTGGGGGCGGTCGTAGAAGCGGATCTTTTTCATGTAGCGCACTTCCTTCATGCGCTTGGGTGTGTAGATCTCGCCGTCCTCGCGCACGCCCACGTAGCGCACGGTGTGCAGGAACTGGATGCCCTCGGGATAGAGCATGCTCACAACCGGCACGTTCTCGGCGTTGCCCACGTAGTGCGAGGGCCGCTGGATGCGGGTCACGGTAGTCAGCGCGCCGTCGCCGTCGAGGTCGGCGCAGATGGCGTTCTCGTCCACCGGCAGGCTGTCGATGGCCGGCAGGTCCTTGATCGCCGCCTCGAGGATGGCGAGGTTGGCCCGGTAGGCATCCTCGGAATAGCCGCTCTCGCCTCGGCAGTCGGCAGTACGGAAGGCCTCGGGCAGGCGCAGCATGACGTCGTCGGTGGAGCCGTTGGTGGGCCAGAACGTGGACGGCAGGGGCTTGTAGTTGAAGGCCACCCAGCCGCTGCCGTCGCGGGCGAAGCCGTGCTCGTCGAAGGCCGCGGCGCCCAGCTGCAGGTCCTCGAGGTCGGGCGTGAAGCCGTCCCAGTCCATGGCCTCCAGCCGACCGGCGAGGGCCGAGTAGTTGTCCTCGTTCACGTACTCGAGGATCTCGGCATCGCTGATCGCGGCCACCTCGGCACTGCGGTCCTTGAACAGGTTGTGCCAGTGGTTGACCACGCCGAAGTCCGAGAAGTCGTAGTCGCCCTGGAGGAAGGCGTCGGCCATGTAGTTGGGCCGCTCGCGGTCGGGGTAGGTCTGGTGACAGGTGTAGCAGGGATTGAACTCGCCCTCCGTGCGCGTGTAGCACTGCGACGGGATGGGTGCCTCGAGGTTGCGCTGGGCCTTGCCGGTGTCCGGGGCGGTGGCGCTCGCGCCATCGCTGCCATCGCCGCCGCAGGCAGAGAGCGCACCGGCCACCAGGGCCAGGGGGAGCAGGGTGAAGGTCTTTTTCATGACGATTCTCCGTGGCGAGAGGCACTTGCGGCAGCGGCCATCCGGGGCGGCTGGCGCAAATGCCCGGGCATTTGCAGACGAAAAGGGGGCGGCTCGCGCCGCCCCGCCGTCATCGAACCTCGCGTCGAGGCTTACTTGGCTTCGGGGTCGAACACCCAGAGCATGTTGTTTTCATGCTCGCCGGTGTCCTCGCCGATCAGGACGCGGCCGTCGTCCAGGACGGCAATGTTGTCCGGCTCGGAGATGTTGTCCACGGAGCAGTTGTTGGCCTCGGCGTTGGGATCATAGGGACCACCGACGATGGCCGGCTCCATGCGGGAGACGTTGTAGTTCTCGTCCAGCTTCATCTGGTAGACCACGCCGCAGTCACCGTGAGTGGCATCCAGCTGGATGTCGCCCTCGGTGTCGCCCATGGTCTTGTTGAAGTTGGCCATCGCCATGTACATGTACGGCACGGAACCGTCGGCCGCCTTGGCGTAGTTGATGTTCACGCCTTCCATCTTGCGGAACTCGGCAGTGGCGCCCTTGGCGGCCGCGGCCTTGCGCGACTCCAGGAAAGCGGCACGGTCGTCGGCGGCGGTGCCGGCGGCCCAGGCGGCAATCTCGGCGTCGGAGATGTAGCTGGTCTGGCCTTCGACGTAATCGCTGGTGTCGATGCCGTCGTACTCGTCGATCCAGGACTGGACCTGGGAATCGGTGGCGCTCGCCAGCTCGACCCACTGGATGTCGAACCCGGCCTGGGCGGGATCGTTGGTGGCGTCCTGGGTGACCTTGGCGGCGTACAGGGTGCCGGCGGAGAGGTCACCGGCCTGGTCGGCCACGAACTTGTAGAAGACCGTGCCGGTCCCGTCGTCGCTCAGGTAGACGGTCTTGTTGTCGGGCATGACCACGGAGTTCTCGTGGGAGAACCGGCCCATGACGTAGTGCTTGACCGGCACCGGTTTGGCGCCCGTGGGATTGGTGATCTCGACGATGTAGCCGTAGTCGTACGGGTTGGGATACTTGCCGAGATAGGCCTCGAGGTTCTCCTGGTCGCCGTGGTACTTGTAGTTCGGGTTGTTCCAGTCGGCGGTGTCGTCGAAGTAGAGCTCCTCGGAGGTCAGCGGGGTGTTCCAGGGGCTCAGGGTGCCGAAGCAGTTGACCCAGGTGCCCTCGACGTTGCCGAAGTCCAGCATCATGGCGTCGGTGACGGCCCAGGTGCCGTCCTCGCCCTTGGAAACCTGCAAACGGCTCATGCCGCCCGGGCGGTCTTCCCAGTTGGTGAACAGAAAGCCCTCGGTGGCGTCGTCGTTCGTGGCGACGAAGGCGTTGAAGTCGGGGTCGTTGGAGGACTTGACCTCGGTGGTGCCGTCACGGCTGACCATGGTGCCCAGGCCGAAGGGAACGGCGCCGGCGAAGGTGTCCCCTTCCTGGCCGAGGATCTGGTACTCGCCCACGGCGGTCATGATGGACTGCTTTTCGGCGTCGGTGGCCGGGACCGGGAGATCCGCCAGGTCCTTGGGCAGCGTGTTGATGTCGACGTCCTTGATTACGCCTACGGTCGCCTTGTTGTAGGGCGCGGCGTTGCTGTCGGCGGGGTGCTGGGCGTTGAAGAAGAGGTCGCCGTTCTCGCTCACGAACATGCCGGTAACCTCGGCACCGGCGGGGACGGTGGCCAGGCGGGTCAGCTCCTTGGCCTTGGCGGAATCGTCATCGTCGTCGCCGCCGCAACCGTGCAGTGCAACGGAAACGCTCAGTGCCAGGGCGGAAACGCCCGCCAGCTTGGCCAGGTCTTTCAGCTCGAGTTTCATGGTAGCCCCTATCTTTGGTTTGGGTCGTTTGACAAAAGCCGTGACTCCTCCGTGAGCGACGCAAAGTCTGATCAACCGGCACCCTAGGGGCGTTTCGTGACACTACCGTTGCGGCTTCGTGAAGGCTCGGTTGCAGTCCCTCGACCTTGTCCTTGCCGGGGCCGGTGAATACACTTGGCAACCGGGTCGGAGAATCCCCGCGATCCGCCCGCATGCCTCCCCGCCGACGGGCCCGCACCGGCCGGCGCAGATGCCGGAGGCGACCACGCCCTGCGCGGCACGTATCATCACGGAGCTTGGCCTGAGCCGATGCCGGAGACGATCCCCGAGGACTCGGTGGGACTGGTGGAGCCGCAGCGCCTGCGGTTCGAGGAGCCGCTGGAACTGGCCAGCGGCCGGACCCTGCCGGAATACGAACTGGTCTTCGAGACCTACGGCGAACTCAACGCCGACGCCTCCAACGCGGTGCTGGTCTGCCACGCCCTCTCCGGCGACCAGCACGCCGCCGGCTGGAACTCCATGGAGGATCGCAAGCCGGGCTGGTGGAACAACCTGATCGGCCCCGGCAAGGCCGTGGACACCAACCGTTTCTTCGTCGTCTGCCCCAACAACCTCGGCGGCTGCAAGGGCAGCACCGGACCCACGAGCACCAACCCGGAGACGGGCAAGCCCTACGGGCCCGACTTCCCCATCGTCACCGTGGGCGACTGGGTCCGCTCGCAGGAGCGGCTGATGCGGCGGCTGGGGATTGCACGCTGGGCGGCGGTGATCGGCGGCAGCCTGGGCGGGATGCAGGTGATGCAGTGGGCCATCGACTTCCCCGACAGCCTGCACTCGGCGGCGGTGATCGCCGCCGCCCCGCGGCTCACCGCGCAGAACATCGGCTTCAACGAAGTGGCCCGCCAGGCCATCCTCTCCGATCCCGAGTTCCACGAGGGCCGTTACCACGAGCACGGCGTGGTGCCGCGCCGCGGGCTGATGCTGGCGCGGATGCTGGGCCACATCACCTACCTCTCGGATGACGCCATGCGCGCCAAGTTCGGCCGCGAGCTGCGCGAGGGCCGGATCCACTTCGGCTTCGACGTCGAGTTCCAGGTGGAGAGCTACCTGCGCTACCAGGGCAAGTCGTTCGTCGACCGCTTCGACGCCAACACCTACCTGCTGATGACCAAGGCCCTGGACTACTTCGACCCTGCCGGCGACTACGGCGACGATCTCGCCGAGGCCATGCGCCGGGCCCGGGCCCGGTTCCTGGTGGTTTCGTTCACCTCCGACTGGCGCTTCTCCCCCGCCCGCTCCGAGGAGATCGTGCGGGCCCTGCTGGCGGCCGGCCGCGACGTCAGCTATGCACGGGTCGAGGCCCACCACGGCCACGACGCCTTCCTGTTCCCGATCCCCTATTACGTCAACGTATTCCGGGGCTTCATGAACCGGATACCGCTGGAGGGCTGAGATGCGCGCCGACCTGGAGATCATCAGCGACTGGATCCGGCCGCGCTCGCGCATCCTCGATCTCGGCTGCGGCGACGGCACGCTGCTGGCCCACCTGCGCGGGCAGCGCGAGTGCAGCGGCTACGGCCTGGAGATCGACGAGGACAACGTCACCCGCTGCGTGGAGGCGGGCCTGTCGGTGGTGCAGTCCGACCTGGACGAGGGGCTGGCCAAGTTCTTCCCCTCGGCCACCGCCTGCTTCGACTACGCGGTGATGACCCAGACCCTGCAGGCCATCCGCGAACCGCAGAAGCTCATCGACGAGATGCTCACCATCGCCCGCGAGGGCATCGTCACCTTCCCCAACATGGCCTACTGGAAGAACCGCATCCAGCTGGGCGTCATGGGCCGCATGCCGGTGACCCGCTCGCTGCCCAACCACTGGTACAACACCCCCAACATCCACCTGTGCACCGTGGGCGACTTCGAGCGCCTCTGCGACGACCTCGACATCGAGATCCTCCAGCGCACCGTGGTCGACGCCCACCATCGCACCACCGTGCTGGGCTCGGCCTTCCCCAACGTCTTCGGCGAAGTCGCCCTCTACCGCCTCCAGCGCAAGCAGTAGATGCGGGCAGCAGGAGCGCCGCCCCGGCGCGAGCGCCCGGGGTGCCCTACCGGAGATAGGCCCGCTCGCGGAGGTGGGCGACGACCCGGTCGGCGCACTCGTCGGCGGTGTGGCGGGCCGTGTCCAGGTGGATCTCCGGGGACTCGGGGGCCTGGTAGTCGGAGTCGATGCCGGTGAAGTGGGGGATCTCGCCGGCGCGGGCCTTCCTGTAGAGCCCCTTGGGATCGCGGCCCTCGCAGACGTCGAGCGGGGCGTCGACGAAGACTTCCAGGAACTCGCCCCCTTCGAGCAGGGCGCGCACGCCCTCCCGGTCGCTCCTGAACGGCGAGATGAAGGCGGTGAGCACGATCAGCCCGGCATCGACCATCAGCCGGCCCACCTCGCCCACGCGGCGGATGTTCTCCTCCCGGTCGGCATCGGAGAAGCCGAGATCGCCGCAGAGGCCGTGGCGGACATTGTCGCCGTCGAGGAGGTAGCTGAGGGCACCGGCTTCGAACAGGCGCTGCTCCACCTTGCCGGCGATGGTGGACTTGCCGGCGCCGGAAAGCCCCGTGAACCAGAGCACGCAGGGCGTCTGGCCCAGGCGTTCGGCGCGGGTCTGCTTGGTGATTGCGTGGGTGTGCCAGACAACATTCATCGCTTTTAGCCTGAAGCTTTTAGCCTGAAGCTCGAAGCAAGAAACCGGAAGGCGGCAAACGCCCTTCTTCCGGCTTTCGGCTGCAAGCCTCAAGCGGGGTTGAACGGAAAAACGATCGGTATCAGGGTCAGGGCCAGGGCGCCGTAGAGGATCGCCATGGGGGCGCCGATGCGGGTGTAGTCGGTGAATCGGTAGCCGCCCGGGGCGTAGACCATCAGGTTGGTCTGGTAGCCGTAGGGCGTGAGAAAACTCGCGCTCGCGCCGAAGGCGACGGCCATGACGAACGGCAGGGGGTCCACGCCGAAGCCCTGGGCCATGCTCCAGGCGATGGGGAAGGCCAGCGCGGCCGCGGCGTTGTTGGTGATCAGCTCGGTGAGCAGCCAGGTGAGCAGGTAGGCGCTCACCAGCCCGCCCCATACGCCCCAGCCCAAAAACACCGCTTCCATGCCGGTGGCCATGGTGGTGGCCAGGCCGGTCTCGGTCATCACCCGGGCGATCCCCAGGGCCGAGCCGATGATCACCAGCAGCTCGATGGGCAGGCGCCGACGGAATTCGGCGATCTCCGCCAGGCGCAGGATCACGGTGCCGGCCAGCAGGACCATCAGGCCCTTGATCAGGGGCACGATGCCGGCCGCGGCGAGGCCGACGACGGCGAGAAAGGCCGTGATGACCGCGGCACTCTGGCGGTGGTCGAGGCGGCCGCGGGGCTCGATGCCGGAGAGCACGAAGAAGTTCTTCTCCAGGTTGCGGCGCTCGCGGAAGTCGCTGCCCACTGCCAGCACGAGCGTGTCCCCGGGCCGCAGGCTGACCTCGCCCAGCTTGCCGGAGAGGCCTTCGTTGCCCCGGCGCACGGCGACCACCGCGGCATCGAACAGGGTGCGGAAGTTGACCGCGCGGATGGTGCGATTGATCAGGGGTGACTCGGGGCTGACCATCACTTCCACGAGGTTGGTGCGCAACAGCCCGGCGTGGCTGTCGAACAGCCGCAGGCCGTCGAAGCGCCTGAGGGCCTGGACGTTCTTGACGTCGCCGGAGAATATCAGCGTGTCGCCGGCCCGGATGATCTCCTCCGGGTGGACCGGCGAGAGCAGGTGCCCGTCGCGCACCAGCTCCGCGAGGAACAGGCCCTCGAGGCTGCGCAAGCCGTTGGCCACCAGGCTGCGGCCGATCAGTGGCGAGCCGGGCTCCACGGTGGCCTCGAGGAAGTATTCTCGCTCGCCGCCCGCCGTGCGGGCCCGCTCGGGCAGCAGCCGGGGTGCGACCAGGGCCAGGAAGGCCACGCCCGCGAGCGCCAGCGGCCCGCCCACCAGCAGGAAATCGAAGATCTCGAGCGGTGCATGGCCAGTGTCGATGAGAAAGCCGTTGACGATCAGGTTGGTGGAGGTGCCGATCAGCGTCATGGTGCCACCGAGGATGGCGGCGAACGACAGCGGGATCAGCAGGCGCGAGGGGTTGAAATGGCCCTGGCGGCGCAGCTGGCCGAGCAGGGCGGCCACCACGGCCGTGTTGTTGAGAAAGGCCGAGCTGATGGCCGTGGCCCCCATCAGGCGCACGAGCGCCCAGCGGTAGGAGCCACCCAGGAGCCGCTGGGTCAGTGCCTCGAGCAAGGTGGTCTTTTCCAGGACCACCGACACCATCAGCAGCAGCATCAGCGTGACCAGTGCCGGGTTGACGAAGTTGTGCAGCATCGGCTGCAGGTCGATCAGCCCGGCCACGTAGAACGCGAGCAGCACGCCGCCGAAGACCACCCCGGGGCGGGTGCGACCGTGAACCAGCAAGGCCAGCAGGGCCACCAGGGCCCCACCCACCAGCCACTGGTCCCAGGCGTCAGTCATCGCCCGACAGTTCCCGCAGGTCGCGCGCCTCCCAGTGCGGGAAGTGCTTGCGGATCAGGGCGTTGAGCTCGAGCTCGAACTCGGAGAACTCGCCGCTCGGCCGGGGCTTGCCGGCCTGGGTGGCCTCGCGGATCAGGCCCGCGCCCACGGTGACGTTGGTCATCGGGTCGATGATGATGAAGCTGCCGGTCCCGGGCACCTGGTCGTAGGGGTCCACGGCCATGGGCGTTTCCAGGTCGATCCGGCAGAGCCCGATGCCGTTGAGGGGCAGCTCGTCGGCGGGATGCTTTTCCAGGGTGTTGACGTCCACCTGGTGGTGGATCTCGCGCACGTGGGCGGCGGTGGTGGAGGTGGCCCGCTTGACCAGGTAGCGCTTGGCGGTGCGCAGCGGCTCCTCGGTCATCCAGATGACCTGGGCCTCCAGCCGGTCGGCCACCCGCGGCGGATTGTCGAGGCCGGCGATGAGATCGCCGCGGGAAATGTCGATCTCGTCCTCCAGGGTGAGTGTCACCGACATCGGCGGGAAGGCCTCCTCGACGTCACCCTCGAAGGTGACGATCCGCTCCACGCGGCTGGTCTTGCCCGACGGCAGGACCTGCACCGCATCGCCCGGCCGGACGACGCCGCCGGCGAGCGTGCCGCAGTAGCCGCGGAAGTCGAGGTCGGGCCGGTTGACGTACTGCACCGGCAGGCGCAGGTCGTCGAAGTTGGTGTCGCGGTTGATGGGCGCGTTTTCCAGCACGGTCATCAGCGGGTCGCCCTCGAACCAGGGCATGGACGGGCTCGCCGAGACCACGTTGTCGCCCTTGAGGGCCGAGAGGGGGATGACGCGGACGTCGTTGATGCCCAGCTCGGCGGCGAAGGCGAGGTAGTCGTCGCGGATGCGTTCGAACGTGGCCCGGTCGTGGTCCACCAGGTCCATCTTGTTCACCGCCACCACCACGTGCTGGATGCCCAGCAGGTTGACGATGTAGGAGTGCCGGCGGGTCTGGGTCTGCACGCCGAAGCGGGCGTCGATCAGGATCACCGCCAGGTTCGCCGTCGAGGCCCCGGTGGCCATGTTGCGGGTGTACTGCTCGTGGCCGGGGGTGTCGGCGATGATGAACTTGCGCTTGTCCGTGGAGAAGTAGCGGTAGGCCACGTCGATGGTGATGCCCTGCTCCCGTTCGGACTGCAGGCCGTCCACCAGCAGGGCCAGGTCCACCTCCTCGCCGGTGGTGCCGTGCCGGGCGCTGTCGGACTCGATGGCAGCGAGCTGGTCCTCGTAGATCATCTGCGAGTCGTGCAGCAGCCGCCCGATCAGCGTGCTCTTGCCGTCGTCCACGCTGCCGCAGGTCAGCAGGCGCAGGAGATCCTTCCGTTCGTGTTGGTGGAGATACGACTCGATGTCGGTGGCGATGAGATC
>JAAZVP010000040.1 GCA_018623495.1 Halothiobacillus sp. | reverse complement strand
TCGATGGCGGCCCCACCCGTTCGCGACCGGGAGGTCGCTCCCACCAGGGTGTAGACCGGCCCGAATCCCGCCCACCGTGGGAGCGGCGTCCCCGCCGCGAAGCTTTCCGGGCGTCGATGGCGGCCTCACCGGTGCGCGACCGGGAGGTCGCTCCCACCAGGGCAGGGCCGATTCCCGCCCGCCGTGGGAGCGGCGTCCTCGCCGCGAACCCTCCCGGGGTTCGATGGCGGCCTCACCGGTTCGCGACCGGGAGGTCGCTCGCACCAGGTCGTCGGGCCGAATCCCGCCCACCGTGGGAGCGGCGTCCCCGCCGCGAAGCTTTCCGGGCGTCGATGGCGGCCCCACCCGTTCGCGACCGGGAGGTCGCTCCCACAGGACCGAGATGAGTCGTGCTGGAGCCCCGGGGCACATCACGACTTCCCGCTTCAGGCTGTCGGCTTCAAGCTCCGGGCGAGGCGTCGACTCGCCCGGTTCAGGCCTCCGCGCTGATGATCACCTCGTGCTGTTCGAGCCGGCCCTCGCCGTCGAAGGCCTCCCCGGGCATGGGATCGGCGTGGGCGGCCTTGAAGTCGTCGCTGCCCACCCATTCGCGGAAGGCGGTCTCGGATTCCCAGGTGGTGAGGACCACGTAGGGGGAGTCCACGTCCACCGGGCGCAGCACCTGCATGCGCACGAAGCCGGGCTGTCTCTCGATCTGGCCGGCACGATGCCGGAAGCGGTTCTCGAATTCTTCCTTCCAGTCGTTCTTGACGGGCACGCGGTTGGCGACGACGAACATGGACGGACTCCCTCTGATGATAGAAAATGGTTATCAATGATACAAAAATAGCATTGATCGGCGGCTCGTCCGGGATGTGAGAATAGCCGAGCACCCAAGGCCGGACAAAGTTGCCCCCATGAACCGACCACGCCAGCGTGACGATATGAAGGATTTTCTCGACCAGTTCGAAGAGGCCATCTACTGGCACCAGGAGTGGTACACCCGGGTGATGAAGACCCTCCTGCTGCGCCGGCCGGCCGACCCGGACATCCTCAAGCCGGACGCCCACCAGCAGTGCCACCTGGGGGTGTTTCTCGGGGCCTCGGCGACGCCCGAGGGTCACGAGGCCACTCTCGAGGAGATCAACCGGCTGCACCGCAAGCTCCACGAGACCGCGCGCATGGCGCTGGTGGCCCAGGAGGAGGGCGGCCGGATCGACGAGGAGCAGTTCGACGAGCTCGAGGAGATCCGCAGCCTGTTCTTCACCACGCTGCACGGGTTGTTCCGCTCGGTGATCGAGGAAAGCCTCGAGTGCAGTTGAGGCCCGCCGGGGCCGGCACCGATGGCTGCAGGGGCCCGCGCAAGCGGGCCTTTTTCAGGTTCATCGCACTTTGCCGTGCAACAGGAGGCCCATAAGCGACGTGACAGGGATTTCGCGCACCGTTTGGGCCGAGCCTTTTTTCGACCCTTGCTGCCAGGTGCGCGAGGTACTTTCTATTGCTTGCCCAATAGAAAGTACCCAAAGACAAAGGCACCCCGGCACCTTGGCCCTTCGGGCAAACCTCGTCGCCGGAGGATTGCTGTCGGGCACGGCCCGACACGACGTCGTGTCGTGACGGGCCTCGGAGCGACGTCCGTGTCGCTCCGACCCGGCAATCCTCCGGCGACGAGGCAAGGCGCAGGGGCCCCGGGGGTGCAAGGATCAAGCGCCCGAGAAGACCGAACCAACGGCAAATGGCCCGGGGCACCTGGCGTCCTTGCCGCCTTGGCGAGGAATGTCACGCCAAAGTGCGATGGACCCTTTGTCATGGGCCCGGGGCCGGGTCCTCAGGCCGGGCTGGCCTGCTGGCCGCGGGTGACGTAGTCGAGCGAGAGGCGGTCGAAGAGCAGTGAGCGCATCCGCTCCTCGCTGATTTCCGGCCCGCAGAAGAGCACCCGGTCGCCCACCTTGAGTTGCTCGTGCCCGCGGGGCAGCGGGATGTGCTCGTGTTCGCGTTCGAGGAACAGTGCCCGGCAGACCATCGGCCGGGTGTCGTCGAAGGGGTGGGTGAGCAGGGTGTCGACGGTGATGGTGGTGTTGCGGTGCATGGCCTCCACCAGCACCGGCGCCGTCTCCTCGCAGACCTCCACTTCCCAGGTCCGGGGCGGTGCGCTGCCGATCTCGCGGGCCAGCTCGCGGTTGAGGTTGCGCGCCCAGCTGTCGTCGCGCCCGCGGGAGTAGCGGATGAACTCCTTGAGCAGCGGCGTGTTGAGGATGATGCGGATGCGGTGGGCCAGCGTCTGGCTGCCCTCGGCGACGATGTCGGCGTTGATGGCGCGAAACAGCGCGGTGTTCGCCTCGCGGTTCTGGCGCGCGACCATGAACAGGTCGGGCTTGAGGTCGCGGGCGGTCATCAGCATCGACAGGTTGTTGGTGTCGTGGTCGGTGCCGGCGACGATGCCCGCGGCCTGGCGGATGCCGGCCTTTTCCAGCGTGGGCGCCTCGGTGCCCCAGCCCTCCACGGTGCTGCGCGCGTCCTCGGGCAGGCCGGTCTTGTCCGGCGTGGCCTCGATCACCACCGTCTCGATGCCCTCCTGGCGGAAGCGCTTGTAGAGGGCCTTGCCGAAGCGGCCGTAGCCGCACAGCAGCCAGCGCCCGTGGGGCGGGTTGAGCGGCTCGGTGAGCGGGTTGAGGCCCGAGAGCCAGTCGTGCAGGGCGCTCAGGTTGGGGGTGTGCAGCGCGGTGAACAGGCGGTCGGCGAAGGCCTCGAAGGGGTCGATGACGTAGTCGGTGCCGAACGAGTGCATGTTGCGCTCGGTCTCGCGGGTCTCCGCCCGGCAGATCACCGTCAGCCGCGGGTTGAGCAGCTTGGTGGAGATGGCGATGTGGAGGTTGGTCTCGTCATCGTCGGTGAGTGCCACCACGCCCCGGCAGTTGGGCCGCTCCAGGCCGGCCTTGCGCAGGTTCTCCGGCAGGCCCGCCTCGCAGGCGAGCCCCGGCACGAAGGTGGTCAGCGAGGCCAGGCGCAGGCCGTTGATGGCCTCCTGGGTGCGGTCGAGGACCACGGCGCGCTGGTGCTGCTCGTTGAGGGCCTGCACCAGGGCCGAGCCGGTGTCGCCGTAGCCGCAGATGATGTAGAAGGGGTCGCGGATGCGGTTGACGTTCTTCTGGAAGCGCGCCTCGGTGAAGGCCTGCTTGAGGGCGTCCTCCTGGAAGAGGGTGAGGATGCGGCCGAAGGCGAACAGCCAGGAGCCCACGGTGAGGTAGATGCAGAAGGTGACCCACATCCGCTGGGCCGGGGTGAACTCGAAGGGGATCTCGCCGAAGCCGATGGTGGTGGCCATGTAGCTGACGAAGTAGATGGCATGGAAGAAATCCATGTGCCAGACGTTGCCCTGGGCGTCCTCGCCAGGGATCAGCACCAGCCCCAGGGTGGCCAGCGAGAGCATGGTCACCAGCAGGAGAAGCGGCGCCCGCAGGCGCCGCATCAGCAAAAAGAAGATCGACTTCATCGATTGAAGCGAACGGTGTCGATGACCAGCAGCGTGACGGAGATGAAGTTGGCGAGCATCGCGCCCCCGGCCAGCGAGACGATGGCGGTGGTGGCCTCGGGGGTGAGCCCGGCCTCGGAGACGTGGGCGGCGATGCCCCAGACCAGCGCCGCGATCAGCAGCTGGAGCACGGCCACCAGGCTGGTGGCCAGCAGCACCGCGCCCACCTGGGTGCGCTCGCCGAGCTTGAGGATGGTGGCGATGAGGTTGATGACGATGGCCGCGAACAGCTCGTAGACGTTGTGGTGGGCCGGATCATCGTGCTCGCCGATGAAAAAGCCGAAATTCAGCGTCAGCGCCAGGACGATGAAGAAGGCGAATATCACTTTCTCGGGATGCACGGGGGCCTCCGGTTGCGTCGCTGAAGTCGATTACCCGGGGGCCGCGGGCGGCAGGCAAGCCCCGGGCAGTGGTCCACTGCTCGACATTATGCGCCCTTGTGCCGGGCATGGGTACCCCGTTCAGCCCGGCTCCACGACAAAGCCCAGTCCCGCCAGCGCCCGGGCCAGGCGGGGCGCGGGGGCGAGCAGGCGCACCCGGTGGTGGTGCCACTCGCGGCGCACCGGGTAGTTGCGGCGCAGGTCCTCGAAGGCGCCGGCCGGGTCGCCCGCGGCGCGCAGGCGGCGGTCGTCGGCGCGCAGATCGAAGCAGGGGCGGATCACCCGGTCGAGCGCTTCGGCGAATTCGAGGCCGGTGGGGTCGAGTGTCACGGTCGCCGGCCGCGGATCCGGCATCAGGGCCTCCAGGTCCAGCGCGCGCTCGATGCCGAAAAAGCGGCAGAGGGCGTCGAAGGCCATGCGCGTGCCGTTGACCTTGGCATCCAGCGAGTGCCCGGCGATGTGCGGGGTGGCGATGTCGGCGGCGTCCAGCAGGCCGGTGTCGATGCGCGGCTCGTCGTTCCAGCAGTCCACCACCGAGCCGGCGAGGCCGGCTTCGCGCCAGGCGGTTTCGTCGACCACGCCGCCGCGGGCGGCATTGATCAGCACGCCGTGGGGCGCCAGGGCGGCCAGCCGCCGGGCGTCGATCAGCCCGGCGGTGGGGTGGGGGCCGCCGTGTTCCAGGGGCACGTGCAGGGTGACGGCGTCGGCTTCCAGGCAGGCCTCCAGGGACCGGTGGGGAAAGCCCGGCTCGCGCGCGGCCCGCGGCGGGTCGTGCTGCCAGACCTCCAGCCCGAGGGCGCGGGCCCGGGCGGCCACCTGCCGGCCCACGTGGCCGACGCCGATCACCGCCAGGCGGCGGCCCTCGATGGGCAGACCCTTGTCCACGGCGAGGGTCACCAGCGCGGCGGTGAGGTATTCGGCCACCGAGTTGGCGTTGCAGCCCTGGGCACTGTAGAAGTGCACCCCGCTGTCGGCCAGCCAGTCCTGGTCGACGTGGTCGAGACCGGCGACGGTGGAGCCGACGAAGCGCACCCGGCTGCCGGCGAGCAGCTCGGCGTCGACGCGGGTGCGCGAACGCACCAGCAGCACGTCGGCATCGGCCACGGTGGCCCGGTCGATCTGGCGGCCGGGCAGCAGCTCCAGTTCGCCGAAGGGCCCGAAGGCCTCGCGGGCGTAGGGGATGGCATCGTCGGCGATGATGCGCATGGGCGGTCCGTCGCGGCTCACAGGTCGCGCACCCGGGCCTCGACGTCGTTCTCCAGCTCCTCGAGGAGGACCAGCTCGGGACCGGTGATGGTGTCGCTGTTGCGCAGGGCCTCGAGGCGCTCGCGGAAGGCGTTGAGGGTGATGCCGCCGCCGGCCTCGGGGTCGGTGAGCCGGGCCCGACGCAGGGCCTGCCAGCGTTCGGACTCCGCGGCGGTGAGTGTTTCGGGGTAGTTGCGCGCCCGGTAGCGGAACAGCAGCTCGTCGAGGCGCGGGTCCTCGAAGCCGAAGTCGCGTCGGCCCAGCTCCGCCGGCGGCGTCTCGCGCACGGCCTCGGAGCGCGCCCGGTCGGCGTCGGAGAGAAAGCCGCCGGAATAGAGGCTCAGTTCCACGTCCTCGGGCTCGCCCCCCGGCGGCTCGGCGAAGATCGCGGCGACCTTCTCCTCGAGGCCGTCGGCCTGCGCGAGCATCCGCCAGTGGCGCCGGTGGGCGTCCAGGTCCATGTCCAGGCGGCGGGCGGCCGCGTCGGTGAGCGTGCCCGCCGGCGAGACCGCCGGGCACTTGTTGGTGGCCAGGGTCTTGATCGGGATGCGCGGCATGTCCTCGGTACGTTGATCGGCGGGCATGAACATCAGCCACTGCAGGTCGTCCACCTCCAGCTCCAGCAGCGGGGTGGGGTCGAAGCGCAGGTCGAAGACCAGCACGCCGCGCGGGTTGGTGGGGTGGGCGGCCAGGGGGGCGACCAGGGCGGTGCAGCCGTGGGCCGCGGGATACATGCGCGAGGTGTGCACCAGCGGCTTGCGCCCGGGGATGTCGATCAGCGCCTCCACCTGCCGGCGGCGGCGCAGGTCGAACAGGTACCGGTAGAGCCGCGGCTGGCGCGCCCGGACCAGCCGCGCCAGCTCGATGGTGGCATAAACGTCCACCATGGCGTCGTGGGCGCCCTCGTGCTCGATGCCGTTGGCCGCGGTGAGGTCCTCGAGGCGGAAGCTGGGCGTGCCGTCCTCGCGCAGGGGCCACTCGATGCCCTCGGGGCGCAGCGCGTAGGTCATGCGCACCATGTCGATGATGTCCCAGCGCGAGTTGCCGTTCTGCCACTCGCGGGCAAAGGGATCGAAGAAGTTGCGAAACAGCGTGAAGCGGGTCACCTCGTCGTCGAAGCGCAGGCTGTTGTAGCCCGTGCCGCAGGTGCCGGGCCGGGCGAGTTCGGCGTGCACGCGGGCGATGAACTCGGGCTCGGCCACGCCGCGTTCACGGGCGACGGCCGGGGTGATGCCGGTGACCAGGCAGGCCTCGGGGCTGGGCAGCACGTCGTCGGCCGGGCGGCAGTAGAGGGTCACCGGCTCGCCGACGATCTCGAGGTCCTCGTTGGTGCGGATGCCGGCGAACTGGGCCGGCCGGTCGCGGCGCGGGTCGGCGCCGAAGGTCTCGTAGTCGTGCCAGAAGAGGGTGCGCTCGCGGCTCAAGATGGTCCCGGGGATCGGTTCGGCGGTGGCGTCCGGGCTCGCTCGCGCGGCCGGAAAGCACATTCGAATGTGCTAATGTCGTCGCAGGCCGGTCCGTCCCTGAAGGCTTGAATGGGCCGCCTTTTATAACATGCGAGACGGCGGGAGGACACGCAGCATGGCGATCCGGATACGGCGGGCGGCCCTGGCGGCCGTCCTGGCAACGGCGATCGGGCCCGCTTCGGCAGGGGCCCTCGAAGAGGGCGTGGCCGCCTTCGACCAGGGTGGCTACGAGCGGGCGGCGGACCTGCTGGCCGCCCCGGCGGACAACGGCGACGCCGAGGCCCTCTACTACCTGGGACGCATCCGCGAGGATGGCCTGGACGGCGACAAGGACCCGGCCGCGGCGGTCGATCTCTACACCCGTGCCGCCGAGCAGGACCATGCCCTGGCGGCCTACAACCTGGCGGTGATGCACTACGACGGCCGCGGCACCGAGCGCGACATGGAGGCGGCCTTCGCCTGGTTCGAACGCTCGGCGAAGCTCGGCGATGCCGATGCGCAGATGCAGCTGGGTACCATGTACAAGTACGGCATCGGCGTCGAGGCGGATGCCGACAAGTCCTTCCGCTGGTATCGCAAGTCGGCGTTGCAGGGCAATTACGCCGCCATCGAGCGCATGCCCAACACCTGCGGGGTGAAGAACATCGAGGCGAGGATTCACTAGAGCCGGAAGCTTGAAGCTGAAAGCTGGAAGTTTCCCCTCTCCCCGGCCCCTCAGTGAAATGTTCGGGGTCAGATCAAGTCCGGCTCTTCCAGCTTCGCGCTTCAAGCTTCCAGCTAGAACAGCCCGTGCTTGTCGATGTATTCCTCCACCGCATCCTCCCAGGCGATGAGGTGGAATTTCTGGGCGCTCTGCTGCTTTTGCGGCGGGCCCCAGGTCTCGCGCAGGATGCGACCGTCGGCCCGGGTCAGCAGGCGGAACTTGCGAAACCCGAGCAGGGGATAGGGCATCTCCAGGTCGGCCCAGACGGCGGGATCGGCATCCTCGAAGACGTATTCGGCCCGCCCGATGCCCTCGATCACCGGGGTGTCGTAGAGGAAGCTGTCGGTGGCCGCGAGCTGGTACATCAGGGCCAGGGCGTCCTCGTCCAGCGAGCCCTCCCGACGGCTGTCCTGGAGCATGCGTCGCAGGGCGGTCACCGCCTCGGCAAAGGCCTTGGGCGCCGGCAGGTGGGCGAGTGCCAGCGCCAGTCGCTGGCGGGGGCGGTCCTGGAAGCCCTTGATGGATTCGCGCCAGTCGGCGCCCTCCGGCAACGGCGGAACGGCCAGCTCGATGGGTGCCAGGAATCGATCGAGTTCGGTCATCGTCGGCGGGGCGGGGGTTTCGGGTACAATCGCCAACCTATCAGAAATCGGAAGCCAGCGAGGAGGCCCGATGAGGGAACGATGGCAGCGTGGGTTGTGCGTGCTGGCGGCCCTGGCACCCGTCGCGGCGGTGGCTGGGCCGGGGGCGCTGGACGAGTCCCCCTTCATCGACCCGCTGCCGCAGGTGCTCACGCCCACGCGCCTGCCCCAGGATCCGCTGACCGCCCCGCTGGCCGTGACGGTCATCGACCGCGAGCTGATCCGCGATTCCGCCGCCCGCACGCTGCCCGAGCTCCTGCGGCTGGTGCCGGGCTTCGCCGTCGGCCACCGCTATGGCAGCGATGCGGTGGTGGCCTACCACGGCCACGCCGCGGGGCTCGAGACCCGTTTCCTGGTGATGGTGGACGGCCGCCCGGTGCGTACCCCTGCCTTCGGCGACGAGGCCTGGATGGACCTGCCGCTGGGCCTGGCCGACATCGAGCGCATCGAGGTGATCCGCGGCCCCAACGCGGTCACCTACGGCAGCAACGCCTTTCTCGGCGTGGTCAGCATCACCACCCGGGCCCCGGTGGAGGATGCCGTCGAGGCCCGCCTGGTGCGCCGCCAGCACGGCGCGGTCAGCGGGCAGGCGCGGTTCACGCTGCAGCGTGACGACCTGGCGGTGGGCCTGCACCTGCGCGGCGACGACGACCCCGGTCACCCGGGCGAGGTGGTCGAGGACCAGCGCGAGGGCGGTGCCCTGCGCCTGCGCGTGGACTACGCCGCCTCGCCGCGCGACCAGGTCGGCCTGCGGGCGGGGGCGAGCGCCAACGACTACCGCGAGGGCGACCCCGGCGAGTACCGCGACCCGCCCCGTGCGCGCGAGAGTCGCTACCGTTTCGTGCACCTGGACTGGAGACGCGAGTTCGCCGACGGCGCCCTCCGGCTGCAGGCCTTCCACAACGAGCACCGCTCCGACGACGTCTTCTTCTCGGATATCCCGGTCTACTTCGCCGATCCGGCGATCCCCGATCACCTGCGCTGGGACGTGGGCTTCGACGTCGCGCGCAACGAGCTCGACCTCGAGTGGCGCCACCGGGCCTCGCGCAAGCTGCGCTACGTGCTCGGTGGTTCGCTGCGCGAGGACCGCCACCGGTCGCCGGGCTTCTTCGATACCGACGCCACCCTGAGTCACCGCATCCGCAGCGGTTTCGGCCAACTGGAGTGGCGGCCGACGGCGGCGGTGGTCCTCCAGGGCGGGCTGCGCCTGGAGGACTCGGAGATCGCCGGCGCCAGCTGGCTGCCGCGGCTGAGCGCCGTGTACCGCCCGGGCAGCGACCGCGGCTGGCGGCTGACCTATTCCGAGGGCACCCACCTGCCGCAGCTGGTGCAGGAGCATGGCCGGCAGACCGTGGAGATCCCCGATGGCTATCCTTTCCCGCCGGGTTTCGATTCCTCGGTGGACACGGGCATCCGCACGCTCTCGCGGGGCGGGCTGGACGTGGAGCGCATCCGAGAGTTGGAACTGGGTCATCACCGCCGGCTCGGCCCGGGCTCGTGGGTGGACGTGAAGGCCTACGTCGAGCGACTGGACGACCTCATCGCCCGCACCTGCGTGCCCTTCGAGGAGCCGGGTGCCATCGCCCACTGCGGCGGCGCGTTCGGCCAGGTGGCCACCGAGGTCAACCGCGATTCGGCGGACATCCGCGGGCTGGAGGTCAACCTGGACTGGCGGCCGGTGCGCGGCACGCGGGTATGGGCCGCCTACGGCTATGCCCATGCGCGGGGCCCGGAGGCCGACACCCTCCCCCGGCACACCCTGAGCACACTGGTCTCGCGGCGTTTCTCGGAGCGCTGGCGCGGCTCGCTGGCCTGGTACCACGCAAGCCCCATCGACTGGGAGTGGGGCAATGCCTCGCCGCAGGTGGACAAGGTGGACGCGCGCCTGGAGCGGCGCTGGCGGGCGGGAGCCACCGACGTGAGCCTGGCGCTGG
This sequence comes from Halothiobacillus sp., assembly GCA_018623495.1. GTDB lineage: Bacteria > Pseudomonadota > Gammaproteobacteria > JAAZVP01 > JAAZVP01 > JAAZVP01. Next base: position 10,077 of record JAAZVP010000040.1, on the reverse strand, counting down.
TGGGCGAGAACCTCGCCGGTCCGGTGGCCGACTACCGCGGCGACCTGGAGTGGGATCGTCGCTGGCGGCTGGAGCTGAGCGTGGCCTACCGCTGAGCGAGGGCGCTCGCCCCGTTCGTCACCGGTACGCTCCCGCGCCTCAGTCGGGGTCGTAGGCCAGCACCGGCGCCAGCCAGCGCTCGACCGTCTCCACCGGCATGCCCTTGCGCCGGGCGTAGTCCTCCACCTGGTCGCGGGCGATCTTGCCCGTGCCGAAGTACCGGGATTCCGGGTGGCTGAAGTACCAGCCGGACACGGCCGCGGCGGGGTGCATGGCATAGGACTCGGTGATGGACAGGCCGATGCGCTCATCGGGCCGGATCAGCTCCCAGAGGGTGCCCTTTTCCGTGTGGTCGGGGCAGGCCGGGTAGCCCGGTGCCGGGCGAATCCCCCGGTAGTCCTCGCGGATCAACTCCTCGTTGGTGAGGTGTTCATCACGGGCGTAGGCCCAGAATTCCTTGCGCACCCGCTCGTGCATCCGCTCGGCGAAGGCCTCGGCCAGGCGGTCGGCCAGGGCCTTGAGCAGGATGCTGTTGTAGTCGTCGTTGGCATCCTCGAAGCGCTGTACGTGCTCCTCGAGCCCCAGCCCGGCGTTGACCGCGAAGGCACCCAGCCAGTCGGGCCGGCCGGAGTCCGCGGGGGCGCAGAAGTCGGCCAGGCACAGGTTGGGCTTGTTGCCCCGCCGATCCATCTGCTGGCGGATGTGGTGCAGGGTGGTCAGGCGCTCGCTGCGGGACTCGTCGGTGTAGAGCGCGATGTCGTCATGGTCCACGGTGTTGGCCGGGAAGAAACCGGCTACTGCGGCGGCGCGCAGCCAGCGTTCCTCGATGAGCTGGTCGAGCATGGCGTTGGCGTCATCGAAGAGCTTGCGGGCCTCCTCGCCCACCGTCTCGTCTTCCAGGATCCTCGGGTAGCGGCCCCGCAGTTCCCAGGCATGGAAGAAGGGCGTCCAGTCGATGCGCGAGCGCAGCTCCTCCAGGGGATAGTCATCGAAGGTGAGGATCGCCCCGCCCTCGACCGGTTCCACTCTGGGCGTCACCGAGCCATCGGCCTCGAAGCCCTCGGTCAGCACCGCAGGGCGGGGCGGCTCGTAGTCCGACCAGTCGGTGGGGAAGCGGTTCTCCCGGGCCTGGTCGATGGGCACCAGCCGGGCCGACTTGCGGCCCTTGCGCGATTCCCGCAGCTTTTCATATTCCGCCTGGATGTCGGCCACGAAGTCGTCGCGTCGTGTGGCCGAGAGCAGATTGGAGGCCACGCCCACCGCCCGGGAGGCGTCCGCCACGTGGACCACCTGGTTGGCGGCGTAGCCGGGTTCGATCTTGACCGCGGTGTGGATCTTGGAGGTGGTGGCCCCGCCGATCAGCAGCGGTACGGTGAATTCCTGGCGCTCCATCTCCTTGGCCACGTGCACCATCTCGTCCAGCGACGGGGTGATCAGGCCGGAGAGCCCGATGATGTCCACGTCCTTCTCCCGGGCGGTATCCAGGATCTGCTGGGCGGGGACCATGACCCCGAGGTCGATGACCTCGTAACCGTTGCACTGGAGCACCACGCCCACGATGTTCTTGCCGATGTCGTGCACGTCGCCCTTGACCGTGGCCATCAGCACCTTGCCGGCCGATTCGGTCTCGCATTTCTCGGCCTCGAGGTAGGGCAGCAGGTAGGCCACGGCCTTTTTCATCACCCGGGCGGATTTCACCACCTGGGGCAGGAACATCTTGCCCTCGCCGAACAGGTCGCCCACCACGTTCATGCCGTCCATCAGCGGTCCCTCGATGACCTCCAGGGTCCGGTCGAAGGCGTGGCGGGCCTCTTCCACGTCGTCTTCCACGTGGTCCACGATGCCCTTGACCAGGGCGTGCTCCAGGCGCTTCTCCACCGGCCAGGAGCGCCATTCGGCATCCATCCTGGTGGTCTCGGCGCCGCCTTCCTCGCGGTACTTGTCGGCGATGTCCAGCAGCCGCTCGGTGGCATCATCCCGGCGGTTGAGGATCACGTCCTCCACCCGCTCGCGCAGCTGATCGGGCAGGTCGTCGTACACCGCCAGCTGGCCGGCGTTGACGATGCCCATGTCCATGCCGGCCTTGACGGCGTGGTAGAGAAAGACCGAGTGGATGGCTTCGCGGACCGGGTTGTTGCCCCGGAAGGAGAAGGAGACGTTGGAGACCCCGCCGGAGACCAGGGCGTGGGGGAGGGTGCGCTTGATCTCCCGGGTGCCCTCGATGAAGTCCACGGCGTAGTTGTTGTGCTCCTCGATCCCGGTGGCCACGGCGAAGATGTTGGGGTCGAAGATGATGTCCTCGGGCGGGAAGTCCAGCTTCTCCACCAGCAGGTTGTAGGAGCGGGTGCAGATCCGCACCTTCTCTTCCTTGCTCTCCGCCTGGCCGTTCTCGTCGAAGGCCATGATCACCACGGCAGCACCGTAGCGCAGGCATTTCTGCGCGTGCTCCAGAAACTCTTGCTCGCCTTCCTTGAGGGAGATGGAGTTCACCACGCCCTTGCCCTGGATGCACTTGAGCCCGGCCTCGATCACCTCCCACTTGGAGGAGTCGATCATGATCGGCACCCGGGCGATGTCGGGTTCGGCGGCCACCAGGTTCAGAAAGCGGACCATGGCATCGCGGGACTCGAGCATCCCCTCGTCCATGTTCACGTCGATGATCTGGGCGCCGTTCTCCACCTGCTGACGGGCCACCTCCAGGGCGGTGTCGTAGTCCTCGTCCTTGATCAGGCGCTTGAACCGGGCCGAACCGGTGACGTTGGTCCGCTCGCCCACGTTGACGAACAGCGATTCCGGCCCGATGTTGCAGGGCTCCAGGCCCGAGAGGCGGCATGCCTTGTCGAGCTCGGGGCGCTTTCGCGGCGCGCAGCCATCCACTGCCTCGCGGAAGGCCCGGATGTGGTCGGGCGTGGTCCCGCAGCAGCCGCCCACGATGTTGATGAAGCCCTGTTTCGCCCAGTCGCCGATCTCGGCGGCCATCTGCTCGGGGCTTTCGTCGTACTCCCCGAACTCGTTGGGCAGCCCGGCATTGGGGTGGGTGGAGATGAAAAACTCGGAGAGCGAGGAGAGCTCCTCGATGTACTGGCGCAGCTCCTGGGGGCCGAGTGCGCAGTTGAGCCCGATGGAGAGGGGCCGGGCGTGGCGCAGGGAGTTGTAGAAGGCCTCGGTGGTCTGGCCGGAGAGCGTCCGGCCGGAGGCGTCGGTGATCGTCCCGGAGATCATCACCGGGATGCGGCTGCCCGTGCGCTCGAAGACCTCTTCCAGGGCGAAGACCGCCGCCTTGGCATTGAGGGTGTCGAAGATGGTTTCGAGCAGGATCAGATCCGACCCGCCGCGGAGCAGGCCCTCGGCGGCCTCGGCATAGGCCGCTTTCAGCTCCTCGAACTCGATGTTGCGATAGCCGGGGTCGTTGACGTCCGGGGAGATGCTCAGGGTGCGGTTGGTCGGGCCCAGCACGCCGGCCACATAGCGCGGATGATCCGGGTTCTTCTCGGTGAACGCGTCGGCCACCTCGCGGGCCAGGCGGGCGCCGGCCTCGTTGAGTTCGGGGACCAGTTCCTCCATGGCGTAGTCCGCCATGGCGATGGAGGTGGCGTTGAAGGTGTTGGTCTCGATGATGTCCGCGCCGGCTTCCAGGTTCTCCCGGTGGATGGCGCGGATGACGTCCGGCTGGGTGAGCACCAGCAGGTCGTTGTTCCCCTTGAGGTCCGAGTCCCAGTCACGGAACCGCTCGCCGCGGTATTCCTCCTCGGACAGATCCTGGTTCTGGATCATCGTGCCCATGGCGCTGTCGAGAATGACGATGCGATTTTCGAGCGCGTCGAGCAGTTTCTGTATCCGTGACTGGTTGCTGTACATTGCCGAGGGGACCTGCCATTTTCACCGAATCGGGCAGTATATCAGCGCCGGGGCCGTCTCCGCCGCCCGCCGGGCGGGCGGAGGCCCCGGGCTTCGAGCGGTTTCGGTCCATGGCGGTCGATCGAGGGAAGAACGATGACGACGGAAGGGGAGAGGCAGAAGGGCACCCGGCGCGGACCGCCGGGCGAGGACTGCCACCGGCTGCGGTCGGAGAACGCCCGCCTGCGAACGCTCCTGCGGGCGCTGCCGGAACGGGACCGGGCAAGGACCCGGACGGTTTGCTGGGCCGATGCCGCGCTCTACCGGGCCAAGCGGGCGGGCAGGAATCGCTGCATTCGGGCCGAAGACCCCGGCTGAAGACCACGACGAGCGAGACCGAGAGGAAGGACAGGAATGGAATCGGCATTGATCCTGGAGGATCATCCCCCGACGCGTGACTGGCTGGGCGAGGTGGTGACCGAGGCCTTCGGCGAACTGGAGCTGGCCACCGCCGATACCCTGGCGCAGGGACTGGCCCTGATCGGCCGGCGGTCCTTCGACCTGGCGGTGGTCGACCTGGGGCTGCCCGACGGCCGGGGCAGCCAGCTGGTGGCCGAACTCAACCGCACGGCACCGCAGACCCTGGCGGTGGTGGCGACCATCTTCGACGACGATCGCCACCTGTTCGATGCCATTACCGTGGGTGCACACGGCTATCTCCTCAAGGAGGAGCCCCGCGAGCAGCTGGTGGCGCGCCTGGCAGGGATCCAGCGGGGCGAGCCGCCGCTCTCGCCGGCCATCGCCCGGCGGCTGCTGCGCCACTTCACCCAGGACGAGCCCGAGTCCGCCGGGGGCGGTGTCGTGCTCAGCCGCCGGGAGCTGGAGGTGCTGGACCTGCTCTCGCGGGGCTTCAACCGCAGCGAGATCGCCGACTGCCTGGCCATCAGCGTCCACACCGCTGCCGGCCACATGAAGTCGGTCTATCGCAAGCTGCACGTCTCGGGCCGGGCCGAGGCGGTGCGCGAGGGCATTCGCCGCGGCCTGATCCGCCTGTAGCGATGCTGGGCGGTCGGCTGGCGGACCTGCACCTTCCACCCACCCGCCTGATGGTGGTGGTGGGCGTGCTCGGGCTGGTGGCGGTGGTGATCGCCGCCCACCTCGCCCGCCAGGGCCCCTGGCTGGGCGTGGCGCTCGCCCCGACCGGGGGCAACGGTCTCGAGGTGGTCGCGGTCGACCCGGCCGGGCCGGCGGCGGGGCGGCTGGAGCCCGGTGACCGGGTCCTCGCCATCGCCGGCGGCAATGGCGGGCCATTGCCCGTCGCGGCTTACCGGCCGCGCCTCGAGCCCCACACCCTCACCACCTTCGCCGCCTACAACGCCTACCTGGAACGCCAGGGGCGCCTGGCCGCCATCCTCGCCGCCGGACCCGTGGGCCTGCAGCTGGCCTCGGGCGAGCGCATCACGCTCCGGCCCGCCGAGGCCCGCCCGCTGGAAGCGCTCGGCTGGGCGTTCTGGTTCTTCCACGCCTGCGGCTATGCCGCGCTGATGATGGGCCTGGCCGTGTGGGCCTTCCGCCGCCAGCAATCGGCGGCGCGCCTGCTGGCGCTCTCCGGGCTGGGGTTTTTCGTCGCCACGTGGTTCAACAGCCTCTATCTCACCCGCGAGCTGGCCATCCCCGAGGGGCTGTTCCGGCTCTACTCGGTGGGCAACCACCTGGCCCTGACCGTACTGCTCGGGTCGGCCCTGTTGCTGGTGATCTACTATCCGCGGCGCCTCGGCGGCAACTGGCTGCCGGCGACCGTGCTACTGCTCCTGGTGGGCTACCAGGTCAACGAGAACCTGCAGTGGCGCGACCTGCCGCTGCACACCTTCTACCTCCCGGTATTGCTGATGTACCTGGCGGGTATCGCCTTCTCCCTGCGCCAGTGGCAGCTCTCGAGCCAGAAGCCGCTCGACCGGGCCGCGCTCAAGTGGGTCCTGCTCTCGGTGCTGGTGACCATGGGCACCAGTTTCGCGGTCTACTTCCTGCCGCCGGTGCTGGGTGCGCCCCAGTTGCTGTCCCAGGAGGCCATGCTGTTCTTCGCCGTGCTGATGTACCTCGGCCTGGCGCTGGGGGTGGTCCGCTACCGTCTCTTCGACCTGGAACGCTGGTGGTTCCACGCCTGGCTCTGGTTCCTCGGCGGCCTGGCGGTGGTGGTGCTCGACCTGGCCCTGGCCTGGATGCTGGAGCTGGGCGCGGGCGAGATGCTGGGGCTGACCATCATCCTCGCCGGCTGGCTCTACTTCCCGCTGCGTCAATGGCTGTGGACGCGCATCTCGGCCTCCAGCCAGCCGCTGGTGGAACGCCAGGTTCCCGCGCTGGTGCGCAGCCTCATCGACGCCGGCGAGGCACGGGCCAGCGAGCGCCAGTGGCGCGAACTGCTGGAGGCCACCTACCAGCCGCTGGGCATGCACCGGGTCGAGGAAGCGGTCGGCGAGCCGCGGGTGGAGGGCCAGGGCACGCGGCTGCGGGTGCCCGGCCTGTTCGCCCCCGGCTACCGGCTCGATTACGCCGACCAGGGGCGACGGTTGTTCGCCGAGCGCGACGTCGACCAGGCCCACACCCTGCACCTGGTGGCCCAGCGGGTGCTGGAGGCGCGCCGGGCCCACGAGGAGGGGGCTCGCAAGGAGCGCCAGCGGATCGTGCGCGACCTCCACGACGACGTGGGCGCCCGGCTGTTGACCCTGGTCCACCAGTCGCCGGACCCGGCCCATGCCCAGTACGCACGGGATGCCCTCAAGGCCCTGCGTGACGCCATGCGCGCCCTGGAGGACGAGGACCAGTACCCGCTCGCCGAGAGCCTGGTGGACTGGCGGCTGGAAATGGAAGCCCGGACCGACGCCGCCGGCGTGCCGCTGGCCTGGCGCCAGGCCGAGGTGCCCGGGGCGCTGATCCTGCGCTCGCGCGAGTTCATCAACCTGCGGCGCATCCTCGACGAGGCGATCAGCAACGTGATCCAGCATGCCCGGCCCACCGAGTGCCGGGTCACGGTGAACTGGGAGCCGGTGCCGGGCCGGCTGCAACTGGTGGTCGAGAACGACGGCGCGGCCTGCGCGCCCCGGTCGCGCCCCGACCGCGGTCGAGGACTGGCCAACATGGAGACCCGGGCCCGGGAGATCGGTGCCCGCATCGATTTCGATTGCCGGACGGCCCGCGAGGGCGGGCATTTCCGCCTGGTGCTGGAATGGACGCCCCCGGCCTCCGCGCCTTGACAAGCCGGGTTGTCAACAGTTGGTACAGTTCCATTCGAGGCCCCGGAGAGATTGCCCCGGGCTCCCCGGGGGAATCGCCAGTGCGTCTGCAAGTCATTGATTTTCAGGGCAAGGGTTCGGGGGTGGTCAAGAATCACCCAATCGGGGCCCGGGCGGGCAGAAATGCCGGGTCGCGCCCTGTGCGCCCAATCCGTCCACAGTCTTTTCCACAGGTTCTGTGGAAACCGCGAGGTGAAACATGACGAGGCGAATCCTGATCATCCAGGGGCACCCCGACCCGGACCCGGCGCGTTTCGACCGGGCCCTGGCCGGGGCCTACCGCGAGGGTGCCCGCGCTGCCGGGCATACCGTGGAGGTCATCGACGTCGCGGCCCTGGGGCTGGCCCCCCTGGCCAGTCGCGCGGACTGGGAGTCCGGGGATCCCGGCGAGGCGGTGCGCCGGGCCCAGCGCATGATCGAGGCCGCCGAGCACCTGGTGCTCTTCTATCCATTGTGGCTGGGGACCATGCCGGCGGCGTTGAAGGCCTTCCTGGAACAGGTACTGCGACCGGATTTCGCCTTCGGCCCGGAGGAGAACGGCGCGCGGCCGGGCGGGCGCCTGCGGGGACGCAGCGCCCGGGTGGTGGTGACCATGGGCATGCCGGCCTTCTTCTATCGCTGGTTCTTCGGGGCCCACAGCCTCAAGAGCCTGGAGCGGAACATCCTGCGTTTTTGCGGCATCCGCCCCGTGCGCGAGACGCTGGTGGGCGGCGTGGAGAGCGATCGGCCCCGCTTTCACCGGCGGTGGCTGGAGCGGATGGAGGCAATGGGCCGAAAGGCCCGCTGAGAGAGGAAACGATCATGGCCAAGTTCTTCGACCACCTCGACGACCGCCTCACCGGGTTCATCCGTGAGCAGCCCATCTTCTTCGTGGCCAGCGCACCGGGTGAAGGCGGCCGGGTGAACTGTTCGCCCAAGGACGGCAAGAGCCTGCGGGTGTTGGGCCCCAATACCGTGGCCTACCTGGATCTGACCGGCAGCGGGGCGGAGACCGCCGCCCATGTCCGGGAAAACGGCCGGTTGACCCTGATGTTCTGCGGTTTCGGGAAGATGCCCCTGATCCTGCGCCTCTACGGCCGGGGCCGGATCGTCCAGCCCGGCGATGCGGACTGGGAGGCGCTGCACGACCATTTCGATCCCCGCCCTGGCGAACGGGCCATCGTGGTCCTCGACATCGACAGCGTCCAGACCTCCTGCGGCTTCGGCGTGCCCTTCTTCGACTACCGGGGCGAGCGTCCCACGCTGGACCAGTGGGCGGAGCGCAAGGAGGCCACCCGGGGCCTGGCCGACTACCGGAGGGAGAAGAACGCGGAGAGCATCGACGGGATTCCGACGGGCCTGGAGGATTGAAGCGTTCCGTGCGTAGCGTTCAGCGTGCAGAGCAGGCTCTTCCGAGAGCCGAACGCTGAATTCTGAACCCTTCAATCCGGTTCGTCGGGATCCGTGATGGCCCCGATGGCCGCCGACTGCACCTGGCGGGCGTACTTGGCCATCACGCCCCGGGTGAATCGGGGCTCGGGGGGCTGCCAGCGTTCCCGGCGGGCCTCCAGTTCCGCCTCCTCGAGATCCACTGCCAACCGGCCGTGGCGGCCGTCGATGGTGATGGAGTCGCCATCCTCCACCAGGGCAATGGGGCCGCCATTGGCCGCCTCGGGGGCCACGTGGCCCACCACCAGGCCGTAGGTCCCGCCGGAGAAGCGCCCGTCGGTGATCAGCCCGACCTTGTCCCCCAGGCCCTCGCCGATCAACGCGGAGGTAGGGCCCAGCATCTCCCGCATCCCCGGCCCGCCCCGGGGGCCCTCGTAGCGGATGACGATCACGTTCCCCGGGCGGATCTGCTTGTCGAGGATGGCCTGCATGCAGTCTTCCTCGGAATCGAAGACCCGCGCCTCGCCGGTGATCACCGGCTTCTTGACCCCGCTGATCTTGGCCACGGCCCCCTCCGGGGCCAGGTTGCCCCGGAGGATGGCCAGGTGCCCCTCGGGGTAGAGGGGCGCCTCCCAGGGATGGATGATGGATTGCCCCGCCGGCGGCTCGGCGGGGATGCCCGCCAGGGTTTCTTCCACCGTCTGGCCGGTGATGGTGGGGCAGTCCCCGTGGAGCACGCCGTTTTCCAGCAGGATCCGCATCACCCGGGGCGTGCCGCCGGCCTGGTGGAACTCGGTGGTGACATGTTGCCCGGAGGGCTTGAGGTCGCAGAGCACCGGGACCTTGCGGCGCATGCGCTCGATGTCGTCCAGGCTCCAGTCCACCCCGGCGGCATGGGCGATGGCCAGCAGGTGGAGCACGGCATTGGTGGAGCCGCCCACGGCCATGACCACCGCGGTGGCGTTCTCCAGCGAGCGGCGGGTGATCAGGTCCCGGGGCCGGATATTCTTGCGGATGGCCTCCACCAGCACCTCGGCAGCCCGGGCCGCACTGTCGGCCTTCTCGGAGTCCTCTGCGGCCATGGTGGAGGAGTGGGGCAGGGAGAGCCCCATGGCCTCGAAGGCGCTGGACATGGTGTTGGCAGAATACATCCCCCCGCAGGAGCCGGCACCGGGACAGGCGTTGCGTTCCACGCCGTTCAGGTCCTCGTCGGAGAGCTTGCCCGCGGCGTGCTGGCCCACTGCCTCGAAGGCGCTGACGATGGTCAGGTCCTGGCCCTTGTAGTTGTCAAGACCCGTCTGATCATAGACCTTCTTCCGGAATAACTCCGGGTGCCCGGCCTGCCAGTCCTTGAGCTTCTGGACCGGGGTGAGATGGCCGAGGGCCCGCTGCGGGATGTGATGATTGGAGAGCCGGTTGTAGTGCCAGAGCATCGAGTCCAGGTCCGCACCGGCGTTGAAGTGGGTCGTCCGCGGGATTTCGGCGATCCGGCCGCTGGGCCCGCGGCTGGCGCGGTCGATGGCGACAAACAGATCGGTCCGGG
>JAAZVP010000084.1 GCA_018623495.1 Halothiobacillus sp. | reverse complement strand
GAGGACATGCGGTCCCAGGCCGAATCGCAGGTGATCGGGTTGAAGGTGCCCGAGGCGTCGGTGACCACGAAGACCTCATAGCCTTCTTCCAGGGCGGCCAGGGCCGGGAGGGTTGGCTCATGGCGTTTTCCTCACGGGTTGGTGGTTTGTCGGGTATTCACATCCGGCCGAAGCGGCCGGCCTGGTAGTCGTGGATGGTCTGGGTGATCTCCTCCTGGGTGTTCATGACGAAAGGCCCCCTGGCGGCGATGGGCTCCTCGATGGGCTCGCCGCTGAGGAGCAGCACGGTCGCGTCCTCGGCCACGTGAAAGGCGAGTTCCGTCCCGGCCCGTTCCATGACCGCAAGTCCCGCAGCCCCGACGCGCTTCTTGCCGATCCGGATCGTGCCGTTCAGGACGAAGAGCGCCGTGGTGTGGCCCTCGACCAGCTCCAGGTTCACGTCGTGGCCGGCGTTCAACTTCATGTCCCAGACGTTCATCGGGGTGAAGGTCCGGGCCGGGCCGTTCGCGGCGTCGTGCTCGCCGGCGATCACCCGGAGGGTGCCGGCCCCATCGGGCAGGGCGACCCGGGGGATCTGGGCATCGGTGATGCCCTGGTAGGCGGGTCGGGTCATCTTGTCCTTCGCGGGCAGGTTGACCCACAGCTGGACCATCTCGAAGGGCCCGCCCCGGCGGGCGTATTCGGGGCTGTGGAACTCCTCGTGCACCACGCCGGAACCGGCGGTCATCCACTGCACGTCGCCGGTGCCGATGGTGCCGCCGCCTCCACCGGAGTCGCGGTGGGAGACGCCGCCGGCATAGACGAGGGTGACCGTCTCGAAGCCGCGGTGGGGATGGGCCTCCACGCCCCGGCGCTCGTCGGTGGGCTCGAATGCCGTGGGGCCGGCATAATCCATCAGAACGAAGGGGGAGAGTTCCCTGGCCAGGTCCCGGTAGGAGAAGATGTTGCGCACGGGAAAGCCGTTGCCCACCCAGTGGCTGTCGCTGCTGCGCTTGATGAAGGAGAGTGCTTTCATGGTGGTCTCTGCGTTGGCTTTTCTGAAACTCTAGGCGAGGGCCCCGGGGCGGACTAGCCGGTGAAACCGGGAAACTCTTTTCAACCGATTGGATAATCGCGGCATGGATCTCAACGAGGCGGCGGTCTTCGTCAAGGTGGTGCAGGCCGGGGGCTTCAGCGCTGCCGCGAGGCAGATGGGAGTGCCTACCTCCACGGTGAGCCACCGGGTGGCCCGGCTGGAAAAACGCCTGGGGGTGACGCTGTTGCAGCGCACCACGCGCCGCCTGAACCTGACCGAGGCCGGCGAGCTGTTCTACCGCCATGCCACGGTCGGCCTGGAGCATCTCACCGAGGCGGAAGCGGCGGTGACCGCCGCCACCGAAAAACCCCGGGGCCTGCTGCGGATCACGGCGCCCACCGACTTCGGCGACGCCCTGCTGGCCGGCATCATCCGCGAGGTGCGCCAGACGCATCCCGGGATAGAGGTTGACCTGTTCCTGACCGACCGGATGGTGGACCTGGTGGGCGAGGGGCTGGACGTGGCGATCCGGGCAGGCGAGCTGGCGGATTCCAGCCTGGTGGCCAAGGGCGTGGGGGTGGCCTGCTGGGCGCTGTTCGCCAGCCCCGATTATCTCGAAACGGCGCCCCCGCTCGATCGGCCCGAGGACCTGGCCGAGCACGACTGCGTGCAGTTCGCCTCCCTGGGGCGCGAGCAATGGCAGCTCTCCGATTCCGAGACCCGCCGATCCATCCCGATGGAGGGGCGGGTGATCGTCAACGATTTCAGCGTGGTCCGGGAGATGGTGCTCGCCGGCGACGGGATCGGGCTGTTGCCCACTTATGACTGCCGGCGGGAGGTCCAGGCGGGCCGGCTGGCCCGGGTATTGCCCGAGTGGCACGCGCGGGCCGATCCCATCCACATCGTCTATCCGTGGCAGCGATTCGTGCCGCCGAAGCTGCGGGCCTTCATCGACGTGGTCTCGGGCGAGCTCTGCGCCCGGCTGGATTGATCCGGGGGCGTTCGCCAGCCGTTGCCGTTGCGGTTCCCGGTGGTTTCGCGCCGGGCATCGGCAGACGGCAAGGCCGGGGGGCCGGGAATCGTCCCGGACCGGGCGTCCGGGTTGGCGGATGCGGGCCGTTCGAATCAGCGTCGCGGGTATGCCGAGGGCAAGGGAAAGGGCCGACTCGGCCATTCACCCCGGGCCCATGGGCGCGGGCATTTTCCAGGCAGGGAGAGGGAACGGCGATGCGAAGCAAGGGAAAGATCGCGTCATGGAACGACGAGAAGGGCTACGGGTTCATCGAGCCCTTTTCCGGCGGCGAGCGGGTGTTCGTCCATGTCTCGGCATTCGCCAACCGCGGTCGGCGACCCGGGGTGGGCGAGGTGGTGACCTACACCTTGTCCGCCGACGAGCGGGGTCGGCCACGTGCCGAGCAGGCCGTGCGGGCGGCTGACCGCGGGGGCCGGGGCCGCGAGGCAAGCGGTGGGATGCCGGGGATGCCGGTGGCGGCGGTGTTCCTGCTTTTCGTGGGTTTCCTGGCGGCCAGCGGCCGGGTGCCGCCGTGGGTCCCCGCGCTGTACGCCGGGGCGAGCGGCGTGGCGTATTGGCTCTACGCCCGCGATAAGTCCGCCGCGCGGAAGGGGCATTGGCGCACGCCGGAAAACACGCTGCATGTCGTCGCCCTGGCCGGTGGCTGGCCCGGCGCGCTGGCTGCCCAGCAGCGGTTGCGCCACAAGAACCGCAAGAAGACCTTCCGGCTGTTTTTCTGGATGACCGTGGTGGCGAATCTCGGGCTGCTCGGCTGGCTGACGACGCCGGGTGGCCCGGTGGCGCTGCGCGCGTTCCTGGGCCCGTGGGCGTAGGGCCCCGGCCGCCTACTCGAACGTGGACCGGTTTCGGCCGGCCTGCTTGGACTGGTAGAGGGCGTCGTCGGCGCGCTTGACCAGGGAGTCGGGGCTGTCGCCCGGGTGGTAGACGCTGGCGCCGATGCTGGTGGTGACGCGCGAGGCCTCGCTGAAGGCGTGTTCGGCGACGGCCGAGCGCAGCTTTTCGGCCAGGCGGAGCAGGGTCGCCTCGTCGGCGTGGGGGGCGACGATCATGAACTCCTCGCCGCCCCAGCGACCCAGGAGGTCGGTCTTGCGGCTGTTTTGGCGCAGCACGTCGACGAACTCGCGCAGCACGGTGTCCCCGCTGCGGTGGCCGAAGCGGTCGTTGATGCGCTTGAAGTGGTCGATGTCGAGGATGAGGACGCCGAAGCCGTCGCCGTAGCGCTCGGCCCTCTCGGTTTCCTCTTCCAGGGCCTGGTCGAGCTTGTGGCGGTTGTAGATCCCGGTGAGCTTGTCGGTCACCGCCAGCCGCTCGGCCTGCTCGTAGGCCTCCTCCAGCTGGCGGCGCAGGCCGGCCTGCTTGAGGTAGAAGAACAGTCCCGCCAGCAGGACCAGCACGAAGAAGGCGATCACCTGCCAGAGCAGCGTGTAGTCGACGTGTTCCTCGTAGCGGATGGAGATCCACTTGTTGGTGATCGCGCGCTTCTGTTCCTCGGCGATGCTGGCCACGGCCTTCTGCATGATGCCGTAGAGGAGGGGGTCGTCCTCGCGCACCGCCACGCCCATGTCCCACGAGCGCCTGGTGTCCCCGGAGATCTTGAGCTCGCCGGTGTACCGGGTCTGGAACTTGTAGCCGATGGTGGCGAGCGTGCCGATGTAGCCGAAGACCTCGCCCCGACGCACCATTTCCAGCCCCGCGTCGATGTCGTCCACCTCGATGATCTCGAGGTTGGGAAAGTCGGTCCTGAGCAGCTCGGAGAAGGCGTAGAGGCGGGGGATGGCGACCTTCTTGCCCTGCAGGTCGTCGAGCCCGTTGACGTAGGCGACGTCGGTCTGGGTGGCGATCACCAGGGGCGTTTCGATGTAGCTGTCGGTGAATTCGAGGTACTCGTCGCGCTCGGGGGTGCGCATGGCCAGGGTGAACAGGTCGCACTCGCCCGCCTTGAGGAACTCGACCGACTCGGTCCAGTTCCGCGTCCGCACCGGCCGGAATTCGGTGGCCAGCGCCTTTTCGAACAGGGCGAAGTAGTCGGCGCTGATGCCCTCGTATTCACCGTTCTCGTCGAAGCGCTCGAAGGGCATCCAGTTGGGGTCGAGGCAGATGTCGATCCGGCCCCGGTTGTCCAGGTAGGCGCGCTCTTCGGGGGTCAGGCCGATGCCCGTGTCCTCGGCGTTGTCCCGGACGTCGAGCCACTCGTCGGTCAGGGCCTGCCACTGGGCCGGGGAGATCGCGTCCAGGGCCTTCTGGACGATCGAGCGCAGCTCGGGCTTGTCCGGGTCGATGCCGAAGCGCAGGTCCTCCCGGGCGAGCCCCGGCAGTTCGACCTCGCCGGCGATGCGCAGGTTGGTGTAGGCGCGCCGCTTGATGATGTGGTTGATGTTGGAGAGGTTCTGGACGAGCGCGTCGATCTTGCCCAGCACCAGTGCGCGGGTCATCTGCTGGTAGGTGTCGAAGGTGACCAGCTCCATCCCGCCCGCGTCCCGCAGGTCCTGCTCGTAGAAGATGTCCCGGATGATCCCCACCCTGCGCCCGGCAAGGTCCCCCAGGCCGCGGTAGGGGCCGAAGTCGTCGCGCACGAAGACGAAGATGGGAATCTCGTAGTAGGGCTCGGTGTAGAGCGTGTAGGGGGTGCGCTCCTCGCGGAAGGAGATGCTCGAGATCATGTCGGTCTCCCCGTCCCTGAAGCGCCCGAGGGTCTCGCTCCAGAGGCCGAAGACCTTGCGGAATTCCAGCCCGGTCTGCTGCGAGACGAGAGCGAGCAGGTCGTGTTCGAACCCCGCGCCGGCGCCGTCCTGCCGGGAGGTGAACGGCGGGTAGTTGGACATCATGGCAACGCTGACCGTGGGATGCGCCTCCACGAACGCCTGCTCTTCGGGCGAGAGCTCCAGGGCATGCAGGCTGCCGGAGAGCAGGAGCAGAAGCACCCCGCCGATGAACAGGCTTGTGCGCTTCATGGGGTGGGCGCGCCCCTGCCGTCGGCGCGGCCCGACCTGTCGCCGGCCGCCAACGAGTCCGCCGTCGGGGTGCCGGGGCGAGGCGGCCGGGCGCGGGAAACCGGTGATGGACGCGCGCTCGGGCGCTTTCGGGTCGTCATTCGTGCACCTCCTCCTGCCACCCATAACTTATGCCAGCCGTTGGCGCGCAACAAGTTCGGGTGGCCGGAGCGGGCCGCCAACGGGTGAAACCGGGGCCATTCCGGGCACGGCGATGGCGTTCATCTCGCCGAAGCGAACGCTCTGGTCGTCGGGGATGGCCCGCATGCTCGCCGCCCGTGGTTGCCGTTGCTGCGCTTGATGAGGGGAGGGGCTTCAAGAAAGTGCCCTTTCACAGAGGTTCTGCAACGGGAGGCGGGTTGGCCCACGCTCGTCAGGGGTCAAGACGGGAAAGCAGGGCTTCCCGCGATGTTGGCGAGGATTCCGGGTTGCCGACCGGCGGACAGTAAGCGGAGAATCGCGGCTAGCATCCATTTTCGCCCCGAGGCCCGAATGACCATCCACGTCGAACTCGTTCCCCTGGTTTCCCTGGTTGCCGGTATCGCGGTGCTGCTCTTTCCCAGGCTGCTCCAGTACATCGTCGGTTTCTACCTGATCATCATGGGTATCCTGGGGCTGACCGGGCACGGTTTCTGAGGGGCGGTCTCCCCGCGGATGGCGATTCCCTGACCGAGGGCTTGCACCATGCATCCCCATTCCCGTCGCGCCGCCGGTAGCGTCCCGGGAAGTGGTGTAAATCTGGCGGGGTGAGGAGGCCACCGTGGCCCTTCGGTAAAGTTGCAGTCGCAACAACCAGCAACGACGAAGGAGAAACCACGATGACTGACATGAGCATGGCATTGAACGAGCTGCTTGAGAAG
>JAAZVP010000012.1 GCA_018623495.1 Halothiobacillus sp. | reverse complement strand
GGATCGTTCCCGACGATCCTGTCAGCCACTCGGCCATCTCTCCAGAAACTTGCTCTTTCTCCGGCGCCCTGGAAGCAACAGGCCTCGCGGCCTGTGCAGGGGAGCGCCTTGCTCCGGGCTTCCTGCCCTCCGCCCCTTCGGGGCCGGCCTGGAGGCCGGCCAGGATCGTTCCCGACGATCCTGTCAGCCACTCGGCCATCTCTCCAGAAACTTGCTCTTTCTCCGGCGCCCTGGAAGCAACAGGCCTCGCGGCCTGTGCAGGGGAGCGCCTTGCTTCGGGCTTCCTGCCCTCCGCCCCTTCGGGGCCGGCCTGGCGGCCGGCCAGGATCGTTCCCGACGATCCTGTCAGCCACTCGGCCATCTCTCCAGAAACTCGCTCTTTCTCCGGCGCCCTGGAAGCAACAGGCCTCGCGGCCTGTGCAGGGGAGCGCCTTGCTCCGGGCTTCCTGCCCTTCGCCCCTTCGGGGCCGGCCTGGAGGCCGGCCAGGATCGTTCCCGACGATCCTGTCAGCCACTCGGCCACCTGTTGCGGCACTTGCTCGTTGTTTGTGCGCTCCGCCTGTAGCCCGGTGGGCCATGCAGGGAGCGGCTTTTGCGGCAGGCCGTGCCAGCCACGACTGGCACGGTATCCTACATTTCCCGGGGCTTCCGGTAAAGGGATCAGCCCTCTTCGGAGCTGCCCTCCTCGTCCCTGATGCGCTCGTAGATTTCCTGGCGGTGGACGGAGACGTCCTTGGGGGCCTCGATGCCCACGCGCACCTGGTTGCCCTTGACGCCCAGCACGGTGACGCTCACGTCGTCCCCGATCATCAGTGTTTCGCCCACACGGCGGGTAAGAATCAGCATTGTCTGCTCCTTGGTACCTGTCAATCACCTGTTTCCAGGATCGTGCGCGGCGTCCTGCCGGCCTGTCCTCCCTGGAACCCTATCGACCCGATCACCGCTGTTCCGACGGGTCTCACGGGGTTCTGACCACACTCCGTGCAATCGTTCCCCGATCGGGCGATTCCCGGCCGCTTCGTGCGCCTTTCCCGGGAACCGTCCGAAAGGCGCGTCATTCTACGCTGGCGTCCTTTTCCAGCTCAAACGCTTCGTGCAGTGCACGCACGCCCAATTCCTTGTATTTCTCGTGGACGACCACCGAGATCTTGATCTCGGAGGTGGAGATCATGAGGATGTTGATGCCTTCCTTGGCCAGGGCCTCGAACATGGTGGAGGCGATGCCGGCGTGCGAGCGCATGCCCACGCCCACCAGCGAGATCTTGACGATCTTGGTGTTGCCCTTCACCTCGCGGGCACCCACGTCGCTGGCCACCTCGTTGAGGATGTCCATGGCCTTCTGGTAGTCGTTGCGGTGCACGGTGAAGGTGAAGTCGGTGTACTCGTCGCCCACGTTCTGGACGATCATGTCGATCTCGATGTTGGCCTCGGAGATCGGGCCGAGGATGCGGTAGGCCACGCCCGGCTGGTCGGGAACGCCGTTGATGGTGAGCTGGGCCTCGTCCTCGTTGAAGGCGATGCCTGCGATGCGTGCTTCTTCCATTTCGGTTTCCTCGAATGTGATCAGGGTCCCCTCGCCCGACTCCTCGAAGGAGGACAGCACGCGCAGGGGGACGTTGTACTTGCCGGCGAACTCCACTGAGCGGATCTGCAGGACCTTCGAGCCCTGGCTGGCCATCTCCAGCATCTCCTCGAAGGTGATGGACTTGAGCCGGCGGGCGTCGGGTACCACGCGGGGGTCGGTGGTATAGACCCCGTCCACGTCGGTGTAGATCTGGCACTCGTCGGCACCCAGGGCGGCGGCCAGGGCCACGGCGGAGGTGTCGGAGCCGCCGCGGCCGAGGGTGGTGATGTTGCCCTCCTCGTCCACGCCCTGGAAACCGGCGACCACGACCACGCGACCCTGCTCGAGGTCGTTATGGATGCGCTCCTCGTCGATGCGCTGGATGCGCGCCTTGCCGTGGGCGCTGTCGGTGATCAGGCGCACCTGGGAGCCGGTGTAGGACCGGGCATCGAAGCCGCGCTGGATCAGGGCCATGGACAACAGGGCGATGGTCACCTGCTCGCCGGTGGAGACCAGCACGTCCTGCTCGCGGGGCGCCGGGGCATCGGACACCTCGCGGGCGAGTTCCAGCAGGCGGTTGGTCTCGCCGCTCATGGCCGAGACCACGACCACCACGTCATGCCCGGCCTCGCGGTCACGGATGACCTTTTCTGCGACGTTCTTGATCCGCTCGGTGGTGCCGACGGATGTCCCGCCGTACTTCTGCACGATCAGCGACATGTGTGCTCTCGGTTTTGGGCTTGTGTCATTGGTCTGGTCCGGCGGCGCCCACCGGTGGGCTCCGCTCGCTCAGAGCCGTTCCCGCACCCAGTCGGGCACGGATTGGAGGGCACCGTCGAGGTTCTCCGGCTGGCTGCCACCGGCCTGGGCCATGTCCGGTCGGCCGCCACCGCGGCCACCGACCTGCTCGGCCACCGCGTTGACCAGCTCGCCGGCCTTGACCCGGTCGGTGGCGCCCTTGGTGACGCCGGCCACCAGGCGCACCTTGCCGTTCTCGGCGCTACCGAGGACGACGGCCGCTTCCCCCAGCTTGTTCTTGAGCTGGTCTAGGGTGGAACGCAGGGTCTTGACGTCGGCGCCGTCGAGGCGCGCAGCCAGCACCTTCAGGCCGTCCACTTCCACGGCCTGGTCGCTGAGCTCCGCGCCGGCCTGGGCGGAGAGCCTGGCCTTGGCTTGCTCGAGGGCCTTGTCGGTGGCCCGGCTCTGCTCGAGGAACTGGGCGAGCTTCTTCTCCAGTTCATCGGGACGCGTCTTGAGCATGCCCGCGAGCCGGCCGAGGATGCGCTCTTCCTCGCGCACCAGTGCCTCGGCCTCGGCACCGGTAACCGCCTCGATACGCCGCACGCCGGCGGCCACGCCGCCCTCGCTGGTGATCTTGAAGAAGCCGATGTCGCCGGTGCGCTCCACGTGGGTGCCGCCGCAGAGCTCCAGGGAGAATTCCCCCATGCCCACCACCCGCACCTCGTCGGCGTACTTCTCGCCGAACAGGGCCATGGCGCCGGCCTCCCTGGCCTCGTCCAGGCGCATCAGGCGGGTCTCGACGGGGACGTTGGCGCGGATCTCGGCATTCACCTTGCGCTCGATGGCCTCGCGCTCGGCATCGGTGAGGGCCTCGAAGTGGGAGAAGTCGAAGCGCAGGGCGTCGGGGGCCACCAGCGACCCTTTCTGCGCCACGTGTTCGCCGAGCACCTCGCGCAGGGCGGCGTGCAGCAGGTGGGTCGCCGAGTGGTTGAGGCGGATGGCCTGGCGGCGCTCGCGGTCCACCTCGGCGCTCATCACGTCCCCCAACTCCACGTGGCCGCGGTGGACGCGGCCGATGTGGGCGAAGGCATCGCCCTGCTTCTGGGTGTCCTCCACCTGGAAGGCGGTCTCGCCGTCGATGCGCAGCTCGCCGCGATCGCCCACCTGGCCGCCGGACTCGGCATAGAAGGCGGTGCGGTCGAGGACCACCACGCCGTCCTGGCCGTTCTCCAGCCGCTCCACCGGCCGACCGCCGGCGAACAGCCCCACGACCCGGCCGGAATCGGCGGTGGTGCCGTAGCCGGTGAACTCGGTCCGGGCGTCGGTCTCGATCGCGGCCTCCTCCATCTCGAAGTGGGAGGCGGCCCGCGCCCGCTCGCGCTGGCGTCCCATGGCCTTCTCGAAGCCCTCGAAGTCCACCTCCAGGCCCTGCTCGCGGGCCACGTCGGCGGTGAGGTCGGCGGGGAAGCCGTAGGTGTCGTAGAGCTGGAAGACGGTCTCGCCGGGGATGGTCTTTCCGTCGAGGTCGGCGATGGCCTCGCGCAGGATGGCCATGCCCGCGGCCAGGGTCTCGTTGAAGCGCTCTTCCTCGCGCCGCAGGACCCGCTCGGCCTGCTCGGCGCCGCGGGCCAGCTCCGGGTAGTGCTCGCCCATCTCCGCCACCAGCGGCTCCACCAGCCGGTGGAAGAAGGTGCCCTCGGCACCCAGCTTGTGGCCGTGGCGCGCGGCGCGGCGGATGATGCGGCGAAGGACGTAGCCGCGCCCTTCGTTGGAGGGCAGCACCCCGTCGACGATCAGGAAGGCGCAGGAACGGATGTGATCGGCGACGACGTTCAGCGACGAGCGAAAATCCCCGGAACGCTCCTCGCAGCCGATGACGGCCGCGGCGGCGGCGATCAGGTTCTCGAACAGGTCGATCCGGTAGTTGCTGTGCACGCCCTGCATCACCGCGGCCAGCCGCTCCAGGCCCATGCCGGTGTCCACCGAGGGCCTGGGCAGGGGGTGCAGGGTGCCGGACTTGTCCCGGTCGTACTGCATGAAGACCAGGTTCCAGATCTCCACGAAACGGTCGCCGTCTTCCTCCGGGGTCCCGGGCGGGCCACCGGGAACGTCCGGGCCGTGGTCGTAGAAGATCTCGCTGCAGGGCCCGCAGGGGCCGGTGTCCCCCATGGACCAGAAGTTGTCGTGGGCGCCGATGCGGGCGAACTTGTCGGGGTCGATGCCCACCTCGTCGAGCCAGATGCGGGCGGCGTCCTCGTCCTCCTCGAAGACGGTGACGAAGAGCTTCTCGGCGGGCAGGCCCAGCTCCTCGGTGAGAAACTCCCAGCCGTAGAGGATGGCCTCGCGCTTGAAGTAGTCGCCGAAGCTGAAGTTGCCCAGCATCTCGAAGAACGTGTGATGGCGCGCCGTGTAGCCCACGTTCTCCAGGTCGTTGTGCTTGCCCCCGGCCCGCACGCAGCGCTGGCAGCTGGCGGCGCGCACGTAGTCGCGCTCCTCGCGGCCGAGGAAGACATCCTTGAACGGCACCATGCCGGCATTGGTGAACAGCAGGGTGGGGTCGTTGCCCGGCACCAGCGGACTGGAGGGGACCACCGCATGGCCCTGGCCGCGGAAGTATTCGAGGAACTTGGTTCGGAGCTCGGCGCTTTTCATCGATTGATCTCAGGTCTCGGTATCTGGGGCCCGCGCGACCAGCGCGCGGACCACCTCGCCCGGGAAACCCCGGTTGAGCAGGAAACGCTGTTGCCGGGCCTGCTCCCGGCGGTCGGCCGGGGCGACGCCGAAGCGCCGCTGCCAGGCCTCGGCGGCCAGCGCGTGCCAGTCGGCGGCCTCGGCCGCCAGCGCGGCTTCCACGTGCGACCCGGCCACCCCGCGCTCGCCCAGCTCGGCGCGGATGCGCAGGGGGCCGAATCCGCGACCGATCCGCGAGCGGCAGTAGTCCTCGGCGAAACGGGCGTCGCTCTGCAGGCCGTCGGCCTGCAGGCCTTCCAGGGCCTGCTCGATCTCGTCGGGACCAAAGCCGCGTCGCGCGAGCTTGTGACGCAGCTCGCGGGCGGAGTGCTCGCGGCGGGCGAGCAGGTCCATGGCCTGGTTGCGGGCCGAGGCCTGCATGCCCGGATCAGGCCTCGCCGCTGGCCTCGCCGGCCGCCTGCCCGGCCTCGGCACCGGCGGCATCGCCCAGCAGCTTGGCCCGCAGCTGGCCCTCGATGTCGTCGGCCACGTCGGGGTTGTCCTTGAGGAACTGGCGGACGTTCTCCTTGCCCTGGCCGATGCGGTCCTTGCCGTAGGAGAACCAGGAGCCCGCCTTGTCCAGGATGCCGTTGGCCACGCCCAGGTCGATCAGCTCGCCCTCGCGGGAGATGCCCTCGCCGTAGAGGATCTCGAACTCGGCCTGGCGGAAGGGCGGCGAGACCTTGTTCTTGACCACCTTGACACGGGTCTGGTTGCCCACCACCTCGTCGCCCTTCTTGATCGAGCCGATGCGGCGGATGTCCATGCGCACCGAGGAGTAGAACTTGAGCGCGTTGCCGCCGGTGGTGGTCTCCGGCGAGCCGAACATCACCCCGATCTTCATCCGGATCTGGTTGATGAACAGCACAGTGCAGTTGGTGCGCTTGATGTTGGCGGTGAGCTTGCGCAGGGCCTGGGACATCAGCCGCGCCTGCAGGCCCACGTGGGAATCGCCCATCTCGCCCTCGATCTCGGCCTTGGGCGTGAGCGCCGCCACGGAGTCCACCACGATCATGTCCACGGCGCCGGAGCGCACCAGCATGTCGGTGATCTCCAGGGCCTGTTCACCGGTGTCCGGCTGGGAGACCAGCAGGTCGTCGATATTCACGCCGAGCTTCTCGGCGTAGCTGGGGTCGAGGGCGTGCTCGGCGTCCACGAAGGCCGCGGTGCCGCCCTTCTTCTGCGCCTCGGCGATCACCTGCAGGGTCAGGGTGGTCTTGCCCGAGGATTCCGGGCCGTAGATCTCGATCACCCGGCCCTGGGGGACACCGCCCACGCCCAGGGCGCTGTCCAGGGCGATCGAGCCGGTGGAGATGGCCGGAACGTTTTCCCGGCCCTGATCCCCCATTCGCATGACCGAGCCCTTGCCGAACTGGCGCTCGATCTGGGAAAGCGCGGCCGCCAGGGCCTTTTCTTTGTTCGCGTCCATCGTCATTCCTGAATGCCGGATTCAAAGCCCGCGATTATCCCACAGCCGCCCCCGAGGTAAAACCGCGGGGGCCTGGCCGCCATCGAGTTTCCAGCGCCGCACGATGCGGTATCGCGCCCCCTCCGGGGTCAGCCGGGAGGCCACCAGCACGAAGTCGGTGACCGGCCAGGCGACGGGCTCGTCGAGCGAGCGGGGCCGCGCCCGCCCGACCTTGCGCGCCAGCGTCACGTGGGGGCGGAAACGTCGGGTCTCGACGGGCCGGCCACAGTCGCGCGCGAGCCTGGCGATCAGCCGCGCGTGCAGGCCGGCGAGGGCCGGCGGGGCGGTCTCCGCGCCCAGCCAGAGCACTCGGGCCCGGCGGAAATGGCCGATGCGATCCAGTTCCAGCGTGAACGCCTCGCCCCCCACCACCCCGGCCGCCGCCTCGGCACAGCAGCGCAGTTCGTCGTCCGCCTCGCCGAGAAACGCCAGCGTGAGATGCAGCTTCGACTCTGCCACCCGCCGCCCGCGCGGCGGGGTATGGCGCCGCGCCAGCTCGCTGACCCGGCGGCGCACCCCGGCCCCGGGCCAGAGGGCGAAGAACAGCCGCTGGCGCCCGGCTTCAGGCATTGCAGCGGTCGCGGATTCCCTCCAGCGCGGCGATCACCGCCTGGCGACGCACGGCCTCGCGGTCGCCGTCGAAGACGAAGCGCCGGCTGCCGAAGGCCTCCCCGCCCTGGCTCCAGGCCAGCCAGACCAGGCCCACGGGCTTGGCCTCGCTGCCCCCGCCGGGGCCGGCCACGCCGCTCACCGCCACGCTGATGTCGGCGCCGCTGCGGGCCAGCGCGCCGGCGGCCATCTCGCGCACCACCGCCTCGCTCACCGCCCCGAAGCGCTCCAGCGTGTCCCCCTGCACGCCCAGCATCTCGCGCTTGGCGTCGTTGGAATAGGTCACGAAACCGCGGTCGAACCAGCCGGAACTGCCGGCCACGTCGGTGATCGCCTTGGCGATCCAGCCGCCGGTACAGGACTCGGCCGTCGCCAGCCGCTGGCCGGATGCCCCCAGCGCCTCGCCCACCGCGGCGGCCAGCGCCTCGATATCGTCTTTCATCGCGCCCTCCCGTGATGCCTCTCATCGATTCTAGCGCCTGGCGCCCGGAAAACCGGTTAACCCGTCCCGGGCAAATCCGTACAATCGCGCCATGGCCGCGAAATCCCCCCAGCACACCCCCATGATGCGCCAGTACCTGGCCATCAAGGCGGAGCACCCCGACACCCTCCTGTTCTACCGCATGGGGGATTTCTACGAGCTCTTCTACGACGACGCCGAGCGCGCCGCCCGGCTGCTCGACATCACCCTCACCCACCGGGGCAAGTCGGCCGGGGAGCGCATCCCCATGGCGGGGGTCCCCTACCACTCGGCCGAGAGCTACCTGGCCCGGCTGGTCAAGCGCGGCGAGTCGGTGGCCATCTGCGAGCAGATGGGCGACCCCAACACCGCCAAGGGCCCGGTGGAACGCAAGGTGGTCCGCATCATCACCCCGGGCACGCTCACCGACGAGGCCCTGCTCGAGGAGCGCCGGGAGAACCTGATCGCCGCGGTCACCCTCGACGGCGAGCGCTTCGGCCTGGCGGTGCTGGAACTCTCCGGCGGCCGCTTCGCCGTGCAGGAGATCGAGGGCGAGGAGGCCCTGGAGGCCGAGCTGGCCCGCCTGGGGCCGCAGGAGCTGCTCTATCCCGAGCAGACCGACCTGCCCGCCCCGGTGGCCGACCACCCCGGGCGCCAGGCCATGCCCCCCTGGCACTTCGACCCCGAGTGCGCCCGGCGCCTGCTCTGCGACCAGTTCCGGGTCCACGACCTGGAGGGCTTCGGCTGCCAGCACCTGGAGCTGGCCACCGGCGCGGCGGGGGCGTTGCTGGACTACGTGCGCGAGACCCAGCGCTCGGCCCTGCCGCACCTGCGCGGGCTGCACGTGGAATCCCACGACGAGGCGGTGGTCCTCGACGCCGCCAGCCGCCGCAACCTGGAACTGGAGCAGTCCCTTTCCGGCCATGCCGAGAACACCCTGGCCGGGGTGATGGACACCACCGTCACCCCCATGGGCAGCCGCAGCCTGCGCCGCTGGATCAACCGCCCCCTGCGTGACCGCACCACCCTCGGCGGCCGCCACGATGCCGTGGACCGGCTCACCGACGGCGACCTCGCCGAGCGCCTGCGTGACGCGCTCCGGCAGGTGGGCGACGTGGAGCGCATCCTCACCCGCATCGCCCTGCGCTCGGCCCGCCCCCGCGACCTGGCCACCCTGCGCCAGTCGCTGGCCATGCTGCCGGTCCTCCAGGCCGAGCTGGCCGACACCCCGGCTCCCCGCCTGAGGGCGCTCTGCGAGGAGATCGGCGAGCACCCCGAGGTCCTCGACCTCCTGGAGCGGGCGATTATCGACAACCCGCCGGTGGTCCTGCGCGACGGCGGCGTGATCCGCGACGGCTTCGACGCCGAGCTCGACGAGCTGCGCACGCTGGCGCGCAACAGCGACCAGTTCCTCGCCGACCTGGAGGCCCGCGAGCGGGAACGCACCGGCATCCAGAACCTGCGGGTGGCCTACAACCGGGTCCACGGCTTCTTCATCGAGATCCCCCGGGCCGCGGCGCGCAACGCCCCGGAGGACTACACCCGCCGCCAGACCCTCAAGGGTGCCGAGCGCTTCATCATCCCCGAGCTCAAGGCCTTCGAGGAAAAGGTTCTCTCCGCCCGCGAGAAGGCCCTGGCACGGGAGAAGGCCCTCTACGACCGGCTGCTGGAATCGCTGATGGCGCACCACGCCGAGCTCTCCGACTGCGGCCGGGGCCTGGCCGAACTGGACGCCCTGGCCTGCCTGGCCGAGCGGGCCCGGCGGCTCGACCTGGTGCGCCCCGAACTCACCGACCGCCCGGGGATCCGCATCGACGGGGGGCGCCACCCGGTGGTCGAGCAGGTGATGAACGAGCCCTTCGTGCCCAACGACCTGCGCCTGGCCGACCGCCGGCGCATGCTGGTGATCACCGGCCCCAACATGGGCGGCAAGTCCACCTACATGCGCCAGGTCGCCCTGATCGTGATCCTCGCCCACATCGGCGGCTTCGTCCCTGCCGACCGCGCCGAGATCGGACCGGTGGACCGCATCTTCACCCGCATCGGCGCCTCCGACGACCTGGCCTCCGGCCGCTCCACGTTCATGGTGGAGATGACCGAGGCCGCCAACATCCTCAACAACGCCACCGACCAGAGCCTGGTGCTGATGGACGAGATCGGCCGCGGCACCTCCACCTTCGACGGTCTCTCCCTGGCCTGGGCCTGCGCGGCCCACCTGGCCAGCCGGGTGCGGGCCTTCACCCTGTTCGCCACCCACTATTTCGAGCTCACCGCCCTGCCCGAGGAATACCCCGGCATCGCCAACGTCCACCTCGATGCCGTGGAACACGGCGAGCGGATCGTGTTCATGCACGCGGTCAAGGACGGCCCGGCCAACCAGAGCTACGGGTTGCAGGTGGCCGGCCTGGCCGGCGTTCCGCGATCGGTGATCGAGGCCGCCCGCGAGCGCCTGCGCGCGCTCGAGGACCGCACCTCCCGGCAGGCCGAACGGGCCTCCGAACAGATGCCCCTGTTCGCCGAGCCCGCCCCGCACCCGGTGGTGGAGACCCTGCGCGAGACCGATCCCGACGACCTCAGCCCGCGCCAGGCCCTGGAACTGGTCTACGCTCTGAAAAAACAATCCGAATCCAGCGGCTGAAACGCGCGGCCTCCCGGCCTACCGTGGTCGGCCGCGATCCGTGGGAGCGACCTCCCGGTCGCGAACCGCTGAAGCTGTCGTTGGAGAATCCTGCCCAGAGGAGGCGCGCCATGACCTTCGTCGTCACCGACAACTGCATCCGCTGCAAGTACACCGACTGCGTGGAAGTCTGCCCGGTGGACTGCTTCCGCGAGGGGCCCAACTTCCTGGTCATCGATCCCGACGAGTGCATCGACTGCGAGCTCTGCGTCCCCGAGTGTCCCGCCGAGGCCATCTACCCGGAGGACGAGCTCCCCGATGACCAGGCCCACTTCCTCGAGCTCAACGCCGAACTCGCCCCCCAGTGGCCCGCCATCACCGAGCGCAAGGACCCGCTGCCCGAGGCCGAGGAATGGGACGGCGTGGAGGACAAGCTCCAGTACCTGGAACGCTGAGCTAGGAGCGCTCCCGCACGATTCGCTCGACCCGGTTGCCCACCGCGCAGAGCAGCTCGTAGCCGATGGTGTCCGACCAGTCGGCGATCTCGTGGACCGGCAGGCCCTCGCCCCAGAGCACGACCTCGTCGCCCGGACGAGCGTCGGGGGCGGTGCGCAGGTCGAGGGTGAGGCTGTCCATGGACACCCGCCCGGCGAGCGGCACGCGCCGGCCGCCCACCAGCACGGGGGTGCCGTTGCGCGCGTGGCGCGGATAGCCGTCGCCGTAGCCGATGGCGGCGATGCCCACGGGCATGTCCTCGGGACAGGCGTAGGTGGCGCCGTAGCCCACCCGGTCGCCCTCGCGGTAGTGCTGGACGGCGATCAGGCGGGTCTTCAAGGTCATGGCGGGACGCAGCGCCTCCGCCTCCGGCCCGGGGTTCGCGAACGGCGAGCAGCCGTAGAGCATGATCCCCGGCCGGGTCCACTCCATGCGACTCTCGGGGAAAGCGATGAGACTGGCGGAGTTGGCCGCGCTGCGCTCGGCGCCCAGCCCGTCCACGGCGACGCGGAAGGCCTCCAGCTGGCCGCGGGTGGGCCGCGGATCGTCTTCGTCGGCACAGGCCATGTGGGTCATCACCCCGGGCGTGCCCTGCACGTGGGGGATGGCGGCCAGGCGCGCGTGCAACGCCCCGGCCTGGCCGACGGGCACGCCCATGCGGTGCATCCCCGAGTCCACCTTGAGCCAGACGCGCAGGGGCAGCCCCGGCCGGTGGGCCGCCAGCAGCTCCACCTGCCAGTCCTGGTGGATCACCGGCTCGAGCCGGTGGCGCGCCAGCAGGCGCAGTTCGCGGCGATCGAGAAAGCCCTGCAATACCATCACCCGGGCGGTGACACCCATCCGCCGCAGCAGCGCCCCCTCGCCCGAACTGGCCACGGCGAAGGCATCGGCCCCATCCAGGGCCTCCAGGGCCGTGGCCAGGCCGTGGCCGTAGGCATCGGCCTTGACCACCGCGATCACCCGGCTGTCGGGCGCGAAGCGCCGGGCCACGCCCAGGTTGTGACGCAGCGCCGCCGGGTCGATGAGCGCCCGGGCGTGGCGCATCAGCCGAAGTCCTCCGCGGCGTAGGTCTCGGCGGTGAAGTTCTCGAAACGGGTGTAGCGGCCCAGGAAGGTGAGGCGCACGGTGCCGGTGGGGCCGTTGCGCTGCTTGCCGATGATGATCTCCGCGGTGCCCTTGTCCGGGCTGTCCTCGTTGTAGACCTCGTCGCGGTAGATGAACACGATCACGTCGGCGTCCTGCTCGATGGCGCCCGACTCGCGCAGGTCCGACATCACCGGGCGCTTGTTGGGGCGCTGCTCCAGCGAGCGGTTGAGCTGGGAGAGCGCGATCACCGGCACGTCCAGCTCCTTGGCCAGGCCCTTGAGGTTGCGCGAGATCTCCGAGATCTCCAGGGCCCGGTTCTCCTGCATCCCGGGCACGCGCATCAGCTGGAGGTAGTCGATCACCACCATCCCCAGGCCGTGCTCGCGCTTGAGCCGCCGGGCGCGGGCCCGCAGCTCGGTGGGGGTGAGCGCGGGGGTGTCGTCGATGAACAGCGGCGCCTCGGAGAGCATCACCACCGCCGAGGTGAGCCGCGGCCAGTCGTCGTCGTCGAGCTTGCCGGTACGCACCTTCTGCTGGTCGATCCGCCCCAGCGACGACATCATCCGCATGGCCAGCTGGTCGCCCGGCATCTCCATGGAGAACACCGCCACCGGCTCCTTGGCGGAGATGGCCACGTTCTCGGCCAGGTTCATGGCGAACGAGGTCTTGCCCATGGACGGCCGGCCGGCGACGATGATCAGCTCGGACCCGTGCAAACCCGAGGTCCGGTCGTCGAAGTCGTCGAAACCGGTGGACACGCCGGTGACCGGCTCGTCCTGTTCGAAGAGCTCGTTGATGGTATCGACGGCATCGCCCAGCAGGTCCTTGATGGAGACGAAGCCCTGGCGCCCGCGGGCACCCTGCTCGGCGATCTCGAACACCGACTGCTCGGCGGTCTCGAGCAGCGCCTTGCTGTCGCGGCCGTCCGGGTTGTAGGCGGAATCCGCGATGTCGGTGCCCACCCGGATCAGCTGGCGGAGGATGGAGCGCTCGCGGACGATGTCGGCGTAGGCGGTGATGTTGGCCGCGGTGGGCGTCTCCTTGGCCAGCATGCCGAGATAGGCCAGCCCGCCGGCGTTCTCCAGCTCGTTGTTGGCCTCCAGCCACTCGGAGAGGGTGACCACGTCGTAGGGCGAATCGCGGTCGGCGAGCGCGGCGATGGCGCGAAAGATCAGGCGGTGGTCGCGGCGGTAGAAATCGCCCTCGGAGACGCGGTCGGCGATCTTCTCCCAGGCGGTGTTGTCCAGCATCAGGCCACCGAGGACCGACTGCTCGGCCTCGATGGAATGCGGCGGGATCTTGAGCTCGCCGGCGCTGCGGCCGGTCGAGCGGGGTTTCTCGGCGAAGCTTTCCGACATGCTGCGTGTTTCCCGGGCGGGTCCGGCCCGACGGGGGCCGGCCAGTGCATCATTCTAACCGCAGTCCGGGCCGCGCGGGCAATCGCCCGCGGCCCCGGCAGGTGCCTTTCCGGCCGCCCAACGCAGACGGGCCGGCACGCTCGCGTGCCGGCCCGTCGGGCGGATCAAGGCGTCGGCGCGGCCCGCCGATCGCTGCGGATCAGGTGGCGATGGTCTCGGGCTCCTCGCCCTTGACCACGACCTTCACCTCGGCGTCCACGTCGGCGTGCAGGTGCAGGCCCACGGTGTACTCGCCCTCCATGCCGATGGGGCCCTCGGGCATGCGCACCTCGCGCTTCTCGGCCTCGATGCCCTTCTCGCCGAGGGCGGCGACGATCTCGTCGGGACCCACCGAGCCGAACAGCTTGCCCTCGGGGCCGGCGTTGGCGACGATCTCCACCGCCTCGAGGCCCTCGATGGTCTCGGCGCGCTTTTTGGCCGCCTCCAGCATCTCGGCCTCCTGGCGCTCGAGCTCGGCGCGGCGCGCTTCGAACTCGGCCTTCGCCTCGGCCGTCGCCACCCGGGCCTTGCCCTGGGGCAGCAGGTAGTTGCGGGCATACCCGTTGCGGACGTTGACGACATCGCCCAGGTTGCCCAGATTCTCGATTTTCTCGAGCAGAATCAGTTCCATCGTCCTCACCCTCCGAAACTCGTCCGGCAATCCTGACACCGCCGGTACGAAAATTGAAATTCAGTCGCCCTCGCCGGGGCCCTGGTCACCGCCCAGCTGCCGGCGAAAATCCACGAAACTGTCCAGCCAGCCGAAGCTCGCCAGCAGCAGCGTCATCTGCGGCAGGGCCAGCACCATCAGCGCGTAGGTGCCGACCAGCCAGCCCCCGGCCATGCCCCGTTGCCGGACCAGCCCGTGAACCAGGGCCAGCCCGGCGAACAGGAAGAGCGTGACGGCCACCAGGGCCGCCCCGTCGAGCCATGCCCCGGGCAGCGCCAGCGCCCCCGCCAGGAGCAGGCCGGCGATCACCGCCGTCTGCCGGTCGAAGCGCAGGCCGCGAAACTCCTCGCCGAAGCCCCCGGGATGCACCACCAGCGACTGCCACCAGCGCCCCAGCAGCAGACCCACGGCGCTGGAGAACATCAGCGAGGCGGCCACCATGCCGTTCATCAGGGTGGCCAACCGGTCCACCAGGGCATCGAACTGCTCCATGGGCAGGTCCCGCTGGACGTAGAAGTCGTGCAGGAACCGCCGCAGGATCTCGCCCCAGGTGGCCTGGGCATCCGGCAGCATCCAAACCAGGCCGGTGAGCACCGCCAGGGCCAGCAGGGCCGCCGCCTGCAAGGCGGTGGCCAGCGAGCCACTGGCCGCGAGCATCGCCGCCAGCAGCCAGACCGGCAGGGCCGCGGACAGCCCGAGGACCAGCAGCGGCAGCGGGCCGCCCATGGGCAGCCAGGCCAGCAGGCCGGCCACCCCGGCGCCCATGACCGCCACGCCCAGGCCCTCGCGCCAGCCCTGCAGCAGGGTCACCAGCGCAACGGCCGCGCCCGCGAACCAGACCAGCGGTGGCAGCAGCGCGGCGGCGGCCACGAAGGCCGTGGTCACCGCCACCGCCTGCGTGCGGCTGGCGGCGACGAACTGGGCTAGCGCTCGCATGCCTGCAATCCGCCGCGCGGGATCGTCGGCCGCCGGGACCGGCTCAGTGCCGGTCGGTGTACGGCAGCAGCGCCAGGTAGCGCGCCCGCTTGATGGCGGTGGACAGCTGCCGCTGGTAGCGGGCATTGGTCCCGGTGATCCGGCTGGGAACGATCTTGCCGGTCTCGGTGACGTAGCTCTTGAGCGTGTCGATGTCCTTGTAGTCGATTTCCTCGACACCCTCGGCCGTGAAACGGCAGAACTTTCTGCGACGGAAGAAACGTGCCATGACTCGTTACCCCTGAAAACGTGAAAAATCGCGGGACGCGGGACCGGATCAGTCCTTGTCCTTGCCCTTGGCCATCGGCGATGGCTCGGTCACGGCCTCCTTGCGCGACAGCACCATGCTGCGCAGGACCGCGTCGTTGAAACGGAAGGCGCTCTGGATTTCCTCGAGGACTCCCTGGGAGCACTCCACGTTCATCAGCACGTAGTGCGCCTTGTGGATCTTCTGGATGGGATAGGCCAGCTGGCGGCGGCCCCAGTCTTCCAGGCGGTGCACGTTGCCACCGTCGCCCTCGACCATGGAGCGGTAGCGCTCGATCATGGCGGGCACCTGTTCACTCTGGTCCGGGTGGACCAGGAACACGATCTCGTAGTGTCGCATTGTCACTCCCTGCGGTTTGGACAGCCTCCCGCCGACGGCGGTGAGGCAGGGATCGACGCCGGCAGACCCCTGCCGGCGGAATCGTCGTTTCCGGGCCCGGGGCCCGAAAGGCGGCAGATACTAACCCAAAGGCCGGGGCGCCGCAACGGCGACGACCTCAGCCGCCGTGCCGGGCCAGGCGCTGGCGGCGGATCTCGAACAGGCAGACGCCGGTGGCCACGGAGACATTGAGGCTTTCGACATCCCCGGCCATGGGAATGCGCACCAGCTCGTCGCAGGTTTCCCGGGTCAGGCGGCGCAGCCCGCGGCCCTCGGCCCCCATCACCAGCACCAGCGCGCGATCGCCGAGATCGGCCGCGAACAGGGTCTGGTCGGTCTCGCCGGCGGCACCCACCACCCACAGGCCCTCGCGCTGGAGCCCGCGCAGGCAACGCGCCAGGTTGGTCACCTCCACCAGGGGCAGGCGCTCGGCCGCCCCCGAGGCGGCCTTGCGGGCCACGGGGGTGAGCCCGGCACTGCGGTCCCTGGGCACGATCACGGCGTGCACGCCGGCCGCCTCCGCCGAGCGCAGGCAGGCGCCGAGGTTGTGGGGATCGGTGACGCCGTCCAGCGCCAGCAGCAGCGGCTGGCCGCCGGCGGAGGCCACCAGCCCGGGCAGCTCGGACTCGGCCCGCGGCCCGGCCACCTCGCAGAGGGCCGCCACCCCCTGGTGGCGGGTACCCGCCGGCAGCTCGGCCTCGAGCCGGGCCCGCCGGACGCGCTCGACCTGCACGCCCGCCTCCGCTGCCAGGGCCTCGAGGCGGGCCGTGCGCTTGTCCCGCCGGCCGCTCTCCACCAGCAGGCGGCGGACGCGCCGGGGCGCGTCGCGCAGGGCCGACTCCACCACGTGGAAGCCGGCGAACCATTCCCTGCCGGCCACGGCTCAGTCCCCGCCGTCGGCGTCCGCGCCCGGGTCGGCGGGCGGGCCCTGCTCTCCACTCTTGCCACCGGACTTGTCGCGCGCGGTGCGCGAACGGCCGGAACGGCGCCGGGAACGCGACTTGCGCCGGGGCTTGCCGCCCCCTTCCCCGGCGCCCTCGCCACCCGCCGGGGCCTCTTCGCCGGCGTCGCCGGCCGTGTCCTCGCCGGTCTCGGGCAGGGCCAGGTCGATCTTGCGGTCATCGAGGTCGACACGGGCCACCTGCACGCGGATGCGGTCGCCCACGCGGTAGGTGCGACCGGAGCGCTCGCCGGCGAGGCGATGGTGGACCGGGTCGAAACGGTAGTAGTCCTTGTCCAGGTTGGTGACGTGCACCAGCCCCTCGACGAACACGCCCTGGAGCTCGACGAACAGCCCGAAGGAGGTCACCGTGGCGACCACGCCGTCGAAGACCTCGCCCACCTTGTCGAGCATGTACTCGCACTTGAGCCAGTCCATGGCATCGCGGGTGGCCTCGTCGGCGCGCCGCTCGTTGGTCGAGCAGTGCTCGCCGAGCCCCAGCATCATGTCGTGGGAATACTGGAAGCCCTCGGCCCCGCCGGTGCGCAGCACGTGGCGGATGGCGCGGTGGACGATGAGGTCGGGGTAGCGACGGATGGGCGAAGTGAAGTGGGTGTAGTTGTCGTGCGCCAGGCCGAAGTGGCCGATATTGTCGGGCGAATAGACCGCCTGCTTCATGGTGCGCAGCACGGCGGTCTGCACCATGTGGGCCTCGGGCTTGCCGGCCACGGCATCGAGCACGCGGTTGAGCTGGTCCGGCTCGGGGTCGTCGGCATCCACCCTGGGCAGCCCCATCTCGCCGAGGAAGGTATTGAGGTCCTCGAGCTTCTCGGTGGCCGGCGCGTCGTGCACGCGGTACAGCGCACTGATCCGGTGGCGCTTGAGGAAGCGTGCCGTGGCCACGTTGGCGGCGATCATGCACTCCTCGATCAGCTTGTGGGCATCGTTGCGCTCCACCGGCACGATCGCCTCGATCTTGCGGCCCTCGCCGAAACGCACCTTGGTCTCGGTGGTCTCGAACTCGATCGCCCCCCGCTGGCGCCGGGACTCGGCCAGTACCTTGTAGACGTCGTAGAGGGTGTCGACGTTCTCCAGCACGTGAGCGAAGCGCTCGCGGGCCTCGTCCTTGCGGTACTGCACCATGTCGGCGACGTCACCGTAGGTGAGCCGCTCGTGGGACTGCATCACGCCCTCGAAGAAGCGCGAGCGGATGATGCGCCCCTCCCGGTTGATCTGCATCTCGCAGGCCAGGCACAGGCGATCGACCCTGGGATTGATCGAGCACAGGCCGTTGGAGAGGATCTCGGGCAGCATCGGCACCACGGTGCCGGGAAAGTAGACTGAGGTGGCCCGGCGAAAGGCCTCGGCGTCCAGGGGATTGTCGGGGGTGACGTAGTGGGAGACGTCGGCGATGGCCACCAGCAGCCGCCAGCCCTTGGGCGTGGCCTGGGCGAAGACGGCGTCGTCGAAGTCCTTGGTGTCCTCGCCGTCGATGGTCACCAGCGGCAGGTGGCGCAGGTCCACGCGGCCCAGCTTGTCCGCCTCGGCGACCTCCTCGGACATGCCGGCAACCACCTTCTCCACGGACTCCGGCCAGGTGGCGGGGATCTCGTGGGTGGCGATGGCGACGTCGATCTCCATCCCCGGCGCCATGTGATCGCCGAGCACCTCGACGATCCGGCCTACCGGCTTCTTGCGCCCGGAGGGCTGCTCGACGATCGCCGCCCGCACGATCTGCCCGTCCTCGGCCCCGGCGAGGGCGTCCTCCGGCACCAGGATGTCGTGCACCAGGCGCTTGTTGTCGGGGCTGACGAAGGCCACGCCCGACTCCAGCACCAGCCGGCCGACGACCTCCTCGTGGGCCCGCTCGATGACCTCCACCAGGGCCCCCTCGGGACGCCCGCGGCGGTCCACGCCGATCACCTGGGCGACGGCGCGGTCGCCGTGGAACAGCGAGCGCATCTGGCGCGGCGAGAGGAACAGGTCGTCGCCGCCCTCGTCGGGCTGGAGGAAGCCGAAACCGTCGGGATGACCGATCACCCGCCCGCGCACCAGGTCGGCACCGGCCACCGGCACATAGCCGCCCCGGCGGTTGCGGATGATCTGCCCGTCGCGCTCCATGGCCCGCAGCCGGCGATGCAGTGCCTCGCGGTCATCGGGGTCGTCGTAGCCCAGCTCCTCCACCAGCCGGCGGAAGGTGATCGGGCCGCCGTGGTCGGTGATGACCTGCAGCAGCATCTCGCGGCTGGCAATGGGCTTGTCGTAGCGTTGCGCCTCGCGCTCGGCCTGGGGGTCTTCGACTCGCTTGGAGCTCATGGTGGCGTATCGTCGTCCGGTCGGGTGCACGGCGCGTGGCCGCGCACGGGCGTGGTAAAAAAGAGCTATTGTGTCGCGCAAGCCCGCCAACTGCAAAAGAATCGCTCGACCGGCCGCCCTCGCCCGGTCCGACCGGCGGGGTTGACAGCCCCGGGGCGCGGGAGTAAAGTGCGCTCCCACATCGCAGCCGCGATGCCGTTACCATGCCGAGGTGGCGGAATTGGTAGACGCGCCAGCTTCAGGTGCTGGTGTCCTTACGGACGTGGAGGTTCGAGTCCTCTCCTCGGCACCATCTTCTCTCCCCGCGGGTCCCGACCGGGATTGCCCGATAAGAAATCCTCATACCCACATTCAGGATCGTGATTGACCGGAGCCGGATGCCGGGTGTTCAATCCGCTGCGCCCTTCATCAACCGGCCAGCCATGATCCGCACCGATCGACACAGCGCCGCCCCCCGTCCCCTGCAGGCCCCCGAACAGGCCGCCTTTGCCGCCCTGCCGTGCCCGGCGATGGTGGTGGACGAGGCCGGCATGATCGCCGCGGCCAACGCCGCGGCCGCCGACTGCTGCGGCCTGGACGCCGACACCATGGCCGGCCGCGCGGTCGACAGCCTGTTCGCGCTGCAGACCCGGGGCACCGGCGACGCGGAGCCGGTGTCGCCACTCGCCGGCACGCCGGCCGGCGAGGACCTCGGCAGCGACGCCTACCTGGTCCCGCGCACCGGCGCCCGGGCGGGAACCCGCCTGCCCGTGCACGCCACCAGCCGCCCCCTGGAGGGCGGTCATCGGCTGCTGCTGTTCACGCCCGGCGACCAGCTGGTGAACCTGCGCCAGCAGCTCGACCAGCAGGCCCGCCGTGACCCGCTCACCGGCCTGCCCAACCGCCAGACCCTGGAAGCGGCACTCGGGCGCCTGCACGAGCGCTCGGTCTCCGAGGGACATGCCTACAGCCTGGTGCTGGTCGACGTCGACCGCTTCAAGCTGATCAACGACAACTACGGCCATGCCGTGGGCGACGAGGTCCTCATCGCCCTGCCCAACCTGCTCATGGAGCACCTCGACGCCGGCGACCTGCTGGGCCGCTGGAGCGGCCACGAATTCCTCTGCGCCCTCCCCGGCCGCGACATCGCCGCCGGCCAGGCGGTCGCCGAAACGCTGCGCCAGTCGGTCTACGACAGCACCAACCTCACCGACTGCCAGATCCCCTCGCTCACGGTGAGCGCGGGGGTCGCCGCCTTCTCCGGACCCGAGGCCATGGAGGCCGTGATCACCGCCGCCGACACCGCCCTCTACGAGGCCAAGCGGGGTGGTCGCAACCGCGTGCGCTCGGTCGACCCCCGGAAGAAGGGGGTCTTCCTCACCGGCGGCGAGGTCCAGGCCGCCCTCCACGAGGGCCGGCTGGTGCCCGCCTTCCAGCCCATCGTCGACCTCGCCGACGGGCACGTGGTGGCCGACGAGGCCCTGGCCCGCATCCGCCGCGCCGACGGCCAGCCGATCCCGGCGGGGGCCTTCATCGACGCCGCCAGCCAGCTCCAGCTCGCCCATCGCGTCGACCACGCCATCATCCGGCGCACCATCGATCACTGCGGCCTGCGCCCGGAAGGCCGCCGGCGGGCCCATTTCGTCAACATCTCCACGGACCTGCTGCGCCACCCCCGGCGGGTCCGTGAACTGCTCGACCATGCCCGCAGCCTCTGCCGGCAGTGCGGCCTCGAGCCGGACGAACCCAAGCCCCTGGTCATCGAGATCACCGAGCGCGAACTGCTCAGCGACACCGACGAGGCCCAGCGCATCCTCGAACCCTTCCTCGACTTCGGCCTGCGGCTGGCCATCGACGACTTCGGCAGCGGCTACTCCTCGTTCCGCTATCTCGCCGACCTGCCGGTGGACTTTCTCAAGATCGAGGGGGAGCTCATCCGCCGTATCCGCGACGAAGCGGCGGTGCGGGCCATCGTCCAGGGCATCCAGGACATCGCCGACAGCCTCGGCCTGACCACCATCGCCGAGTTCGTGGAAGACGAGGCCACCGTCGAGATCCTGCGCGAGATCGGCGTGGACTGGGCCCAGGGCTTTCACTTCGGTCGGCCCGAGATCCTCGACGAACCGGGATAAGCCCGGCTTGTCGGCCGGCAATTCTGCCCAGCCGGGAAACGTTGCCGCGCCCGAAGGCGCACATTATACTCGCGCGGCTGACGGGCAAAGGCGGCCCCGTGCCGGCGCCCCGCAATTTCGGTGTTTGGAGCCAAGAACAATGCCTGAAGTGGAACTTCCCGAGGGTTACAAGCCTTCCGAGGACGAGGAATACATGAACCCGCGGCAGCTGGAGTACTTCCGGCAGAAACTGCTGGCGTGGAAGCAGGAGCTCATGGAAGAGTCGGACACGACCATCAGCCACCTGCGCGAGGAGAACTGGCACGAGCCCGACATCAACGACCGGGCCTCGCTCGAGGAAGGCGCCGCCCTCGAACTGCGCACCCGCGACCGCTATCGCAAGCTGATCCGCAAGATCGACAAGGCCCTCGAGCGGATCGAGGACGAGTCCTACGGCTACTGCGAGGAGACCGGCGACGAGATCGGCATCAAGCGCCTGGAGGCGCGCCCCATCGCCACCCTCACCCTCGAGGCCCAGGAAAAGCACGAGCGCCTGGAAAAGCAGCGCCGCGAAGACCGCTGATCCCGCCTTTCGCCCGGCCCCGACCCGGGGCCGGTCGCCCTCCGGCCAGGAGCCCGCCATGAGCGACCACCCGCTGCTGATCGACACCGCCGACGGGCTCGAACACCTCGCCCGGGCCCTCCGGGGCAGCCCCTGGCTCGCCGTGGACACCGAGTTCCTGCGCGAGCGCACCTACCACCCGCGCCTGTGCCTGGTCCAGGTGGCCACCGACGACCTCGTGGCCTGCATCGACCCGCTGGCCATCGACGACCTCGACCCCCTCTGGCAGCGCCTGCTCGACCCGGCCACCGTCGTGGTCCTGCACGCCGCCCGCCAGGACCTAGAACTGGTATACCACCTCACCGGCCGGCTGCCGGCACAGGTCTTCGACACCCAGCTCGCCGCCACCGTGCTCGGCCAGGGCGACCAGGTGGGCTATGCCCGGCTGGTCAAGGACCTGCTCGACATCGACCTGGACAAGTCCCAGACCCGCACCGACTGGTGCCGGCGACCGCTGACGCGGGCCCAGCTCGACTACGCTGCCGACGACGTGCGCCACCTGCGCACGATCTACCACGCCCAGCGCCGGCAGCTGGCCGAACTCGGCCGCGAGGACTGGCTGACGGCGGATTTCGCCGCCCTCGGCGACCCCGACGCCTACCGCCCCGATCCCCGCGGCGCCTGGCAGCGCGTGCGCGGCCAGCAGAAGCTCAAGCCGCGCCAGCGGGCGGTTCTGCGCGAACTGGCCGCCTGGCGCGAGCGGCTGGCCGAGGCCAGCGACCGGCCGCGTCGCTGGGTGATGAAGGACGACACCCTCCTGGCCCTGGCCTCGCAGCAACCGCGGGACCGGGGGGACCTGGAGCGCGTCCGCGGCCTCGACGCGGCCACCCGCGACCGGCACGGCGACGCCCTGCTCGCCGCCATCGCGGACGGCCGCGCCGTGCCCGGGACCGACCTGCCGCGCGTGCCCCGCGGGCCGCGCCTGGACGAGGCCCAGCAGGCCCTGGCGGACACCCTCATGGCGGTGGTGCGCATCACCGGCGAGGCCAACGCCATCTCGCCCTCGGCCCTGGCCTCGCGCAAGGACCTCGAGCGGCTGGTGGCCGGGGATCCCGACGTGCCGGTACTCGGTGGCTGGCGCGAGCGCGTGGTGGGAGGCGATCTGCGCCGGCTCCTCGCCGGCGACGCGGCACTCCGGGTCCGCGATGGGCGGCTGGAACTCGAGCCATGACCGAGACCGGCCCCCTGCCCTGGGGCCCGGTGCGGGCCCTGCTCGCCGAGCGCCGCCCCGGGCGGCTGCTGCTGATCGCCCCAAAACGACCGCAACCGGTCGAGGACTGGCTCGAAAGCGGCGCCGGGACCCTCACCCACCTGCGGCCCGACGAGGCCCACCGGCGGCTGCCGGCCTCGGGCCGCCACCCGGTCTGCATCGCCACCGACCTGCTCGAGACCCTCGAACCGGACACCGCGCGCGGCCTGATCGCCGGCCTGCGCGACCTCTACGCCGAGACCCTGTGCCTGGTGGTCGAGGTCGACCGCGCCGCCCAGCGCGGCTGGAACGAGCGCGCCCTGCTCGCCCTGGGACTGCGCCACCTGGCGGGCGATGGCCGCCACGACCTCTACGTTTTCGACCTCTACGACTACAAGCACACCCCGGACTGGCTCAACAGCCGCTTCTGGGCCAACCCCGAGATGTGGGACGGACCCTTTCCCTTCTGAGCGGCCGGGCGGCCCACCCGGCCAACCCGCACGTCCCCCGCGTTTTGACCGGCACGCGCCTGCGCTAGACTGGGCGCCATTTTCCACCCGAGGATCCCCGTGATGGACACCGAGACGGTCAAGCAACGCATCGAGGACGGCATTCCCGGCGCCGAGGCGATGATCGAGGGCGAGGGCTGCGACCTGCGCGCCACGGTGATCGCCGAGGCCTTCGCCGACAAGCGCTTGGTCGAGCGTCACAAGATGGTCTACGCCACCGTCGACGACCTGATCCGCTCCGGCGAACTGCACGCCCTGGCCATCAAGGCGCACACCCCCGAGCAATGGCGGAAGAAACAGGAGGCATGACAATGGACGAACCGACCCGGACCGAGCTGGAGGCCGCGGCCTTCCGGCGGCTGGTGGAGCATTTGCGCGAGCGTACCGACGTGCAGAACATCGACCTGATGAACCTCGCCGGCTTCTGCCGCAACTGCCTGTCCAAGTGGTACCGCGCGGCGGCCGAGGAACGCGGGCTGGATATGGACTACGACACCGCCCGCGAGATCATCTACGGCATGCCCTATGCCGAGTGGAAGGCGCGCTACCAGAAGGAGGCCACCGCCGAGCAGCAGGCGGCCTTCGAGCAGAACAAGCCCCGCGACTGACCCGCCTTCAGATGCGCGGCAACCGGGGCCACTCCCCGGCCGCCAGGGCGGCGTCCACGCTCGCGTGCCAGGCCTCGGCGGCCTGCCCGCCGAACGGCGCGCTGCCCTGGCCGGTGAGCAGGTCGACGTAGCCGTGGAAGATGGCCGGCAGGTCCGCCACCCGCTCGCGGGCCGCGGCGATCCCGCCGGCCTCCTCGCGCAGCGTCGCCAGCGCCTCGGCGGTCTTTTTCAGCGTGCCCGCGCCGGCGATGGCCAGCAGGTCCTCGCCCTGCAGCCCCGCCTCTCCGGCGACGATGGCCTGCATCTCGGCGAGTGCCCCGGGGTGCTCGGCGAGCAAGGCGGCATTGTCCGCGAGCATGGCCGCGGCACCGCCCAGGCGCTGCTCGACCGGCACCGGGAAACCGCTGCCGCCGGTGGAGGCCACCTGCCGGCAGGCCACCTCGAAGGCCTTCACGGCCCGCTGGAAACCGACCCCGGCGACCCGGTCCTGGCCGCGCCGGCAGCGCTGCTCGGTCACGCCCATGGCCCCGCCAAGCCACTTGTAGAACACCGCGCCGGCATTCTCCCGGGCGAGGAAGCCGTCGCGGCCCGCGCGCCAGGGCTGCACCTGCTCGGGCTCGAAGGCCTTGCGCAGCAACAGCGCCCCGGGGTCGTCCTCGACGATCTCGGCCCCGGCCAGCGGGTTGGAGGCCCCCGGGCTGCAGGTGCCGTAGAGGGTGCGGCCCTCGCCCTTCACCAGCTCGCGGACGGCCACCTGCACCCGGCCGTCCTCGAGTACCTGCTCGACGGTCCCGATGGCGTAGCCGTCCTCGCGCAGGTTGTCGCTGTAGAGGCCGATCCACACCCGCTCGCCGGGGGCCAGGCCGGCCATCACCGGGGCGGCGACCACGAGCATGAGCATCGACAGCAGGAGAGTCCGGAGACGCTTGGATCTGGGCATGAGTATTCCTCGCTTGCGACTGGGCGGGCAGGGTCGCACGGCGGCCCGCGCGCACCTACCCTTGGATCGACAGTGAATCCGGGCGATCATTCCCCATGGCCTTTCGACTTCGCTCGCGCAGACGTGCGCCACAACGCTATGGCGGCCGGCTGATCTTCTCCGAGACCGACGCCTTCGGCCCCGTCGAGGTGGTGGAGACGGCCGACTCGCGCCGCCTGCACCTGGGCAGCCCGGTTCAGCAGACCCGCATGCTGCTCCACGACCCCGGCCACCTGGCCTTCGCCTATTTTCGTGCCATGGCACTGGCCCTGCTGCTGCGACCAGGGCCGGAGCGGGTGCTGATCCTGGGACTGGGCGGTGGTTCGCTGGCACGCTGGCTGGCCCGCAGCGAGCCGGGCGCCGAGGTGGAGGCGGTGGAGTTGCGCCCGCTGGTGGCCCGGGTGGCCGGGGAATTCTTCGCCCTGGAGGCCGGTCCCCGGCTGGCGGTGCACGTGGGCGATGCCCGCGACTTCCTGCGCCGGGCACCGCCGGGCCACTACGACCTGGTGTTCTCCGATCTCTACGACGGCCGGGGGATGGCGGCCTCGACCCTCACGCACGCGCATTTCGACGCCTGCCGCGACTGCCTGGCACCGGGCGGGATCCTCTGCAGCAACCTGTGGCGCGAGGACCTCGCCCTCTTCGGCCACGCCACGGACCTCATGGACACCGCCTTCGACCGGCAGACCCTGTTCCTCTCGCTGCGCGAGACGGCCAACACCATCGCCTTTGCCCGCGTCCCGGGAGCGCCGCCACCCGGCTTCGCCACCCTGCGCCAGCGCGCCGAGCGGGACACCGAGCGCCTGGGCATCGACCTGCGCCGCCAGCTGCGCCGCCTGAAGTCGCAGAACCCGGGAAGGCTCAGCGGCGCTTGAGGTAGTCCAGCAGGTTCTCGGCCGAGCTCTCCTGCAAGCCGGACTCGTCCACCTTCAGCCACTCGACCATGCCGTTCTCCACCACCATGGCGAAGCGCTTGCAGCGGATGCCCATGCCCGCCTTGCGCATGTCGCGCTGCAGGTCGATGGCCTCGGTGAACTCGCCGTTGCCGTCGGAGAGCATTACCACCTCGCCACCGACCTGCTGCGCCTCGGCCCAGGCCTCCATGACGAAGGGATCGTTGACGGCGATGCAATAGATCTCGTCCACGCCCTCGGCCCGGATCGCCTCGCCATGCTCGACGAAGCCCGGCAGGTGGCGCTCCGAGCAGGTCGGGGTGAAGGGCCCGGGCACGCCGAAGATGACGATGCGGCGGCCCGCCGCCAGCGTCTGCGGATTGAGCTCGCGGATGTTGCCTTCCTGGTCCTCGAAAAGCGTGGCCTCGGGCAGGTTGTCACCGACGCTCAAGGGCATGTCAGCCTCCTCGATCGATTGAATGGAAGAAACTAGCACCGCGCGGGAAGCCGCGGCAAGCGCAGCGGATTCCTGCCATGATCGGGTCATGTACGCGATCCGTCCGATCCCCGTGCTGCTGGCGCTCGCGCTGGTCGGCTGCCAGGCCACCGGCCCGCGCCTGCCCGGCCTGTCCCCCGGCAACCCGCTGGTGCTGGAAACGCGCATCACGGTGCCCGGCGAGGCCGCGCGGGTCCATCTCCAGGGCGAGCGGCGCGGCGGCTTCGCCGCCATCGACCGCTTCGAGCCCTTCTGCGAGCTCGAATTCGCCCGCCTGGCCCCGCCCGGCGGCCGCACGATCGGGCCGGCACGGTTTCGCATCACCGCGGCCGCCAGGCGCCTCGACGGCGACGAGGTCACCGGCGGCATCCCCGACTTCGGCGGGCTCTTCGGCGGCGTCGGCGACGAACCGGACTGGGTCTTCGTCACCGTGCTCGAGCTCGACAGCCGGCAACACCCGGACGTCATCCGACTGACCTGCAAGCGGCTCGCCCCGGCCACCGAGGGCGCCTACCCCGATGCCCGCGCCATCCGCGATGCCCTGGGGCCGGGCTGGCGACTCGGCTCAGCAGCGCCGCCCGGCGAGCAGTGATACCAGCCGCTCGCCGCCCTCGGCCACCGGGCCGTCGTTGTCCACCAGCCGCAGCCGGGGGTGGCTGACCTCGCCGAACGCCCGCGCCCGGCGCAGGCGCTCCTCCAGCTCCGCCCCCCGTTCCCGGCCCCGCTCGCGCAGCCGGGCCTCGAGCACGGCCGGCGAGACCCGCACCAGCACCGGGCAGAGCTCGGGGTAGTCGTCGGCCGCCCGCGGCAGGTACATGCGCGAACCGTTGACCACCACGTCCAGCCCGCGGGCCAGCCACTGGTGGATCTCGATCCCCACGCCGTAATCCTCGCCGTGGCTGTGCCAGTGCATGGCGAACAGGCCACGGCTGCGGCGGTTGGCGAACTCGTCGGGCGAGAGCGCCACGTGGTTCTCGCCGCCGGCGTCGGGGGCACGGGTGATGTAGCGGTGGGCGAAGACCAGGGGCGCGCGGCCCGCGAGGCGCCGGCGGGCGTAATCCAGCAGGGTGTCCTTGCCGGCGCCGGAGGCCCCCACGAGATAGAAGAGATGAGCCTGCTCGTCCATGCCCCGAGTATGGCACGCCCCATTGACGCCGGGGTGACAGGCCGCCGGGACACGCGGCACGCAACGGCAGGCAAGAGAAGGGTTCATCACACCTGCGCGTGGCATCCCTCACCAGGACACGGCAGAGGGTAGTGCTTATCGCCAGGGCGCCGAGGACGCAAGCATTTCCCGTTGGTTCGGTCGTCCCGGGCTCTTGATCGTTGCACCCCCGGGGGCACCTTTGTCTCTGGGGGCTTTCCATTCGGCAAGCAATCGAAAGGGCCTGGCGCACCCGGCAACCAACGGAGAGGAAGGACAGCGGCCCCAAGGGTGCGCGAAATCCCTGTCACGTCGCTGACAGGCCCCCTGTTTCAGGGCAAGAGGCGAACCGCCAAAAGAAAACCCCCGGGGGCGCTGCCCACGGGGGTTTCGGGATATGGCGGACTGGACGGGACTCGAACCCGCGACCTCCGGCGTGACAGGCCGGCATTCTAACCAACTGAACTACCAGTCCGAACTGGTGGGTGGTGCAGGAGTCGAACCTGCGACCCTCGCCTTGTAAGGGCGATGCTCTACCAGCTGAGCTAACCACCCGAATCTGGAGCGGGAAACCGGGTTCGAACCGGCGACCTCAACCTTGGCAAGGTTGCGCTCTACCAGCTGAGCTATTCCCGCTCGGCGTCCTGCCTCGTCGACAGGAGGTGCGAATTATACCCATAGATTCGCACCTGACAACCCCCGCCGAAAAAATTCTTTCACCGGGCGCTCGGCCCGTCAGATCTGGCGTGCGAGGGCATTGCCGGCCGAACCCAGGCTCGACAGGGCCGCCGCCAGGGCCTCCCCGCCGTCGGCCGGGATCCCCAGCCTCGCCCGAACCCGGGCCCCGAAATCCACCTCGTCGAGGGTCACGTCGAGTTCGCCGAGGACGTTGCGCAGGCGCTCGAAGTCGGGGTAGTCGAGCTCGACGGCCACCCGGCGCCGCTCCACCCGCTCCCGCAGGGACAGACCCTCCAGGGCCTCGCGGACCACGCCGGAGTAGGCACGCACCAGCCCGCCACGACCCAGCCTGGTACCACCGAAGAAGCGCGCGACCACCACGCCGACCTCGCCGACGCCGCTGCCGGCCAGCACCTGGAGCATGGGCGATCCGGCCGTCCCCGCCGGCTCGCCGTCGTCGCTCGCGCCGGCGCGGTTCAGGTCCCCCGGGGCGCCGAGCAGGCAGGCCCGGCAGTAGTGCCCGGCCCCCGGGTTCCGGTCGCGGGTGATGTCCAGGAGCGCGCCCATGGCGGCCTCGGAGTCCACC
Organism: Halothiobacillus sp.; assembly: GCA_018623495.1. Classification (GTDB taxonomy): domain Bacteria; phylum Pseudomonadota; class Gammaproteobacteria; order JAAZVP01; family JAAZVP01; genus JAAZVP01. The sequence continues at coordinate 30,133 of JAAZVP010000012.1, read as the reverse complement.
CGGGCCAGGCGGGCGATGAAGCGCGAGCGACGCGCCTCGAGGCGGTGTTCCAGGGTCTCGGCGGGGACGGGATAGCGGGTGGCGGACATGGCGGCACGGGCAATGGATCGGCCGCCGATGGTCGGGCGCCCGCCGTGCGGACGTCAAGCGCGCCCGGCTCAGCCGATGAAGTAGCTGCCCACCTGCAGCGAGACCAGCGCCAGCGAGAGCCCCAGCGCGGCCCCGGCGAGGACGTCGGTGAGGTAGTGCAGCCCCAGCACCAGGCGCGAGGCCATGACCAGCACGGCGAAGGGCAGCACCAGCCAGGCGAGCTCGGGGAAGTGGTGGATCATCAGCACGGAAAAGGCCACCGCGTGCAGGGTGTGGCCGGAGGGGAAGCTGTACTGGTCCAGCGGGGCGACGGACAGCTGCAGCCGCTCGTTGGACTCGCAGGGCCGCGGGCGCGCCGTGCGCCGCTTGATCCACCCGTAGAGGGCCACGCCCACGCCGGCGGTGACCAGCATCTGGGCGATGGCCGGCAGCACGGCCCAGCCGTAGTAGAGCAGCAGCGCGGCCATCAGGGAATACCAGCCGATGCCGTCGCCCAGCCGGCTGACGATGCCGAAGAAACGGCTCGCCAGGTGGCGGCGATGGAGCCGGTTGGCGAACTCCACGATCGCGTGCTCCCAGCTGAGGAAGCGATGCAGGAAATCCATCTTGTGTGGCATGCCCATGATCAGGCCCTCCTCTCCCGGCGCGCCTCGACGTGCCGCTCCAGCAACTCGGTGAAGCGCTCGCGCACGGCCGTCCAGGAATGTCCGGCCGCCTCCGCCACGGCCGCCCGGCCGAGCCGGGCGACCCGCTCGCGGTCGCCGGCCAGCCCCGCGGCGGCGGCCACCAGGGCCTCGCTGTCGCCGAAGGGCACCAGGCAACCGTTCTCGCCGTCGCGAATCAACTCCTCGCCGGCGGCGTAGTCGTAGCACACCACCGCCAGGCCCGAGGCCATCGCCTCGAGCACGACGATGCCATAAGTTTCGGTCTCGCTGGGGAACACGAAGACGTCGGCGCTGGCGTAGTGCCGGGCCAGCGACTCGCCCCGCTGGGCCCCGCAGAAGACGAGGTCCGGCTCTTGTTGCTCGAGCCTAGCACGCTCGGGGCCATCGCCCACGACCACACCCCGCACCCCGGGGTCGACGGCCTGCATGGCGCGCACGGCCCGGACGAAGACGTCCAGGCTCTTCTCCGGCGCCAGGCGCCCGACGTAACAGGCCACGAGGTCGCTCTCGCCGGCCCCCCAGCGACTCCGCAGTGCCGGGTCCCGGCGCCCGGGCGCGAACAGGTAATGGTCCACACCACGACCCATGACCGTCAACTCGGGGAAGCCCTGCGCCATCAGCTGGTCGCGCTGGTGCCGGGTGGGGATCAGGGTGAGCGCCGTCTGCCGGTGGAAGCGGCGCAGGTAGCCCATCACCGGCTGGCCCAGCCAGGCGATGCCGTAGTAGGAGGCATAGGCATGGAAGTTGGTGTGCAGGCTGGAGGTGACGGTCACGCCCAGCTTGCGGGCGGCCCGGAGGGCGGCCCAGCCCAGCGGGCCCTCGGTGGCGATGTGCACCACGTCCGGGCGCTCGGCCTCCCAGGCCTCGGCCAGCCGGTGGGTGACCGGCAGCCCCAGGTGCACCTCGCGGTACCAGGGCAGGCGCACCCCGCCCACCAGCAACTCGCTCATCCCCTCGGGCAGCGCCCGCTCGCCGTCCACGCCGTTGCGCGGCCGCACCAGCTGGACGCGGTGACCGGCCGCCAGCAGCCCCTCGGTCAACTGGCCGAGGGTGGCGGCCACGCCGTTGATGTCCGGGGGGAAGGTCTCGGTGACCAGGGTTGCGCGCATCCGGCTCCACGCCCATCGGGATTCTCGCTGGTGCCAGGCTAGCGAGCGCGGATGAACGCGGGATGAAGCCCGCGAGACAGTCCCGTGACACCCGGCCGGGGATCGGTCGCTCACCCCTTGTCGAGCATCGCCTCCAGGCGGTCGCAGACCCGCCTGAGGACCTCGATGCGGGCGTAGCGCTTGTCGTTGGCGGGAATCAGCTCCCAGGGGGCGTACTCGGTGTCGGTGCGAAACACCATCTCGTTGACCGCCAGGCGGTAGTCGTTCCAGCGCTCGCGGTTGCGCCAGTCCTCCTCGGTGATCTTGTAGCGCTTGTAGGGCGTGTCCTCGCGGGCCTTGAAGCGCGCCAGCTGCTCGTCGGCGCTGATGTGCAGCCAGAACTTCATCAGCAGGATGCCGTGGTCCACCAGCTGCTCCTCGAAGTCGTTGATTTCCTGGTAGGCGCGCTTCCACTCCTGCTGGCGCGCCAAGCCCTCGACCCGCTCCACCAGCACGCGGCCATACCAGGAACGGTCGAAGATCAGCATCCGCCCGGCCCGGGGCAGCTGCCACCAGAAGCGCCAGAGATAGTGATGCGCCCGCTCCCGGGAGTCGGGCGCGGCCACCGGGAGGACCCGGTAGAGCCGCGAGTCCATGCCCCGGATCAGTCGCCGGATCACCCCGCCCTTGCCGGCAGCGTCCCAGCCCTCGAAGGCCAGGATCATCGAACGCTTCTCCCGGTAGGCCTGCCAGATCAGCCGGTAGAGCCGGTCCTGGTGATGGTTCAGCGCCTGCTTGTATTCCTTCTTCTCCAGCGCCCGCTCGAGATCGACGCCGTCGAGGACGGTACGCTGGGCGGACGGCGCCTCCGGCAGGTCGGGGGCGCCGGAGGTCCGCGGCACGGACCCGTCGCGCTCCTCGGCCAGGTGGCGCTCCAGGGCATGGGCTAGGGTCCGGCCCACGGTGAGGTCCCGGTAACGCTCGTCGCGCGACTCGATCAGGTACCAGGGGGCATCGGCGGTGTCCGTTCGGCGGATGGCCCGCTCGGCGGTGCGCAGCAGGTCCTCGCGGTTCTTCAGGCAGGCCTTCTTGCCGTGGCCGTAGCGGTAATGCTCGCCGGGCATGTGCTGCTGGTCCTTGAGGGCCTTCTTCTGCGCCTTCTCCGGCAGGTGGCACCAGAACTTGAGAAAGAGGGTGCCGTCGGCGGCGAGCATCTCCTCGAAGTGGCGGGCCTGGGTGAGGGCGGTGTCGAGCTCGTTGACGCCCAGCTTGCCCTCGCCGCCGCGGGTCAGCAGGTCCTGGTACCAGCCACCGAAGAGCACGGTGATCCGCCCCCGCGCGGGCAGGCGGCGCCAGAAACGCCAGTAGTAGGGGCGCTGGAGCTCCTCGTCGGAGAGGTCCCAGAGGGCGTGGGTCTCCACGCCACGGGGATCCAGCCATTCCTGCAGGCGGTTGGCCAGGGCACCGCGACCCGCCCCGTGCACCCCCTCGAGGATGATCACCACCGAACGGTTGCTGTGGCGCAGCTGCTGCTGGGCCTCGATCAGGCGGGTGCGCAGCTCGGGCAGCTCGCGCTTGTAGTCCGCCTTGGGGACGGTGCGTCCCACCTCCGCTGCCTGGAACATCGCCTCTCCTCGGCCGGGGTCACGGCTTGCCGCCCCCGGGCAAAAAACTTACTATTTTGGGATTCTGTCGCCACCGGCGCGGCCCGGGAAGCCGCCGCGGGCGAGCACGCTCCCGCCCGCGGCCGACCGGCCCGGTGCCGCGACGATTCCCTGCATTCTGCGCCCGGCCCGCGCCCGTCACAACCGAGAAGCGTCATGCCAGCAACCGAGAACATGGAACAGGCCCGTTTCAACATGATCGAGCAGCAGATCCGTCCCTGGGACGTGCTCGATCCCCGCGTGCTCGAAGTCATCGAGCAGACGCGCCGCGAGGCCTTCGTCCCCGCCCGGCACCGCGACTTCGCCTTCAGCGACATCAACATCCCGCTGGGCCACGGCGAAGTGATGATGGCCCCGGTGGTCGAGGGCCGGCTGCTGCAGGCCGTGGGCGTTGGCGCCGGCGACGAGGTCCTCGAGGTGGGCACCGGCAGCGGTTATCTCGCCGCCTGCCTGGCCAACCTCGGCGGGGTGGTCGAATCGGTGGACTGCTTCGAGGACTTCACCCGCCACGCCCGGGAAAACCTCCGGGCCGAGGGCATCGAGGACGTCTCCCTGCATACCGGTGACGCCAGCGCGGGCTGGCAGGCGGATCGCCATTTCGACGTGATCGTGATCACCGGTTCGCTGCCCGAGGTACCCGAAACCTACCTGCAGCAACTCAAGCAGGGCGGCCGCCTGTTCGTCATCGTCGGCGAACCGCCCATCAAGGAGGCGCTGCTGATCACCCGCATGGGCGAGCGGGACTGGGCGCGCGAGAGCCTGTTCGAGACCGACATCCCGCCGCTGCGGCATGCCGAGCAGGGCCGCGAATTCGTTTTCTGAACAGGGCCCGGCTCGGCCCCGGTTGATCCGGGCCGGCCAGGATCTAGAATGGGATCATCCCGCGCCCTCGTCATCCGCCGGCGGCGCCGCCGGCCGACGACCAACAACCCGAGGTGGTTGCCGATGCCCTTCAAGCGCAAACTCCAGACGATGCTCGCCGGCGGCCTGCTGCTGGCCACCGCCACCGCGGCCCCGGCCGCCGAGGACCTGGTCGAGGTCTACCAGCTCGCCGAGCGCAACGACGCCCAGCTGCGGGCCGCCGAGCAGGCCCGCCTCGCCGCACTCGAGGCCCGGCCACTGGCCCGCTCCCGGCTGCTGCCCCAGGTCGGCGGCAATGCCAGCGCCAGCCGCAACCACCTCAACGACCGCACCGGGCTGGACAACGACGCCACCTACAACGACTTCCAGCTCGGCCTCAGCCTCACCCATCCCCTCTACTACCGCGACCGCGAGATCGCCCTGGAACAGGCCGGCAAGCAGGTCCGCCAGGCCGAGGTCGACTACGCCGCCGCCAAGCAGGACCTCGTCCTGCGCGTCGCCGAGGCCTACTTCAACGTCCTCGAGGCCCAGGCCGAGACCCGCTTCGCCGAGGCCAACCGCCGCGCCATCGAGCGCCAGCTGGAGCAGACCCGCAAGCGCTTCGAGGTCGGGCTCACCGCCATCACCGACGTCCACGAGGCCAAGGCCCGCTTCGACCAGGCCCAGGCCGGCGTGATCACCGCCACCAACCAGCTCGACAACGCCCTCGAGGCACTGGCCACCATCACCAACCAGGAGCACGACGCCCTCGCCGACCTCGACACCGGCGTACCCCTGGAGACCCCCGACCCCGAGCGCATCGGCGAGTGGGTCGAACGCGCCCTGGAGAACAACTTCCAGGTCCGCTCCCAGCGCCTGGCCGTGGCCATCGCCCGCCAGGAGGTGGAAAAGCAGCGCTCCGGCCACTACCCCACCGTCGACCTCGAGGCCAACTACGGCTACCAGGACACCCGCCAGTTCGGCATGGACCGCGAGGCCACCTCCGCCTCCGTGGGCGTGGCCGTCAACGTGCCCTTCTACACCGGCGGCGCCATCGCCTCCAACACCCGCCAGTCGGTCTACGACTTCCAGCGCAGCCAGGAAAACCTCGAGGGCCGACTGCGCGAAACCCGCCGCCAGACCCGCGACGCCTACCGCGGCGTGATGTCCTCGATCAGCGAGGTCCGCGCCCTCGAACAGGCCCTGACCTCCGCCGAGACCGCGCTGGAGGCCACCGAGGCCGGCTTCGAGGTGGGCACCCGCACCATCGTCGACGTCCTCGACGCCCAGCGCGCCCAGCTCGAGGCCCGCCGCGACCTGGCCGTCGCCCGCTACAACTACCTCCTCAACGGCCTGCGACTGAAAAAGGCCGCCGGCTCGCTGGCCAAGGAGGACCTGATGGGCGTGAACCAACTGCTCGACTGAGCACGGCCGCCTGCCGGTCGTCAGCGCAGGTAGCGCGCCACGTCCACGGCATCGACCTGGTCCTCGGCCAGGTGGCGGCGGGCGTATTCCAGGTAGGCACCGCTCTCGAGAAAGAGCGCGAAGACGTCGCGGTCGAGGCGGCCATCCTCCACCATGCCGTGGAGGATGGCGATGGCCTCGCTCACCGTCCTGGCGGTCTTGTAGGGGCGGTCGGCGGCGGTGAGGGCCTCGAAGATGTCGGCCACGGCCATGATCCGCTCGGGGATGGAGAGGTCCGCGCCGGTGAGCCGCCGCGGGTAGCCGGTACCGTCGAGGGTCTCATGGTGGGTGGAGGCGTAGCGCGGCACGCGGGCCAGCTCGTCGGGCAGTGGCAGGCGGTCGAGCATGCGGATGGTGCCGATGATGTGCTCCTGGACCCTGAAGCGTTCCTCGGGGTTGAGTGTCCCCCGGGGCACCCGCAGGTTGTGGAGCTCGCCGTGGTTGTCGAGCCACTCCGGGATGGCCATGCGGATGCCCAGGCGCGGATCGAAACCGGTGCCGCTCTCCCGCTCGACCCGGTGCCAGGGCCTGTCCGCCAGCAGCGGCTCGGTGGCCGGCAGGGGATCGGCCTCACTCCCGCGGCGGGCGAGCTCGGGCGGGGACAGCCCCAGCCGATCGTCGAAGTGGCGCTGCCAGGTGGTGGCCGCGATCCGCTCCAGGCGCGCCTCGGCCCCGCGGTCCACGGTGATCGAGCCGTCGTTGCAGGCGGCGACGAAGGCGAAATCCTCCGCCAGCCGGCGCTGGCGGGCATCGCGCTCGCGGCGGGCCGCCCCGGCCTCGGCCGGGGCCTCCAGGCAGCGCTCCAGGCAGGCGATCTCGGCATCCCGCCAGAGCACCTCGAAGCGGGTGCGGATCTCGTGGATGCGGTTGTGGATGGTCTCGAGCTTGGCGCCCTTGTCCACCACGTGCTCGGGAGTGGTGATCTTGCCGCAGTCGTGCAACCAGGCGGCGACGCGGAATTCGCGCCACTCGTGCTCGTCGGCGAAGGCGAAGCGGTCGAAGGGCGGTTGGTCGCTGGCCTGGGCCTTCTCGGCGATGAGCATGGCCAGCTCCGGCACCCGCCGGCAGTGGGCACCGGTGTAGGCGGACTTGTCGTCGATGGCCTGGGCGATGACCCGGGTGAAGGCGTCCATCAGCGCCTCCTGCTCGCGCACATGGCCCTCGATCTCCCGGGCCATGCGCATCATCGAGGTCCCCAGTTCGTCGATTTCGACGATGCGGCTCTCCACCGCCTCCACCTCGCCGTAGCGACGCTCGCGGATCTTGTCGTTCTCCCGCACCAGCCGCCTGACGGGGCGGACGATGTAGCGCGCCAGCCAGGCCACCAGCGGCAGCAGCAGGAGCAGGAGCGCAGCGGTGATGGCCACCGATTTCTCCACCTCCGCCAGCGCCGGGGCCAGCACCGCCGAGCGGGGCGTGACCACGGCCAGGTAATCCGCCTCGCCGCCGCTCTCGCCCACGCCGCGCAGATAGACGTAATGCAGCTCGCCGTCGAGTTCCACCTCGTGGAGGCGGTCCATGGCGCCCGGCCGCGCCACCAGCTCGCGCAGCGCGGGGTCGGGGACGGTGGCATGGGACGGGCGGGCGCTGGCCGCCGCCATCAGCCACTTGGCCCGCAGGGCCGCCTGCTGCGCGGGGGTCACGTGTGCCAGCGCGAGGTCGATCACCCCGCTCACCTCCCGGCGCGAGGGATGCACGAGAAAACGCAGTCCCACCGGGATCCCCGCCTCGCCGAGCTCCAGCGGGGCATGGATGGCGACGTCGTCGAGGAAGAACCGGCGGGCGTTGTAGCGCAGCGGCGCGGCGGTATCCAGCCCGGCATCCACCCGCCCCTCGCGCACGGCCTCGAACATGGCGCGCACGTTGGCCATCTCGACGATCTCGATCGCCGGGAACTCGCGCCGCAGCGGCTCGATGCTCGACCAGCCGGCGGGGATGGCCACCCGGCGACCGCGCAGCTGCTCCACCCGGGTCACCGGCTCGGCGTCGGCGCGGGTGAGCACGCCGAAGGGGGCGTTGACGAACACGTGGGTGAGCGAGCCGCGCTCGGCGTTGCTGGCCGTGCCGAGGATCGGCTGGAGGATGTCGAGACGGCCCTCGCGGTACTGCGCCCGGAGGCTCGGCCAGTCGTGGCCATTGACGTAGCGGAATTCCAGGCCGGTCATCTGCGAGACCAGCCCGAGGACGTCGATGGCGTAACCGCGCGGCTCGCCGGCCACGGCGAAGTCGAAGGGCGGCCAGTCGAGTTCGTTGGAGACGGTGAGCACGGGGTGCTCGCGCACCACCCGGCGCTGCTTGTCGGTGAGCGCCAGGGGCCGGGCCTCCGGGATCACCGGCGGGGGCGGCGGGTCCTCGCTGGTGGCGATCACCTCGCCGCTGGCCTGGAAGAGAAAGAGCCGGCTCTCCGGGGTCGACTTCTGCCGGGCCAGCCGGCGCGAGAGCGACTCCAGGGCCACGTCCACGGCCAGCACCGCGCCGGTGTCGCCGAGGCGGGTGGCGTAGGTCTGCCCCGGTGCCTGCAGGTGCTGGAAGAGGTAGGGCGCGGTCTTGTGGATCCGGCCGCGTTCCGCGGCGGTGAACCAGGGGCGGTGGTCGGCACGGTAGTCGCTGGGCTCGCTGCGCCGGGCGCGCAGCGCGAAATCCGCATCGAAGTAGCGATAGACCCGCCGGCGCGCCTCGCCCTTGCCGCTGACCGTGATCACTACCCAGCGGTCCTGGGGCAGCGCCCGCAGCCGGTCGCGCACCCGGGCCCCGCTGTCGAGGTTCACCACCTCGAAGAAGTCGCCACCATCGAGGCCCACGTAGGCGGCGTAGAGCATGGGATTGCGCGCCAGGATCTCGGCGAGGTGCGCGCGGGTCCGCTCGCCGGGCCGGCCGTCCTCCAGCAGGTCGTCGCGACCGGCAAGCAGGCGCGTCTCCGCCATCGCCCGGGCGTCCGCCGCGGCGAGGTATTCCCGGGTGCTCGCCGCGGTCTGCTGGTAGATGGCCAGCGCGGACTTCTCCGCCAGGCCGGCGCTGAAGAAATACTGCAGGCCGATGGCCACCGCCGCCGTCAGCGAGGTCACGACCAGGAACAACCCCACCACGGTGACGCGGATGGTGAAGCGCTGTGGCCAGCGGGGCAGTCCTGCCGACATCGATCGACCTCTCCGCGGGTACGCCGCCCGACCCCGGTTGCCGGGAACCCGATCCAAGGGAACCTCTGCACGAATCGATCGCGCCTCTGGCTTGCGGGTTTGTTCGCAATCGAGGCGCCGGGCCGAAGGCGGGCTGATTGCCCGTCGAGGACCGAGCACAACCCGGCAGGAAAGCCGGGTTGCACGCCCACTGGGCGCCCGCAGGGTGCCGCACACGGATGTGCGGCATGAACAAGAGTGCGGACAAACCCGCAAGCCCCATTCGGGCGGGCCGCCAAGGGCCCATCTGCTGTGTTGCAGCTCTGGTAAAGGGCGACGGCCATTCACTGCGAGCTGCGCCTTGCATCTGGACCCTTGGCGGTCCCGCAGAGGCACTATCCATTCGTGCAGAGGTTCCCAAGTGTAGACCCTGTGCGCACCCCCGTTTGACAGACCGCCGGCGGCGACGTAAACGGGTAGGGGCACCCGAGCAAGGCAAGCGCCATGACCGCCACCCCCGACGACACGCTCCACGACCTGGTGGCCCGGGCCATCCGGGCGCCATCGAGCCACAACACCCAGCCCTGGATCTTTTGCCTGGGCGGCGAGGCCGTGGAACTCCACGCCGACCGCAGGCGGGCCCTGCCGGTGAACGACCCCGAGGACCGCGAGCTGACCATCAGCTGCGGCTGCGCGCTGATGAACCTGCGCGTCGCCGCGGCCGCCGCCGGGCTGGCCGCACGCACCACGCTGCTGCCGGACGCCGACGACCCCGACTGGCTGGCCCGCCTGGAGACCGCCCCCGGGCCGGGCCCCGAGGCCCACCTCGGGGACCTCGATCCCGCCATCGACGAGCGCCGCACCTGGCGCAAGCGGTTCGCGGACACGCCCGTGCCGCGAGATGCCGTCGACGACCTGAAAGGCGCGGCCGCGGCCGAGGGCGCCTGGCTGGAGGTCCTGGCCGACGGAGACGAGCGCGAACGGGCGGCCGCGCTGGTCGCCGAGGGCGATCACCGGCAGTGGGACGACCCCCGCTGGCGGCGGGAACTGGCCGCGTGGATGCACCCGCGCCGGGCGGGCGACGGCCTGGCGGTCCCCGGCCTGGCCGCGCCGCTGGCCCACGCCGTGGTCCGCCGCTTCGACATGGGCGGCGGGGTGGCCGCCAGGGACGGCCAGCTGGCCGAGGCGTCACCGCTGCTGGCGGTGCTCGGCACCCGCGAAGACGGCCCCGGCCAGTGGCTGCGGGCCGGCCAGGGGCTCCAGCACCTGCTGCTCAAGGCCCGCCAGCACGGCCTGCAGGCCTCCTATCTCAACCAGCCGCTCCAGGTCGCCGAGCTCCGGCCGCGGCTGCGCGAACTCGTGGGCCGCGACGGCCAGCCGCAGATCCTCTTGCGCCTGGGCGTCGCCGACACGGACCTGCCGGCCAGCCCGCGGCGCCCGCTCGATGCCGTCCTCGAATCCGCCGACTGAGACAGCGCGCACGGTGCCCGCGGGGCGCCGGACGGCCACCACGGAAACCCGACCATGCCCCTGCTGGAAATCGAACACCTCGCCAAGGCCTACGTCACCGGTGAAGAGCGCCAGCCGGTGCTGGAGGACGTGGACCTGGTCCTGGATGCCGGCGAGACCCTGGCGCTCACCGGCGAGAGCGGCAGCGGCAAGAGCACCCTGCTGCACCTGGTGGGCGCGCTGGACGGCTTCGACGCCGGCGAGATCCGGCTGGCCGGCACCCCCCTCTCGGGGCTCGACGAGGCGGGCCGGGCGCGGCTGCGCCTGGCGTCCATCGGCCTGGTCTTCCAGCAGTTCAACCTCGTCCCCTCCCTGACCGTGGCCCAGAACCTGGCCCTCCAGGCCCGCATGGCCGGGCGGGCCGACCCCGACTGGCTGGCCGAACTGGGCCAACGCCTGGGGCTTTCGCGCTTCGCCGACCGCTACCCGCAACAGCTCTCCGGCGGCCAGCAGCAGCGCGTCGCCATCGGCCGGGCGCTGGCCGCCCGGCCCCCGTTGCTGCTGGCCGACGAGCCCACCGGCAACCTGGACGAGACCACCAGCGACCGGGTGCTCGAACTGATGCTGGAACTGGTGGACGATACCGGGGCCGCCCTCTTTCTGGTCACCCACTCCCGCCAGCTGGCCGGCCGCCTGGATCGCCACCTGCACCTTTCCCGGGGACGCATCGCATGAACGGCGTCGCCTTGGCCACCCTCCTCTCCCACTGGCGCCGCCATCCGCTGCAACTGTTCACGCTGATCACGGGGCTGGCCCTGGCCACGGGGCTGTGGACGGCGGTGCAGGCCATCAACGCCGAGGCGCGGGCCAGCTATGCCGAGGCCGAAGCCCAGCTCGCCGCCGGCCGGCAGGCCCTGCTCGTGGCCCGCGACGGGACGATCCCGGTGGACCAGTACGTCACCCTGCGCCGGGCCGGCTGGCGGGTCTCGCCGGTACTGGAGGGCGAGGTGGAATACAACGGTGCGGCCGTGACGCTGCTGGGCATCGACCCACTCACCTCGCCGCTCGCGCGGCACCTGGCACCAACCGACGGCGAAGCCGGTCTCGACCCGCTGGCCGCGCGCCGCACCCTGTTCGCGGGCCCGGCAACGGCCGAACGCATCCGGTCCGCCGGGACCGGCCTGCAAGTGGTGGTCCGCGACGCGGTGGCCCCGGGTACCGCGATCGCCGACATCGGCCTGGCCGAAACGCTGCTCGATCGCCCGGGCACGCTCAGCCACCTCGTGGTCCTCTCCGCGCAACCTCGCGGCCGCCCGCCGCTGGACGCGGTGGCCCCCGGGCTCACGCGGATCGAGGCCAGCGGCGCCCACGATGCCCGGCGCCTGACCCGCAGCTTCCACCTCAACCTCACCGCCCTGGGCCTGCTCTCCTTCGCCGTGGGGCTGTTCATCGTCCAGGGCACCGTGGGCCTGGCCTTCGAGCAGCGCCGGGGGATGTTTCGCACCCTGCGCGCCATCGGCCTGCCCGCGCGGCGACTGCTGGCGATCGCCCTGGCCGAACTACTGGCGCTGGCACTTCTCGGCGGGGCGCTGGGCATCGCCCTGGGCTACGCGATCGCCGCGGCCCTGGTGCCCGACGTGGCCGCCACCCTGCGCGGGCTCTACGGGGCGGCGGTCGACATCGGCCTGGCCCTGCGGCCGGGCTGGATCGCCGCCGGGCTGGGCATGGCGCTGCTGGGGACGCTGCTCGCCGCGGCCCAGGGCCTGTGGCGATTGCGCCGCCTGCCCGTGCTGGCCACGGCCCGTGCCGAGGCGGCCACCCGCTCGAATGCGACCACCCTCCGGTTCCAGGCGCTGGCCGGGCTGGCCTCGCTGGGCCTGGCCGGGTCGGTGATCGCGGGCCTCGACGGCCTGGTGGCCGGCTTCGTCTTCGTCGCCGGCCTGTTGCTCGGCGCCGCCCTGCTCCTGCCGCCGGCCCTGGCGGGGATGCTGGCCCTCGGGGCCCGCCTCGCCCGCGGCCCGGTGGCCCAGTGGGCCTGGGCCGACACCCGCGAGCAGCTGCCCGGGCTCTCCCTGGCCCTCATGGCCCTGCTGCTGGCCCTGGCCGCGAACATCGGCGTGGGCACGATGGTCTCGAGCTTCAAGCAGACCTTCACCGGCTGGCTGGACCAGCGCCTGGTCTCCGAGCTCTACGTCACCGCGGAGACGGACGCGCAGGGGCAGGCCATCCACGACTGGCTGGAACCGCGGGTGGACGCCGTGCTCCCCATCCGTCACGCCGATACCCGCATCGACGGGCGACCGGCCGCGATCTACGGCATCGTCGACCACGAGACCTACCGCCGCCACTGGCCGTTGCTGGCCTCCGCGCCCCGGGTCTGGGACCGGGTGGCCACCGCCGAGGGTGCCCTGATCAACGAGCAATTCGCCCGCCGGGCCGGGCTCGCCCCCGGGGACGCCCTCCCCCTCGCGCCCGGCTGGCGCCTGCCAGTGGTCGGCGTCTATTCCGACTACGGCAACCCGGACCGGCAGGTCATCGTCGCCCTCGATGCCCTGCTCGAACGCTTCCCCGGCGTTGCCAACCGCCAGTTCGGCGTCCGGGTCGCCCCCGACCGGGTCGAGACGCTGGCCGCCGGGCTGCGCGACCGCTTCGGGCTGCCGGCCCGGTCGGTCATCGACCAGGCGGCGGTCAAGGCCCATTCCCTGGCCATCTTCGACAAGACCTTCCTGGTCACCGGCGCGCTCAACGTGCTCACCCTCGGGGTGGCCGGTTTCGCCATCCTCACCAGCCTGCTCACCCTGTGGACCATGCGCCTGCCCCGCCTCGCGCCGTTGTGGGCACTGGGCCTGACCCGCCCCCGCCTGGCGGCGATGGAACTCCTGCGCAGCGTGGCACTGGCGGGGCTGACCTTTCTCCTGGCCCTCCCCCTGGGCCTGTCGCTGGCCTGGGCCCTGCTGGCCATCATCAACGTGGAGGCCTTCGGCTGGCGCCTGCCCATGTTCCTCTTCCCCGGGGACTGGCTGACACTCGGGGCACTCGCCCTGCTCGCCGCCGCGCTGGCCGCGGCCCTGCCCGCCTGGCGGCTGTACCGCACGCCGCCCGCCGAGCTGCTCGAGGTCTTCGCCGATGAACGCTAGGCCCAAAGCCCCCGTGTGGGAGCGGCGTCCTCGCCGCGAAGGGCCCGGAACCTTGGGAAGCCCGCGTCCTGTTCGCGACCGGGAGGTCGCTCCCACGGGGGATCCCGCCCACGCACGGCTGCAGAAGCACCTTGCAACACTCCTGGCCGTCCTGCTGCTCACGGCCTGGAGCGCCGCCCAGGCCCAGGGCTTTGCCGGGCTGGGCACGGCCGCCGAGGGCTTCGCGGTGCCCGAACCGGGCCGGGCCCTCGCCTTCCCCGCCGACCACGGCGCCCACCCGGACTACCGCATCGAGTGGTGGTATCTCACCGCCAACCTGCGCGACGGGGACGGCCGGGACTACGGCATCCAGTGGACCCTGTTCCGCTCGGCGCTGTCCCCGGGCGAGGCCACCGGCTGGCAGAGCCCGCAGGCCTGGATGGGCCATGCCGCGGTGACCCTCCCGGACGACCACCGGTTCGCGGAGCGATTCGGCCGCGGCGGCATCGGCCAGGCCGGCGTGCAGGCACGGCCCTTCCGGGCCTGGATTGACGAGTGGGCACTGACCAGCCGGGCCGGCCCGGGGCAGGACGCACTCGACCGGTTGCGGGTGACTGCCGGCAGTCCCGACTTCGCCTACACCCTGGACCTGGAAGCCCACGGGCCGCTGGTGTTTCACGGGGAGGACGGCTACTCGGTCAAATCCGAGGCCGGCCAGGCAAGCCACTACTATTCCCAGCCGTTCTACCGCGTCAGCGGCACGCTCGACTTGCCCCAGGGCCCGGTGGAGGTCACCGGCCAGGCCTGGCTGGACCACGAATGGTCCTCGCAACCCCTGGCGGAAACCCAGGAGGGCTGGGACTGGTTCTCCCTGCACCTGGACGATGGCAGCCGGCTCATGGGCTTTCGCCTGCGCGACACGGACGGCGATCACTACACCTCGGCCACCTGGATCAGCCCCGTCCGGCAGGTGGAGACCCTGTCCCACGGCGCCTTCCGGGCCGAACCACTGGAAACCGACCGCGTCGCCGGGCGCGCCCTGCCCACCCGCTGGCGGGTGAGGCTGCCCGTCCGGGGGATCGACGTCACGGTGGATGCGGTGAACCCCGACAGCTGGATGGGTACCCGCTACCCCTACTGGGAAGGGCCGGTCACCGTGACCGGCAGCCACACCGGGCGGGGGTACCTGGAGATGACGGGGTACGAGTGAAGGGGCCGGGCACGGGCATCGGCGGCTGCGCCGTTCCCGCGGGGCCGGCTCGCAGTCCGGATCGGGGTCATGCCGCCACTGCCACCGAAGACCGCCGGCACGGTCGGCGCTTCGGGGCTTCCCGGCCCCGCGGGTCGGTCCCCGTCGTCTCGACGTGCGTCACCGGCGTCCGCCCCGAGGCCCTCACTGCCCCTTGGTGCGCCGTTCGCACTGCCGGCGGAGATGGGGCATGAAGGCCGCCTGCTGTTGCCCGTCGAGGCGGTCACCGGCGAAGGCCGGGATGCCGCCGTCGAGGACGGTCGCGCAGGTGGCCCCCGGCTGCTCGCGGGCAGCGGTGCGCAGTGCCCGCAGGGTCGCGCGGTCCACCTGGGGGAGGCCTGCCGCGGGGACCCCGGCGGGCCGCAGGTCGGTGACCCGGGCGAGATGGGTGCTCTCGTGGCGCGGCCCCCGCTTCTCGCCCTCGGCCGTCTGCACCTGGCGGGCATGGTTCTCTCCCTGATGGGGGAGGTACCGGGGAAGAAATGCAGCCCAGATCCCCGGTGCCGGGGTCACCTCGAAGCCTTCCACGGCCATGCGGCATTCATCACCTGGCGGGCTCGGGCCGGATGCCCGCGAGGGTCTCGAAGCAGCTTTCGCGGGCGTTGTCGACGAAGGCCTCGATGTAGGCCTGGTCGCGGTCCTCGCGGCGCACGGCGGCGAACAGGCTGCTCCAGAGGCCCTCGCGGCCCAGGGGCCGGGCGATGACCTGGCCGCGCTCGATGGCCTGGCTGGCCGCCCAGCGCGGCAGGGCCGCCACGCCGCGACCACTGGCCACCAGCTGGAGGATCATCACGGTGAGCTCGCTGGTGCGCCGTTCCACGGTCACCCCGGCGGGGGCGAGGAAGCGATGGAAGATGTCCAGTCGTTCGGGCTCGACGGGATAGCTGATGACGGTCTCGCCGGCCAGGTCCCCGGGGGCGATCCGCTCGCTGGCCGCCAGCCGGTGGTCCGGCGGCAGCAGGAGCACGTTCTCGTAGCGAAACAGCGGCTGGTAGGCGAGCGCCAGCCGGGCGTCCGGGTCGGCGGTGATCACCAGGTCCACCTCGCCGGCCGCCAGGGCCGGCAGCGGCTCGAAGCTGTGGCCCATGGCGATGTCGAGCTCCACCTCCGGCCAGTAGCGCCGATAGCTCTCCATGGCCGGCATCAGCCACTCGAAGCAGCTGTGACACTCCACGGCAATGTGCAGCCGGCCGTTCTCGCCACCGCGGATGCGGGCGATCTCGTGCTCGGTCCGGCGGATGCGCGGCAGCACCGTGTCGGCCAGCGCCAGCAACCGTTCGCCGGCCAGGGTGAAGCGCGGCGGCCGGCTCTTGCGCTCGAACACCCGCACCTCCAGGCGCTGCTCGAGTTCCTTGAGCTGGTGGGAGAGGGCCGACTGGGTGAGATGCAGCCGCTCGGCGGCGGCCACCAGGCTGCCGCCGTCACGCAGCGCGGCGAGGGTTCGCAGGTGGCGCAGCTCGATCATGAATAAGTCTCACTTTCTGGTTCGTGTTTATTCGTTTGATTCATTATAGGCCGCTGCCCAGACTGTGCGCAAAACCCGCATGCACAGGAGAGACCCCATGGCGAAGGCCCACAATCTCGGATTCCCCCGCATCGGCGCCCGCCGCGAGCTCAAGTGGGCCCTGGAGAACTACTGGCAGGGCACGACGACCCGGGCGGAACTGCTGGAGACCGCGCGCGAGTTGCGCACCCGCCACTGGCAGTGGCAGAAGGAGGCCGGCCTGGAGAGCGTGCCGGTGGGCGACTTCTCGCTCTACGACCACGTCCTCGACCACAGCGTGATGCTGGGCGCGGTGCCCGAGCGCTTCGGGCCGACGGGGGAGACGGTGGACCTGGACACGATGTTTCGCATGGGCCGCGGCCGGGCCCCCACCGGCGAGCCCGCCGCGGCCTGCGAGATGACCAAGTGGTTCGACACCAACTACCACTACATCGTCCCCGAGCTGCATGCCGGCCAGCGGTTCCACCTGGCCTCCACCCACCTGTTCGACGCGGTGGACGAGGCGCGCGCCGCGGGCATGCAGCCGCGGCCGGTGCTGCTCGGCCCGCTCACCTGGCTGTGGCTGGGCAAGATCAAGGGGGCGGATTTCGACCGCCTGGAACTGCTCGACGGGCTGGTCGCCGTCTACGGCGAGATCCTCGCGGGCTTGCGCGGGCGCGGCGTGGAGTGGGTGCAGGTCGACGAGCCGATCCTCGTCCAGGACCTGCCCCGCGACTGGCAGCAGGCCTTCGAGTCGACCTACTCGCGGTTGGCGGGCGATCGCCCCCGGCTGCTGCTGGCCACCTACTTCGGCCCGCTGGCCGACAACCTCAAGCTCGCCTGCGACCTGCCCGTGGACGGTCTGCACGTGGACGCGGTCCGCCATCCCGAGCAGCTCCAGCCGGTGGCCGACTGGCTGCCCGGGCGCAAGGTGCTCTCCGCCGGCATCGTCGACGGCCGCAACGTCTGGCGCACCGATCTCGATGCCTGCCTGGCGGCCCTGGCCCCGCTGCACGAGCGCCGCGGCGACGACCTCTGGCTGGCCCCTTCCTGCTCGCTGCTGCACGTGCCGGTGGACATCGATCCCGAGGACGGCCTGGACGACGAGCTGAAGGGCTGGCTGGCCTTCGCCCGCCAGAAGCTCGACGAACTCGCCCTGCTCGAGACCGCCCTGAACGCGGGGCCGGCGGCGGTGGCCGGGGAACTGGCGGCCAGCCGGGCGGCCATCGCCTCGCGCCGGGCCTCCGAGCGCCTGCACCGCCCCGCGGTCCGCGGCCGCGTGGCGGCGGTGGATGCCGCCATGGGCGAGCGCGACCACGCCTACCCCGAGCGCCGCGAACGCCAGCGCGAGGTGCTCGACCTGCCGCTGTTCCCCACCACCACCATCGGCTCGTTCCCGCAGACCCGGGCCATCCGCGCCAGCCGCCGCGACTACCGCGCGGGCCGGATCGACCGGGCCACCTACGAGGCCGCCATGCGGGAACACATCGAGGAGGCGGTGGAACGCCAGGAGGCCTGCGGGCTGGACGTGCTGGTCCACGGCGAACCCGAGCGCAACGACATGGTGGAGTACTTCGGCCAGCAGCTGGACGGCTTCGCCTTCACCCGCCAGGGCTGGGTGCAGTCCTACGGCTCGCGCTGCGTCAAGCCGCCGATCATCTTCGGCGACGTCAGCCGCCCCGCCCCCATGACCGTGGACTGGTTCCGCTTCGCCCGGTCGCTCAGCGACAAGCCCGTGAAGGGCATGCTCACCGGGCCGGTGACCTTGCTCAACTGGTCGTTCGTGCGCGACGACCAGCCCCGGGCCGATACCTGTTTGCAGCTGGCGCTGGCGATCCGCGAGGAGGTGCTGGACCTGGAGCGCGCCGGCGCCCGCATCATCCAGATCGACGAGGCGGCCCTGCGGGAGGGGTTGCCGCTGCGCCGCTCGGAATGGCAGGGGTATCTCGACTGGGCGGTGCGGGCCTTTCGGGTCACCGCCAACGGCGTGGACGACGCCACCCAGGTCCACACCCACATGTGCTATTCGGAGTTCAACGACATCATCGAGTCCATCGCCGCGATGGACGCCGACGTCATCACCATCGAGACCTCGCGCTCGGACATGGAACTGCTGGATGTGTTCGAGGACTTCGAGTACCCCAACGAGATCGGCCCCGGGGTCTACGACATCCACTCGCCCAACATCCCCACCGTGGCGCAGATGGTGGCGCTCATGGAAAAGGCCGCCGCGCACATCCCCGCCGAGCGGCTCTGGGTGAACCCCGATTGCGGCCTCAAGACCCGCGGCTGGCCCGAGGTGGAGGCGGCCCTGGCCAACATGGTCACCGCCGCCCGCGAGCTCCGCGCCCGGCGGGCCTGAACCCCGCCGCGGTCCGGGTTCGGCCCGGCCCGCCTACGCCTCGACCGTCCCCTTGGGCGCCGATTCCGACCCGGGGCGGGCCCGGCGCAGCGCCTCGACGCGGCTGTCCAGCCAGTCCCCGGGGGCGACCTGCCGGGCCACGCCCAGCCGTTCCAGGCGCTCCCTCGGCTGGCCGTGCACGCCCGCGAGCAGCACCCGGCAGCCCCGCCGGGCCGCGTCCCGGATGATGCGCTCGAGCACCAGCGCCGCGCTCACCCCCAGGTGGGGCACGCCGGCCAGGTCGATCACCAGTGCCCGCGTGTCGTCGAGCCGGTTCTGCTGGCGGGTCAGGGTCTGGGCCGCGCCGAAGATCAGCGGCCCGCTGAGATCGAGCAGCGCCACGCCGCTGCCGGCATCGTCGAGCAGCCACCGCTCCTCGCGCGCGAGCCCCTGGAGGTCGCTCGTCTCCGCCTGCCCGTCCCCCCCGAGCACCCGGACATGCTCGGACTGCAGGTCCGACAGCCGGCGGATGGTGAGGATGTTGGCGACGAACAGGCCGATGCCCACGGCGGTGATGAGATCCACGAACACCGTCATGGCGATCACGCCGTACATGATCAGCGCGCCGCGCAGCGAGAGCCGGTGGGCCCGGCGCAGAAAGCCCCAGTCGATGATGTCGATGCCCACCTTGATGGCGATGCCGGCCAGGATCGCCTTGGGGATGTTCTCCACCAGCCCGCTGGCACCGAAGACCACCACCCCCAGCACCCCGGCGCGCACCAGGCCCGCCAGCGCCGTGCGGGCCCCGGTCTGGATGTTGACCACCGTGCCCATGGTCGCCCCGGCGCCCGGCAGTCCGCCGAACAGGCCCGAGGCGAGGTTGCCCAGGCCCTGGCCCACCAGCTCCTTGTCGGAGTTGTGCTCGGTGCGGGTGAGGCTGTCGGCGATCACGGAGGTCAGCAGCGCGTCGATGGAGCCGAGCATGGCCAGCACCAGGGCGTTGATCACCATGGTGGTCCACTCCTCGGCGGAGAACGCGGGGACCTGGATCGATGGCAGCCCGGAGGGGATCTCGCCGATGGCGCGGTACTCGCCGCTGCCGATGAACCACACCGCCAGGACGGTGCCCACCACCAGCGCCAGCAGCTGCGGCGGCATGAAGCGCTGCCACGCCCTGGGCATCAAAAAGAGGATGCCCAGGGCCACCATCCCCAGCAACAGCTCGCCCGCCTTCACCTCGGCGAACAGCCCCGGCAGGGCCTGCAGCGAGCCCAGCACCCCGCCGCCGGGCGAGGCATGCCCGAGCAGGCCGGGCAGCTGGATGATGATCAGGATCAGGCCGATCCCGGACATGAAGCCCGAGATCACCGTGTAGGGCATCAGCGTGACGTAGCGCCCCAGCTTGAGGATGCCGAACACCACCTGGAAGATCCCGGCGAGCATCACCGTGGTGAAGGCCATCGCCATGGCGTTCTCGGCCACCATCCCCGTCTCCGGGTCGGGGACCATCAGCGCCACGATCACCGCGGTGAACACCACCGTCATCGGCCCGGTGGGCTCGGAGATCAGCGTCGGCGTGCCGCCGAACAGGGCCGCGAACAGCCCCACCAGGACCGCGCCGTAGAGGCCCGCCTCGGCACCCGCGCCCGAGGCCACGCCGAAGGCCAGCGCCATGGGCAGGGCGACGATCGCCGCCGTCACCCCGCCGAAGACATCACCCTTGAGATTGCCGAGACCGAACTGGTTGAACACCCGCATGACGGATCCGCGCACGGCGGTTTATGGGACCGGGTGCCAGTTTCCGGGGCAGGACCGATGATGAGAAATCGGAGTTCCGGATCGGTGGCATAGAACGCGAGCTATCCGCGCCGACCCGGCCACCGGGCGGGCGAACTTCAGCACCCCTCGTTCAACAGCGCCCGGATGACCTCCAGCCCCCGCCCCATGGCCTCGTGATCGACCTGGCCGAAGTTGAGGCGCACGAACCGCTCGTAGCGGCCGCTGGGGGAGAACAGCGGCCCCGGGGCGATGCTCACGCCGCGCTGCATGGCCCGGTGATAGAGCGCCAGGGCATCCGTGCCACGAGGCAGCTCCACCCAGGCGATGAAGCCACCCTCCGGGGCGGTGACCCGGCTGCCCTCGGGCAGCAGGCGCTGGGCGAGATCGAGGAAGCGATCGCGGCGCTCGCGGTAGGCGCGCCGGGCCCGGCGCAGGTGACGATCGTGACCGCCGGACTCCAGGTAGCGCCCCGCGGCGAAGGCCGGCAGCGTGGGGCTGGCCATGCTGCTGACCAGCTTGAGATGGACCACCGCTTCCCGGAAGCGACCCGGCATGATCCAGCCGATGCGCAGGCCCGGGTCGAGGGTCTTGGAGAGCGACGAGCACAGCAGCACGTTGCCCGTCTCGTCCCAGGCCCTGGCCGCTTTCGGGCGGGTGCCGGCGTGGTTGAGGTCGCCGTAGATGTCGTCCTCGACCAGGGGCACGCCGGCCGACTCCAGCAACGCCACCAGCTCGCCCTTGCGGGCATCGGCCATGGAATAGCCCAGGGGGTTGCTGAAACTCGGCGTGAGGATCACCGCCGCCAGCGGCCACTGTTCCAGCGCCAGGCGCAGGGCGTCAAGGCTGATGCCGTGGCGGGGGTCGGTGGGGATCTCCAGGGCCTTCAGCCCCAGGGACTCGATCGCCTGGAGCGTGCCGTAGAACGCCGGCGACTCGATCGCCACCGTGTCCCCCGCCCGGGTCACGGCGCGCAGGGCGAGCACCAGCGCCTCCTGGCAGCCGTTGGTCACCACCACCTCGTCGGGGTCCACGGCCACCCCGGCCTCCACCGCCCGCCGGGCGATCTGGCGGCGCAACTCGGCATTGCCCGGCGGCATGTCGTAGTCGCTCATCCGCGGGTCGGGACGGCGGGCGAGCCGGGCCAGTATCCGGTGCAGCTGGCCCACCGCGGGGAAGTCGGTGCGCGGCAGGGCCGTGCCCATCTGGATCACCCCGGGGGAGCGGCCGGCCTGGACGACCTGCAGGGCCAGCTCGCTCACGGTCACCGGCACCGGGAACGCCTCGGGCCGGCTCATGGACGGGGCCGGCGGGCGACGGGCCGGGGCCCGGACGAAAAAACCGGACCGCGGCCGCGGCTCGATCAGCCGCTCGTCCTGGAGCAGGCCGTAGCCCTCCACCACCGTGGACACGCTCACCCCCAGCCGCCGGCCCAGTTCCCGCACCGAGGGCAGCCGCTCCCCCGGCCGCAGCACACCGCGACGGACCTGGTCGCGGATGTGCTCGGCCACCTGCTCGTAGCGCCTTGCTTCCCGACCCATACAGATTCCCTCCCCGGAGACCGTGACAGTTCCGCCGAAACCCCAACTGTACTGCATGACTTTGGCATTTTCTGGATCTGTATTGCCCGGCGTCCCCGCGGATAGGCTGAAGGTCTCAAGGGAGGGAATGCCATGCCGACAACCACGGACCGAAACGCCCTGCTCGCGGGACTGGCGGCGGTCACCGCCTTCGCCGCCACCGTGCCCTTCACACGCCTGGCGCTGGAGGCATTCGAGCCACTGCCACTGACCTGCGCCCGCCTGCTGGGGGCCGCCGCGCTGGGCTTCGTCCTGCTTACCCGGGCCGAAGCCCCGGTGCCACGGCGCCACCAGTGGGGGCCGCTGCTGCTGGTCGCCGTCGGCGGGGTATTCGGCTTCCCCTTCCTGACCGCCTTCGCCCTGGACGGCCGTCCCGCGGCCCCCGCGGCCATCCCGCTCGCCCTGATGCCCCTGGCCACCGCCGCCTGGAGCCGCCTGCGCAACCACGAGTGGCCCCCTCCCGGCTTCTGGCCCTGGGCCACTGCCGGCGGTGCCGTGGTCCTCCACTTCGCCTGGACCGCCGGCCCCGCACGATTGGACCCGGTACTCTTCGCCGCTGCCCTGGCCGGGGCCGTGGCCTACGCCGAGGGCGGCCGGCTGGCAAGTGATGGCCTGGGCCCTGATGCTCGCAGCCCCCGTGATCACCCTGGGCTTCGGCTACAGCTGGGCGGGCGTCTCCCTTCCGGGGAGCGCGGGGCCGTGGTGGGCGCTGGGCTTTCTGGCCCTGGTCAGCCAGTTCGCCGCCTTCTGGCTCTGGTACCACGCACTGGCAAGGGGCGTGGCCCGGGCCAGCCAGCTCCAGCTCCTCCAACCCTTTTGCACGTTGCTGCTGGCGACCATCCTGCTGGGCGAGCCGCTGGCCACCGCGCCCTGGCTGCATGCCGCCCTGGTGGTACCGGCCGTCTGCCTCGCCCGCGCGACCACCTTCATTCCCGAGGAGAACCGCCCATGACCCGGCCCGTCTTCTGGCTCAACGGCCGCCTCGCCGCTCCCGGCGAGGCGGCCCTGCCCCTCACCGACCACGGCCTGCTCTACGGCGACGGGGTCTTCGAGGGCATCCGCTTCTACAACCACCGCCCTTTCCGCCTCGGTCCCCACCTGGAGCGCCTGGAGGACTCCGCGCGGGCCATCGCCCTGGCCCTGCCCTACGACCGGGCGACGCTGGAGACGGCGGTGGCCGAGCTCGTCGACGCCTTCGGCGCGCCGGACGGCTACATCCGCCTGGTGGCCACCCGCGGCAGCGGCAGCCTGGGCCTCGACCCCGGGCGCTGCGAGCGCGCCAACCTGTTCATGATCGCCGACCGGGTGAGCCTGGCCGACGACGCCCGGCGCGAGCGGGGCATCGCGATGATCACCGCCAACCTCCGGCGCCCTGGGCCCGACGTCCTCGACCCGCGGATCAAGAGCCTCAACTACCTCAACAACATCCTGGCAAAGATCGAGGCCCGCCAGGCCGGGGCCGACGAGGCCGTGTTGCTCGATGCCCGGGGCCGGGTCGCGGAGGCCACGGCGGCGAACGTCTTCATTGCCCGCGGCGGCCGGCTGCTGACCCCGCCGGTGACCGACGGTGCCCTCGACGGGATCACCCGGAAGGCCGTGCTCGAACTCTGCGAGAAGGCCGGGATACCGGCACAGCCGCGTTCCCTCGCGCCGCTCGACCTGTACACCGCCGACGAGGGCTTTCTCTGCGGCACCGGCGCGGAGCTCATCCCCGTCCGCCGCGTGGACGGGCGGGCCCTGTCCGCCTGCCCCGGCCCGCTGACCCGCCGGATTCAAGGGGCCTATCATCGACTCGTCGAGACCGAGACCGGGAGGGCATGAAATGGAGGGAAGCCGCCTGTACCACGTCAACCGGCTGGCCGCTTACAACCGCTGGATGAACGAGCGGCTCTACGCGGTCTGCGCGCAGATCCCGGACCACGACCGCAAGCGCGACCTGGGGGCCTTCTTCCGCTCCATCCACGGGACCTTCAATCACCTCCTGCTGGTCGATCGGCTGTGGCTGGGCCGCCTGGTGGGCGAGCCGTACGCCATCGACGCGCTCGACCAGGAACTCTACGCGGATTTCGACGAGCTGCGCCGACAACGCGAAGCGGAGGACCGGCGCCTGATCGACTGGGTGGCCGGGCAGGGAGCGTCCGACCTCGACCGGATCGTGCGCTACGTCTCCGCCGTGGACCGGCAACCGCGGCGTTTTCGCACCGAGGACATCCTGCTCCACCTCTTCCACCACCAGACCCACCATCGCGGCCAGATCACCACCCTGGTCAGCCAGCTGGGCCACGACTTCGGCGACACCGACCTGATCTTCATGCCCGGCACGCCGACAACGAACCCGGGCTGACCGCCGGGGCGCGCCGTCCGGTGCGGTCGGAAACACCCCCTGTTATGCATATTCCCAATAAAAAAATCAGAAACAATGCATTTCCCGAATGAATCGGCATGGACTAGTTTCAGATGAGTCGGGCCGGCATGGCCGGCACCGCCGATTCCAGGAAGGTCGAACGATACGACCGGAACCAGAGGAGATGGGTATGAGCAGCATGCACCCGACCACCGGCGGCCAGTGCCCGGTGATGCATGGCAGCCACACGGCCGCCGAGAGCTCGAACACCGCCTGGTGGCCGAAGGCGCTGAACCTCGACATCCTGCACCAGCACGACCGCAAGACCGACCCGATGGGCGAGGACTTCGACTACCGCGAGGCGGTGAAGTCGCTCGACGTCGATGCGCTCAAGCAGGACCTGCACGACCTGATGACCGACAGCCAGGACTGGTGGCCGGCCGACTGGGACCACTACGGCGGCCTGATGATCCGCATGGCCTGGCACGCCGCCGGTTCCTACCGCATCGCCGACGGCCGCGGGGGCGGCGGCACCGGCAACCAGCGCTTCGCCCCGCTCAACTCCTGGCCGGACAACGTCAACCTGGACAAGGCCCGCCGGCTGCTCTGGCCGATCAAGAAGAAATACGGCAACCGGATCAGCTGGGCGGACCTCATCATCCTGGCCGGCAATGTCGCCTACGAATCCATGGGCCTGGAGACCTTCGGTTTCGGCTTCGGCCGCGAGGACATCTGGCACCCCGAGAAGGACACCTACTGGGGCGCGGAGAAGGAATGGCTGGCCGCCAGCGACAGCCGCTACGAGAGCGTCGACGATCCCGCTACCATGGAGAATCCCCTGGCCGCGGTGCAGATGGGCCTGATCTACGTCAATCCCGAGGGGGTCAACGGCCACCCCGACCCGCTCAAGACCGCCGACCAGGTGCGCGAGACCTTCGCCCGCATGGCCATGAACGACGAGGAAACCGTCGCCCTGACCGCCGGCGGCCACACCGTGGGCAAGTGCCACGGCAACGGCGACGCCGAGGCGCTGGGGCCCGAGCCCGAGGCCGCCCCGGTCGAGGAACAGGGCCTGGGCTGGATGAACCATGAAGGCCGCAGCATCGGCCGCGACACGGTGACCAGCGGCCTGGAGGGTGCCTGGACCCAGCACCCGACCCGGTTCGACATGGGCTATTTCGACATGCTCCTCGACCACGAGTGGGAACTGAAGAAGAGCCCGGCCGGCGCCTGGCAGTGGGAGCCGGTGGACATCGAGGAAGCGGAAAAACCCGTCGACGTCGAGGACCCCGCGATCCGGCACAACCCGATCATGACCGACGCCGACATGGCGATGAAGATGGACCCGGCCTACCGGGCGATCATGGAGCGGTTCCGCAAGGACCCCGAGCGCTTCCGGGACGCCTTCGCCCGGGCCTGGTTCAAGCTCACCCACCGCGACCTGGGCCCCAAGGCACGCTACATCGGTCCCGAGGTCCCCGACGAGGATCTCATCTGGCAGGACCCCGTCCCCGCCGACCCCACCGGCTATGACGTGGACGCGCTCAAGGCGAGGATCGCCGCCTCCGGTCTGACCATCCCCGAGATGGTCGCCACTGCCTGGGACAGCGCCCGGACCTTCCGCCAGTCCGACTACCGCGGCGGGGCCAACGGCGCCCGCATCCGCCTCGCCCCGCAGAAGGACTGGGCGGGCAACGAGCCCCAACGCCTCGTCCGCGTGCTCTCGGTGCTCGAACCCATCGCCGCCGAGGCCGGGGCCAGCCTCGCCGACGTGATCGTGCTGGCCGGCAACGTGGGCATCGAGCAGGCAGCGAAGGCCGCGGGCTTTGGCGTGACGGTGCCCTTCGCCCCGGGCCGTGGCGATGCCACCGACGACATGACCGACGCCGAGTCCTTCGAGCCGTTGGAGCCCATCAGCGACGGCTACCGCAACTGGCTGAAAGAGGAATATGCCGTCCCTCCCGAGGAACTGCTGCTCGACCGCACCCAGCTCATGGGCCTGACCGCGCCGGAGATGACCGTGCTGGTCGGCGGCATGCGCGTGCTGGGCACCAACCACGGCGGCAGCCGCCATGGCGTGTTCACCGACCGCGAGGGGACGCTGACCAACGACTTCTTCGTCAACCTCACCGACATGGGCAACACCTGGCACCCACTGGGCGGCAAC
Organism: Halothiobacillus sp.; assembly: GCA_018623495.1. Lineage (GTDB taxonomy): Bacteria > Pseudomonadota > Gammaproteobacteria > JAAZVP01 > JAAZVP01 > JAAZVP01. The sequence continues at coordinate 3,701 of JAAZVP010000012.1, read as the reverse complement.
CTCTACGAGGTCCGCGACCGCAAGACCGGCGAGCCCAGGTGGATCGCCACCCGGGTGGATCTCGTCTTCGGCTCCAACGCCATCCTGAGAAGCTACGCCGAGCTCTATGCCCAGGACGACAACCAGCGCAAGTTCGTCGACGACTTCGTCCGGGCCTGGACCCGGGTCATGAACGCTGACCGATTCGACCTGGCCTGACGGCCTCCTGCTCCAGCCCACCGGCAAACAAAAGGGTCCCGGATCATGTCGATCCGGGACCCTTTCCCGGGGAAGGCGAGCACGGCCCGAGGGGCGCGCGTCGCCGCCCCCTTCCGTCGCGGTTCAGCGGTTACCGCTGCGGCCCCCGCCGCCGCGACGAGCCCCGTTGCCACGGCCACCGCCCGGGCGACCGCCACCGCCGGGGCCACGGCCCTGGCCGCCGCCGCGACCGCGGCCACCCCCCGAACCGCCCTTCCCGCCGCGACGGCCCCCACCGCCACGGCGCTTGCCGCCCCCGGCGTTGTTGCGGCCGTTGGGGATCGGCTCGGGCTTGGCGTTCGGGTCCGGCTCGAAGCCGGGCACGACGTGGCGGGTGAGCTTCTGCCTGGTCAGGCGCTCGATGCCGGCCAGCAGCTTGTGCTCGTCGACGCAGACCAGCGAGATCGCCTCGCCGGACTCGCCTGCCCGGCCGGTGCGGCCGATGCGGTGGACGTAGTCCTCGGCAACGTTGGGCAGCTCGAAGTTGACCACGTAGGGCAGCTGGGCGATGTCGATGCCGCGCGCGGCGATATCCGTGGCCACCAGCACGCGGATGGAGCCGTCCTTGAACGATTCCAGTGCGCGGGTGCGGGCCGACTGGCTCTTGTTGCCGTGGATGGCCATCGCCGGGATGTCGCGCTTGGAGAGGTACTCGGCCAGGCGGTTGGCGCCGTGCTTGGTGCGGGTGAACACCAGCACCTGCTGCCAGTCCTCGGTGATCAACAGTTCCGCCAGCAGCTCGCGCTTCTTGTCGCGGTCGACCTCGTAGACGGACTGGCTGACGGCCTCGACGGTGGTGTTGCGCGGCGTGACCGAGATCTCGGCCGGGCGGTCGAGCAGCTTGTTGGCCAGCTTGCGGATCTCGTCGGAGAAGGTGGCCGAGAACAGCAGGTTCTGGCGCTTCTCGGGGATGATCTTCAGCACCTTCCTGATGTCGTGGATGAAGCCCATGTCGAGCATGCGGTCGGCTTCGTCCAGCACCAGGACCTCGACCTGCGAGAGGTCGACGGTGCCCTGGCCGTGGTGGTCGAGCAGGCGGCCCGGTGTGGCGACGAGGATGTCGACGCCCTTCTTCAGCTTCTCGATCTGCGGGTTGATGCCCACGCCGCCGAACATGACCATCGATTTCAGCGGCAGGTGGTGGCCGTAGTCGAGCACGCTCTGCTCGACCTGGGCGGCCAGCTCGCGGGTCGGGGTGAGGATCAGCGCGCGGATGGGGCGCTTGCCACCCTCCTGGCCACCTTCCGGGTGGGCCGCCATCAGCCGCTCGAGCAGCGGGAGGGTGAAGCCGGCGGTCTTGCCGGTGCCGGTCTGCGCCGCGGCCAGCAGGTCGCCGCCGGAGAGCACGGCGGGGATGGCCTGGGCCTGGATCGGGGTGGGCTTGGTGTAGCCGCGCTCTTCGATGGCGCGCTGGAGTTCCGGGCGGAGGCCCAGTTCAGAGAACAACATAACGTGATTTTCCTTGGGAGACGCGGGGCGTACCGGGACGCGCGGGTCTCGTCTGGCGTGGCGTTTCCCGTCACACGGTCCCGGGAGGGAACGCACGCCAGTCGGCAAGGAAAACGCGGAGTCGACGGCCGGTCGCGGGACGGGCCGTCGGGGATTGGATCGGCAGGACTGGTCAGACCGAGGCGCGGAGTATATCACCTTTTCCCTCCCGGGGGCGGCCCGCGCCTGGCCCGTTTGCCCGAGCGCGGGTCTGCGCGACAGGCCGCGCCGAGCCTGCCCCGATCAGGGCAAGCCGGTTCCGGGGACGGTCCTCCCCGGCCTGCCGCCGGCCAACGGCCACCGCGAACGGGGCGAATCACCGCCTCCGGGCGACGTAGAACCCGTAGCTGAACCAGTCCTGGTAGCGCCGGTACAACTCCGCCTCCCGGCGTTCCATCTCGACGATCTCCACGGCCTCCGGTCGCCCCGCGTGGCGCTCGAGAAAGGCCGGCATGCGCTTTTCGGCGGGCCGGTAGTAGTTGTCGATCCAGCTGCTCGGCGGGAGCACGAAATAGCCCAGCAGATCGAACCCGGCGCGTTCGAGGATGGCGACCTTCTCGGCCGCGGTCGCGATCTCGGGGTATTCCCCCTCCCAGTGGCGGCGGATCTCCGCCGGCGGCCCGGGGCGCAGCCAGGTGATCTCGGAGACCGCGAGCACGCCGCCCGGCCGCAGGAAGGGCCGCCAGGCCTCCAGCCCCCGGGCGAAGCCGATGTTGTAGATCGCCCCCTCGGACCAGGCGAGGTCCAGGGACCCGGCCGCGAAGGACAGCGATTCCATCGACTCGGCCCGGGTCTCGATCCGCCGGGCAACACCGGCGGCGTGCGCCCGCTCGGCCAGGATTTCGAGAAACCCGGGAAACCGGTCCACGGCGGTGATCCGGGCGCGCGGCAGGCGGTCCGCCAGCACCAGGGTGGATGCCCCGGTGCCGCAGCCGATGTCGGCAACCCGCAGTCGTGCACCGCGATCGAGCCGCGCCAGGTCGAGGGCCCGCCGGGTCTCGTCAGCGCTGCCGGGCCCCTGGCGCGCGCCGTCCCGGTGCAGGTCCACCAGCAGGCGGATGAGGGTCTGCTCGTCCACTGCCTTTCCCTTTCATGGCGCCCGCCCCCGGGCGGTCGCTCAGCCTTCTTCCAGGAACTGCTCGATCTGTTCGCGGTTGCTCACGCTCTCCAGGATCGCCCCCATGGAGACCAGCTCGCACTCGGCCATGCCGGTGGCGGGGTTGGCCTCCAGGACCTCGCTGACCCGGTCCTCGATATCCGCCTGGAGGGCGAAATCCAGGCATTCGCGCGCCGCCTCGTCCAGCTTCGCGGCGTCAAAACCACGGCGCGGCTCGATGACGTTGCCGGCGGTGACACGGAAGGCATCGGTTTCGCCGCCGCCCAGGCCCGCCTCGGTCACCAGCGTCAGCAGCCCGCTGGCCACGGGATCGCCCTGGAAGGCGATGTACTGCTCCCGGTGCATCTGGGTGCCGAACTGGCGCAGGTGGGTCACGTCGGCCAGGAACACGATCCGGAACAGCGCCGGGTAGTCCGTGCCCGGTCGCTTCTCGGCCACGTAGAGCAGTGCCTCGAGCGCCGCATCGGCCTGGTAGCCCTCGGGCAGGTCGGTGTTGATCATCGAACGACTCCCTCGCCGGATTGCCGGGTTTCCCGCAACGCCGCCCGCCCCGGTCTCGGGTGGAAGACGGCGCCGATCGTCACGCCGCACACACCCTGGGCAGCCGGGGCGCCCACGGGCTCGTGCAGACGGAAGGCTCCAGTCTGCCACGAGCCGCGCCACGCTCAACCGCTCGACCTACCGGAAGCCCGTAGGATGCGGTGAGCGATGCGAACCGCATCGAATACCCAACGACGGCGGCCGCGCATCACCCCCGCGGGACGCGGTAAGCAACGCGAATCGCGTCGGATGCCTTGACTCACCCCGAGCCGGGTGTAACGGTCACGTCGAGACCCAGTCGAAAAGGGCAGCCCGTAGG